>DAIDIP010000009.1 GCA_027451745.1 Candidatus Melainabacteria bacterium
ATGTAAAATATCAAAATGGTTTTCCAGAACCCACTGCCCAATTACCCGTTTTTAAAAAGCTATTTTGCAAGATGGACAAATTAACCTATCAATAGCTAATTTGGGTGACAACATTTTTAGTGATTAGCGAGAAGATGCTATTAAATTGCCTTAAGAAAGGCAACGGTTAGCGTATTCGAGCACCCCATTCATCCAATGGAATTAGCTATGCTTCGGCGTTCAAACAAACGTTCAGATAAAGGTTCACAGATTGCTGAATTAGCAGCAGTTTTAGTAGCATTTTTTCCGCTCGCCCTAATTACTATCGTAGCTGCAAATGAAGCAATACAAGTATATGAAATATATTCTTCTTTGAACCAGGTGGCTATCGTAACAGCACGAAAACTAGCCATAGCATACCAGCAGAACCCCACTAATACAGTGGCAAACCCTGGTACCGTGCTCAGTAACATTACCTTTTGCAATATTGTTAAAAGTTCATCTCAATTTACCAGCCCGACCAGTACTAGTGGCTGGAACACCTCGGTAACACCAGCTACGGTGACAGTAGTAGTTAGCTTTAAAAGTGGCCAATATGGTTGTCCAAACTTTCCCGATCCTGATCCATTACAAATTGGAAGCAATCTCACGCTTACAGCCACCGCTAGTGCTCCCTTGCAATAAAAATTACAGGAGATTCTTATGCTTCGATTTCATACCCGTGAAAGCTCAAATGGAATGTTCCTTTCCGTTCTATATGCTTTCGCTTTCTTATCTGTCTTAGTACTTTCTTCGTTAGCTGTCGATATTACTCATCGCGTAGCGGTTCAAGATGGGCTGCAACATGCAGTTGATGCCGCTGCTTTAGCAGGAGCACAACAACTTATTAATAATGGCTCAGCTCAAACAGCAAAGAGTGCTGCCGTTAGCATTGCTACAGCCAATACAGTCGATAATATAGCGATAACAGATAATCCACCAGCTACAGCTGTGGCTGTTTCGGTGAACACAACCGCAAATCCCAAAACAGTAACCGTAACGGTACAACGGACAATGATAAATTTATTTGCTTCTCTACTCAATCACCCAACATCACAAGTGACAGCTAGTGCTACAGCTTCAGCTAGTCAAGGATTGAGCACAGTCAACCCCAATCAAGTAGGCACTATAGCAGTAAGTTTGGATTATGTACCTTCTTCTGGACCAGAACAAAATCAAGCATTACAGACAATTACAGCCGGACAAAGTTTCACCATTGATCTTGCTAATAATGATAATAGTGGGCAAGGAAATTGTAATCAAAAAGAAGCAAATGGATGTCTTATCCGCAGTATAGGTTCATCAGATATTTCAACACTTTCTAGCAGCCTCTCTTTAGGAAGCACCCAAGTACAGTATCCAGGGTCAAATGCAGGTGTAGCACAATGGACTTCTCTGATAAATAATGGAATCATACAAGTAGGTGATACTCTTGCTATGGTATTGGTGACTGGCACTCCCCCTGGTAGCCAACAAACTCAAAACTTGACAGTGGTTGGGGTTTGCGGGCTAAATATAACCAGTCTTAATTCAAGTAAAAAATTGATTACAGGCACCATTCAAGATCCCATTACTTTATCTGGTCAAGGAGGCAGCGCTCCGAGTACAGGAAGCACTACTACGGACACTTTTATATCAACAAATGCTCCCTGGCAGTGTGTCTTAACTCAATAAATATGGAAAGTAATAAAAAACAGCGGCGTTCTTGTTGGCATAGCTCATTAGCGGCATTGCAATTTATAAATGAGTGTTATCGTGGCTCTGATGCTAAGACTCGCAAAATGGACCACATTACTAACATACTGATTATATTAGCAATTACTTTAACTACATTTTGTATACTTTTCCCTAAACAAAATCAAATCTTATACTTATTCTCTGATTTCTTTATTGGCACTTCAATTATTTTTTACATCGTCAATAGATTTGGCATTGTAACCACATTAGACAAAAGACAAGCAGTGCTCATTGCCGAACTCTTGCTGGGTTTCATATGCCTTGGCCTTTATATAGCTTCAAATTTTGCAGGCCTCACCATATGGATTCGTTCAGTTGTTCAAATACACTAAGTAATACTCAAAAGTATAGAATTAAACTATTATGGAAACTTGCCATTGACAATTATTTTTTTCGTAATTTAAACCTTATAGTTGCTAAAAATTGACGCTTGCCTTCTAGCCTGTAAAAATAGATGGTCTTTATGCCTTTGTGTCGGAACTGGTATACGAGCCGCACTTAAAATGCGGTGCCCGTAAGGGATTGAGGGTTCGAATCCCTCCAAAGGCAATTTTTTGATATATCTATATTCTATATCGAACTAAGTTTGACCTTATTCTCTAGAACACCAATTTTTTCTACTTCAAAATGAACAATGTCTCCGTCTTTCAGCCAAGGATAACGGGCCGGTTCAAGTTCTTTGCGGGTGGCTGGATCTAGCCTAGCCATAAACTCAGCGATACAGCCACTGCCTATGGTACCAGATCCAAATATGTATCCGGGCTGCACACTAATATTATTCTGTCCCAAAAAACACATTAAACGCGGGAAAGTCCAGGCTTGTTGTTTGCCTGTTTGAGGATGTTTGTAATAGATAGAATTATAGTTAGAAGATAAACGCTCTTCGCCATTTACCTTTAATTTCATTGCCAGACTAAAAACACCGTCTTGATTCATTTCTAATTCAGAAGGCGAAATAAACTTTGGACCTATACTATTACCAATAATTGCTTTACTGTGCGCTGGACCTAAGCCAAGCATGTCTTTTAACTGAATATCACGAGCAGACCAATCATTCAAAATGGTCAACAAACATGATTCTTTAAAAAAGGTTATCGCTTGTTCTATGCTTGTAAGCTGCGCTTCTTTAGTCACATAACAGGCTAATTCGAACTCGTAATCAGCTGCTCTCACACAAGCAGGTACAATGACCTCATCTTTATTCCCATACAATTTTTCTGGCACAATATCATTAATATAGTAAGCGGCATGATCATACCAACCCGGCCAAATGTTAGTGCCTCGTTTTTCTCTGATTTGGCGAACATGCGTTTCAAAACCCAAAAAATCTAGCAAAATTCTTGGTTCAGGAACTTTTTTACCGAAAATCTCAGCTGTTTCTATACTTCGTTTAAATAGCACAATTTATCCTTTATTCTTAGCAATGTAGACTATGATTATTGCATGCTAAAAAGAATCATGGTCAAGTAATTATCAAAGCAACATACAACAATAATTAAACGAGCAAAAAAAATGAAGCATTCTGAAGCGTTCGAGAAATTAGTCTCAACTATAAGAAAAGATATTTCTGAGATCTCTATAGATACTTTTATTAAAAAGCAGCAAAATGCAGAAGCCATCAAGCTTATAGATGTGAGAGAGGATCATGAATGGTCCCAAGGGCACATAGAAAACGCTTTTCATTTAGGACGAGGCATAATTGAAAGAGATATCGAAAAATATTTTCCTGAGCGCAATATTTGCTTGGTACTTTATTGTGGAGGCGGCTACCGATCAGCTTTGGCAGTCGATAGTCTAAATAAAATGGGTTATACAAATGTCCACTCATTAGTGGGCGGCTTTCGTTCTTGGTGTGAAAAAGGACTACCAATAACCAACAATGGCAAATAACTAATAAACCTGTCTTGTAGACAGGGCAAGGATTTTAGCTAGCGATCACTATTTAGGTGGACGACAAATCACTAGCTATTGCGATTCACGAAACCACAACACCTCTTGATATCATAGTCTTATGTCACGTTATTCGGACATGTTCGAAACCGCGTACTGATGGCGTTAGCAGGTATAAATTCAATTAGGTATGGGTTATAAAAAATGATTACTAAGGATATGACAGTCCACGACAGATTGGTTGTAGCGCTAGGCGAGATTCTTCAGGAAAGAAGAAATAAGCTTGGTCTATCGCAGAATGAATTAGCCAGAGCAAGTGATTTCCATCGTTCTTATATAAGCGATGTCGAACGCGGCTATCGGAATATTTCGCTTAAAAATCTAAGCAGGTTAGCAGCAGCACTAGAAATTCCAATTTCAAATCTGCTTGCCTTAGCTGAGCAAAAAGTTGAATTATTGCATCAAATAACTAATTAGCAACCTTGCTTCAATTTGCTTATGGCGCTAGGTAGACCGCAGCTAGGCAGCTAAAAGTTTGCTTATTACAGTTGCGGTTTTCTTATAGATTAATTCCAATTCGTCCGCTCTAATGCAGTATGGTGGCATTAAATAAATTGTATTACCTAGGGGACGAATTAAAAGCCCCTCATCTAAAAATGCTTGTCTCATGGTCAATCCTAAGGCATTGAAATAGTGCGTGCGTTCATCTGTAATTACATCAAACGCTAAAATAGTTCCACAATAGCGAAGTTTTTCTAAAAACTGACAATTGCCGAGCCATTTTTGAAAAAACATTTGATGCAGTTTTGCCATATCTTTAAAATTATTTTGCATGTCATTTAGTAACTTTATTGAAGCATAAGCTGCAGCGCAGGCAAGCGGATTACCCGTATAAGAATGGCTATGAAAAAAAGCTTTCTGTATGTCATCACTATAAAACGATTGATAAATTTCTTCAGTCGCAATAGTCAATGCTAAGGGTAAGAAACCACCAGTAAGACCTTTAGAAAGACAAATAATATCAGGCCGAGTTTTACTCTTGGCACAGGCAAACCAATCACCGGTGCGCCCAAATCCTGTCATAACCTCATCATAAATAAGCAATATGCCATACTCATGAACCAGTTTCTCTAGTTCTTGCATAAACTCGATTCTACACATTCGCATACCCCCAGCCCCTTGTATGAGCGGTTCAATAATGACCGCAACATACCGTTGACCTTGCGTAGCGAAAAGACTTTTTAGTTTTGATAAAGACTCTTCTTCTTTCAAATGTACATCCTTGTCGCCTTCCCAAGTTGCCGGAAACGGGATAGAGTCTGTTTCAAAAAGCAATTTCTCAAATGGTTTAAAAAATGCTGTAGACTTTCCTAAAGACATAGAACCCACGGTCTCGCCGTGATAGCCTTGGTCAAAATTAACAAATTTAACCCGCTCTTTGTTGTCTTTGTTTTGCCAAAACTGATACGCCATTTTCATAGCTACTTCAACTGCTGTTGTGCCATTATCAGAAAAAAATACTTTCGCTAAATTTGCAGGTAAATATTTCAATACTTCGTTGGCTAGCCTTTCTGCCGGATCGTGAGTAAATCCTGCAAAAATAACGTGTTCAAGGATCTGTGATTGTTCATAAATAGCCTTAGCTATTTCTGGCTGACTGTGGCCATGAACATTTACCCACCAGCTGGAAATACAATCTACAATATTACGTCCATCCTCAAGCTCTAAATAGATACCATTTCCCCGCCTCACTTTTAATGGCGGAGGAGCAGTTTTAGCTTGAGTGAACGGATGCCAAACTGGTGAAGGCATTTGTTGAGTTTTCATTTGTGTCTTTTCCAAAATATTTCTCAAAGGATCCTAATAATGTTTGTCTATTCACAATACTCATAGGCTCGATCTGTGCAAGGACTTTCACTTGAGCATAGTGTTCTATCGCTAGTCGATTATTCTCATGTCTTTGTCCATTCATTATCACACCCAGTACCGGGATAGAGTGCTGGCGCAATTTATCCACAGTTAAAACTGTGTGGTTGATAGTTCCTAGTCCGCTGCGAGCCACCACAAGCACTGGCAGCTGTAAATGTAATATCACATCCAAAATAGTTTGATTATCATTTATAGGTACCATAAGCCCCCCGGCACCTTCAACAATCAAATGGGATAAAGGACTATAGTCTGGCATTTTTATTTTGTTCAATTCAATTTGCACATTTTCAGCTTTCGCAGCTTCATGTGGTGATACATGTGGAGCAAAAAGATAAGTTTCTTTGAAAAAATGAGTAGCAGGCAATCCAGCGTGATCCCGCAACCAGTCTGTATCAGTATATGGCAATCCTGTACGTATTGGCTTCCAATATCCAGCGCTCAATCCTAATGTTAACAATGCGCATACAACTGTCTTACCCACCTCGGTATCTGTGCCTGTTACAAAAAAAGCAGACGGAAATGAATATTTTGTCACTGTAAATCACCAACTGGAAAAACTCATTATATGAAAGACTGAAATTAAGGTGATGACAATAATTTAAGTTCTGTGAGAATACAAGATAAAATTGCTTATTTTGAGCTTTACTAATAAACTTATTCTACTCTTGTCCACTGTCGTAGATTGATGAACTATGTTACCCACATTAATCAATAACAAGCTTGTTGAGCGCCAATTAAATTCCAATTTGCGCGCTCTTAGATCAATGAGTGACATTAGGGCAAATGAAATAACCATTGACGGCAATAAACTTATTAATTTCACTTCCAATGATTATCTATCTTTATCGCAACATCCGTTACTAAAAGAAAGAGCTATTCAAGCAATAGAAAAATATGGCGTGGGAAACCCGTCTTCTAGATTATTGGCGGGCAATTCAGAATTATATTGTCAAATTGAAACGCAACTGGCTCAGTTAAAAGGCACTGAAACAGCAATCATTTTTCCGACTGGTTTTCAAACCAATCTTACAGCATTACATGCACTCTCAAAACTCAATTCTTTTATTCTGTGCGACAAGCTCAGTCACAATAGCGCCATCTTAGGAGCTCAATTAAACACACACAGATTTAAGCGCTTTGCTCACAATGATTTAGAAGACCTTACTCGACTCATATTGAAGCATGGAGACGACAATGTTCTAGTGTTTACAGAGTCAGTGTTTAGTATGGATGGGGATATAGCACCAATTAAAACGATACAAGAATTATGCCAAACAAGCAAAAGTTTTTTATACGTGGACGAAGCACACGCAACAGGTTTATTTGGCAAGAATGGTATGGGACTGGTCGAAAGTCCTCAAGAAAACACATTAGTAATGGGTACTTTTGGCAAGGGCTGCGGTAGCTTTGGTGCTTATATTGCTTGTTCAAATCAATTGCGCGACTATTTAGTCAATTTTTGTTCAGGACTTATTTATACTACTGCACTCCCTCCTCCTGTACTTGCCTCTATTTATGCCGCTTTGGAGCTGATACCACAAATGGCACCAGAGCGAGATAGGCTACAGAAGCTTGCCACAAGAATACGAGATGAGCTTAGAAACATTGGTTTCCAAACAGGTCAATCAGTCAGTCCTATCATTTCTTTATACTTAGGTAGCAGTGACTTAGCTTTGTCCTTGAGCGCCTATTTGGAGAATAGAAATATCTATGCTCGTGCAATAAGGCCACCTACCGTTCCAGATAATACAGCCCGGATTCGTTTATCAGTAACATTGGCTCATACTGACTCGGACATAGATTACCTGATTACAGTTCTAAACGATTGGCATGCAAACAAACATTGAACTATACTTTCTTCATGGATGGGGTTTTGAGAGTGGAGTCTGGAAAAACTGGCTTCCTCAGTTAAACTCCGACAACTCCTCTTTTATATTCGACAGAGGATATTTCAGCTCCCACAAAAACAATTTTTCTTTAGCAAAATCTATTCATCCAAAAATTGTTATTGCTCATTCTTTTGGATTGCACTATCTATCAGTACTGGATCTTAGCCAAATTCATACCCTCATTTTATTGGGCAGTTTCTTACACTTTCATCAACATAGTAACAATCATAGATTAGCTAAAAAGAAAATTGCTCTCATGAAAAAGCAGCTGGTTATCGATCCTAAAAATTTACTTTGCGACTTTTACACTAATTGCGGCATAACTCGATCATTATCTCAATTTCAGAACATTAATCAGCAATTATTGCATGAAGATCTACACTATTTAGATACCAATCAAATCAGCTTAGACTCTCTTAAATCTATAAAAGAAGTAATACTTTTACACGGATATCACGATAAAATTGTCAACATTCAACACAGTCAGACAATACACAAAGAATTACCAAACAGCAAATTACTTATCAATCCATATGCCGATCATTCATTACCCATTGCTTATAGTCAATGGTGTTTAAAGGCAATTGAATCTCAACTGCAAATACAAATATTCAATCATTGCAATACACTCAACGAAAAAGAACGACATGACAAAGTTACCATTCCTATATAGCGAAGAACAAAATTACACTGCTTTGATTGCTAATTTCTCCAAACAAGCAATTTTCTATGAGCAAGCTGCTCATGTGCAAAAGTATGCTGCCCAGAGATTAGACAACCTAATTACTGAGCATACCGCAATACATAATGACGGAAATATTATCGACATTGGCTGTGGGACAGGAGTTTTATCCAAATATTTAATCCAAAGATTTCCAACCCGCAATATTTATTTTATTGATCCAGCAGCGGGTATGCTGCAAATATGCAAACAAAATATGATCAACACAACAACGCATCATCTCAAGCAAGATACATATTTCATTGAAAGCAGTATAGAAAATTATCTAGCCGATGCCCATTTTAGAAACCTGAAATACACTCTTATTGCTTCATCTTTCACTCTCCATTGGCTGCGCAATTTTAAACATGTAATTCACGAACTACTCAATCGATTAGAAGTTAATGGACAATTTGTCTTTTGTTTTCCCATCGATGGATCATTTCCTGAGTGGCAAGCAATATGTGCTGAATTAAACCTTCCTTTTACAGCAAACACTTTTCCAAGTCCAGATGATCTTTTATCGCTGATAGATTCCACAAAATTCACAATTAATTTTCAGGAATACTCCTATCCGCGTCAGTTTTCTAGCGCTTTGCACTTTTTTCAAGAAATCAAAATGATGGGTGCCAATTCCCCTTCGCCCATTAACAGTAATTATTTGGCACAATCAAATAAACTTGGTCGACTAATTAAAGCTTGGGATAAACGTTGCCACCCTAAAGCAGAAAATAAATATAATCAGAGACTTATATGTACTTACAGGATTATTGAAGGGATAATTACACGTTATAAGTAATCGCCTTAATTTACAGGTCTCTAAATGACAACAACACTAAGTACAAACCAAAGCACAATAACTAAATCTGAGCTAAACAATACTAAATCAGACACTTTGCATAACAATCCGATTAGAACTAATTGGACATTAGAAGAAGTAAAGCAAGTCTATACTATGCCTCTTATAGAGCTAGTTTTCAAAGCTGCTTCCATTCACAGACAATTTCATGATCCTCGCTATGTGCAAAAGTGTACTTTATTGTCAATAAAAACTGGTGCTTGCCCAGAAGACTGTGCTTATTGCCCACAGTCAGCTCGTTATAATACCGAAATTAAGCCAGAACCACTTATGGACCTTAAGTCTGTAATGGCAGCTGCCCAACACGCAAAAAACAATGGCAGCAGCCGTTTTTGTATGGGCGCCGCTTGGCGAGAAGTCAAGAATAATGATGATTTCGAGCAAGTTTTGTCCATGGTAAAAGAAGTAAGCAAATTAGATTTAGAAGTTTGCGTCACACTTGGCATGCTCAGTTTAGAGCAGGCCAAGCGTTTAAAGGAAGCCGGACTAACTGCTTACAATCATAATTTAGATACCAGCCGCGACTATTACGAAAAAATCATTACTACTCGTACTTACCAAAATAGACTCGATACATTAAACAATGTATCGAGTGCCGGCATTAATGTATGTTGCGGCGGCATCGTCGGAATGGGAGAAAATGACGAAGATCGTATTAGTTTAATACATACATTAGCTACATTACCTCAACATCCCGAATCTGTACCAGTAAATGCATTAGTACCTGTAGATGGCACACCCCTAGCTCAACAAAAACCCATCGCCAAATTTGATTACATTCGCATGATTGCCACAGCACGCATTACAATGCCTGCTGCTAGAGTACGTCTTTCAGCAGGCAGATTAAGTCTATCTTTTGCTGAACAAGCTCTATGTTTTATGGCGGGAGCAAATTCAATTTTTGCCGGAGAAAAATTGTTGACTACACCAAATTGCGAACAAGATCAAGACGAAATGATGTTTAATCTGCTCGGTATCAAGTCAGATCCTGAATCAACTATAATGCAATGAAAAAAGCCAATTGCGTATCGTTTATCATAGGACTTGTTTATTTTGCTTATCTTCAAATACAGCACTAGCAATCAATCCACCAATAACCAACCTGAAACTAGATTCCTCCCAAGCTGATAGCTTTGAAAATACCCAAGCATTGATCGATCAAGCTGACAAACTGTACTGGCAGGAAAAATACAATGACGCTTTGCCGTTATATCAACAAATTTCAGATCTTACTCTCGAATGTTTACCTAATGAACGCAGTTTAGCAAAACCCGGTCCATGGAAGCTTGTTACTACAAATGAGGTAGATCCGCCAGGATGGGTATGGCTAGACCCAACTCAAGAATTGAAAGGAATTATTGTCTGCGTACACGGCTTAGGTTTAACCGCTAGATCCTTTGATTCTTTTGCCAAACAAATCATAGAATCAGGCTATTCGGTAATCGCTTTTAATGTGCGGGGTTTTGGTAGTTATATATCTTCAAAAGCGGGGGGACAAAGTTGATTTCGATCAATGCTTAAATGATTTGTCCACTGTTTTAAAAATCATCGACAAAGACAATAAAGATCTACCAATTTTTATTCTTGGAGAATCTATGGGTGGCGCAATTGCATTACAATTAACCTCTGAATACCCCAATTTGGTAACTGGCTTAATCTGCTCAGTTCCAGCCGGAAGTCGTTACAAGGCATCCAGTACTAATTTGGATGTTGCTATTCATTTGGTGAAAGGTATTAATCGCCCTTTTGACATAGGCACCAAAATCGTTGGGCAGGCAACAAAGGAAGAACGTTTGCGCAAAGAATGGTCCGCCGATCCATTTAATCGCTTGTATTTATCACCAAAAGAATTACTAGAATTTGCTAGCTTTATGAGCAAAAATAAAACCTCCGCCAGCAAAATAAAAAATACACCGGTCCTAGTATTTCAAGGTGTACAAGATAAATTAGTAAAAGCAAAAGGTACCCTTGAAATATATAATTCCATTGCCAGTCAAGACAAAGATTTAGTTTTGATAGGCTCTTCTGAACATTTAATCTTTGAAAATACAAAATGTCCATTATCCGCTCTATCCGGCATACTGGGCTGGATGCAGTCTCACAGCCAAAAACCCAACCTCAATTAAATATAATACATACCGGTATTTTATCGAGCTTAGCGATATTATATTACTTAAGAGTCTAAGAGTTTAAATTATGCCTAGTCCTACATCAGTATTAGTGCGCGAGATTCCGCTATTTCCTCTGCCTGAGGTAGTCTTATTTCCAGAGGCTGAATTACCTTTGCATATATTTGAGAATCGATATAAGCAAATGGTCAAAAATTTACTCAAAACAGACAAACAATTTGGCGTTTTATTACTAGATAAAAAAAGTGGTAAGGCTTTTAACACAGGTTGCACAGCAGAGATCAAAGAAACATTTTATTTGTCTGATGGACGGATTAACATACAAACTCACGGACTGAAAAGATTTAAACTTCTTAAAATTACTGAACACCAGCCTTATTTAGTAGGTTTGATTAAGTGGATAACAGATGAACCCTCCGCAATAAGTCTGGCAAACTTACAAGACCAAGCCAGCCTTTTAATAAATGACATTGTCCGCTTAACTAATAAACTCACCAGAAGTCTAATGCCTGGAATGGAATCACCCGATCATATTCGACTACCTATGACACTACCAGAAGAAGCGGAATCTTTTTCTTTCTGGATCGCAAACAATTTATTTAGTGATCCATATGAAAAACAAGCTTTGCTTACTCTAACCGACACAAAATTACGCCTACAACAAGAAATCAATAGCCTCAAAGCGCTCAGTAATGAACTTATCGCTCGAGCAGCTATTGAAGATGCGTTTAGCAAGGCAAAGTAATTCAACTGTTTTACATGGAGCATAAAAGTTTAAAATGGTGGACAGCTCAAATCCTGAGCAAAAGGAAAAAATGACAGATCCAGCAGCATCGGAAACACAGCATTCGTTTAATAATAAGTGGGATTTGGCTAGTAAGCATGAGTTGCAACCCACTCAAAGCGCACTGCAAGCCTCTCATGTTATTTTGGATACTCTTAGGCTAAGGCGTGGTTCAGAAACAGCCAAATGGTTAAACACACTCGAAGATCAAATTACACCAAGCTATTCGGCTAACACGTCCAGTCAAAGCGGATTAAATTCCAGCACTGCTGCAAATATTCAAGCGCGCCCAGATGAAATTCTACTGAATGAAAAAGTAATGATAGATACAGCCATCCGCGGTCTAGATAAAATTTTTGATGAATTTGAGCTATATGCACTCGAGTTCAATCGAAACGCCAAAGGCACAGATTTAATGGTGACGTGCACTCGTCCAATCAAAAATATGGATAACAATGATAAATGTATTTCCTATGCCGGACATTTATCAACACGCTTATGGGCAATGGTAGTACGCGGCTGTACTACTAGAGTAGAAGTTTTTGTTATACCTTCTGAACTCCTTCTTGCTTTTAGTATCCATAGTATGAATGAGACTGGATATCAACCTCTATTAGTTGTCGAGTCCGAATGGCATGGCAGTAACCCTGTTTGGCATATTGAAAAAAATATCATTACATTAGAACAAGTACCGATACTAGCCAAAGAATTATTTGGTGATCTTATCAGAGTAGCAAGCGGTCAAATGAGTGAAAAAGAATTATTTGCTCACCCTAAGCAACAATTCGATTTAGGAAAGAATCTTGCTGTCGGCTATCAAAATCCAGCTAGTTTAGTAAATCCATCACCAAATACTAATAATGTTCAAAGTACAAATAACCTTCCAGAAGCGGTTAGTTCAGCTATTAATTTAGCCAGTTTAAGCGCCGCGGATCAACTGCTTAGTCTAATAACCAAAGATATAAATCAGTTACTGGAAGCTGGAAAAGTTGCTCTACAATCAGACGATTCTGTGAATTTCGAAAAGATAAAAACCTTGACTCAGCAAATGGATGCTTTAAGAACTGTCCTTACCTCTTCCCTAGAAAATATACACAAGGCCAATCAATAATTCAGATAGACTAATGCTAAATATTTCCACTGCTACAAAAATTAAGTCTTATCGGTTAGACAAATTTGGTATTGAAAATTTGGCTTTAAAAGAAAGCGATCAACAATCACTCAATAGCAATCAAGTAAGAGTGAAGATTCATGCAATATCTTTAAACTACAGGGATCTTTTGATGATCAATGGTCATTACGATCCCAAAGTCCTCTCATCAGGAGAATTAATTCCATGCTCCGATGGGGCTGGCGAAGTAATCGAAGTTGGCTCTCAAGTAACCAGATTTAAACCTGGTGATAAAGTAGCCGGAATATTTTTGCAGCAATGGCTTTCTGGTGAGTGCACATATGAGATGACCGGTAGTGCTTTGGGCGGAGCTATTGCAGGTGTTTTAGCCACTTACAAAGTCTTTGATCAAAATGGTCTTGTTTTACTACCGACTGACTATTCATACGAGGAAGGCTCTACTTTACCTTGTGCGGCAATTACTGCCTGGCATGCCTTAATCAGTACAGGAAAAGTTAAAGCTGGAGATATCATACTCATACAAGGTACCGGTGGCGTATCAATTTTTGCCCTTCAATTTGCCAAAATCAGTGGAGCAATAACAATAGTCACTTCAAGCAGTGACGAAAAACTTGAGAAAGCTAAAAAGCTCGGAGCCGATCATACAATCAACTATAAAAAAACTCCTGACTGGGAGATCAAAGCACGCGAATATACAAATAATCTAGGTGTAGACCATATTATAGAAGTAGGCGGCTCACAAACGCTTGGTAAATCTTTCAAAGCTGCAAAGTTAAATGGAAGAATTTCGGTAATTGGTATTTTGAGCGGCACCGAAAGTGGTATCAGTCTCTTGCCAATACTAATGAAAAATCTATCTGTCCAGGGAATTTATGTAGGTTCTAGAGACATGTTTGAAGCAATGAATAAAGCCATATCGGCGAATAATTTAAAACCTGTAATTGACAAAGTATATCCATTTGCCCAAGCTAAAGAAGCTTTTCAATATCTCGAAAGTGCTCAACATTTTGGTAAAGTAGTAATACGAATCGACTGATTTACAAACAAGGAGCTTAATAGCAAAACTAATGGCTGATAAAACACTTATCAAAGTCGCTGTAGAAATACTTATTGAAGCCGAGTCTTATCAAGTGTTTAACGCCCTTACTACAGGCACAGCAATATGGTGGGCAACCCCCTATTTACAACGCAAAGACGCGCGCGATTTAGTCATGGAACCAAAAGTAGGCGGCAGATTTTACGAGCGTTGGACTTTAAATAAAAATGATTCAAAAGGTTATCTCCACGCTACAGTTATAGCTATAGATTCACCTAAATTGTTGCGATTGCAAGGTCCTTTCGGCATGGCAGATCGTGCTGCATGGGGCACTGCTACAGTCAAGCTTAAGCCAATAAATGACAACACTTATGTACACTTTTCTTTCCACGCTTTCGGTGAGCTGAATGAAACAATAGAAGTTGAATACGCTCGGGGATGGAATGATCTTCTAGGCAGACTTAAATTTTATGTAGAAGAAGGCGCAGCCCAAGGCATAAAACATGACCCAAGCCTGAGCCTAGACTAAATACTTTTTTGAGCTGTATTTAGTTCAGACAGAGATTGCAAAAACACATCGATTGTTGATACAAAATAGCCTAGATCGCCAAACACCATATCCTTGTGTCCTCTTTTTTCAAAAGCAATTATTTGTTTCGGCTCTGGTGCACCAGCAAATAGGCTTTCAGCATGCGAAAACGGAACCACTATGTCTTTTTCACCATGCATTATTAATAACGGTACATTTACTTGTTGTAAATTGTTCAAGGTATGCAAAGAGTGGCTTGGAAACAGCCAGTCAGGATATAAGTACAATAAAGGTATTTTTTCAGTGGCAATCCTCCTCAATGAGATAAAACCAGACTGACAAATAATAGCCTTTGCTCTTCGCACAATAGCTAAATGCGAAGTTATAGCAGCCCCTATTGACTCTCCATACAGAACAATGTTTTCGGCCAACACTTGTTCTTGCTCAACCAAATAATCGTAGGCAGCCTCTGCATCTTTTGTAACACTTCCCAAATCAGGCAATCCAGTACTTGCTCCATAACCTGAATAATCATAAATAAAAACAGATGTGCCAGCTTTAAGAAGTCCTTCGGTCAAATAATTATGAGTCTCAATATTGCCAAGATTTCCATGGCTAACAAGCATTGTATATATAGACTTTGGATTGCGAAAATACCAAGCACACAGCCTATTATCATCACTTTGCGTAAAATAAATGGCTTTCCCCTTAATACCCGCAATTATAGGACTTGCCTCATGACTGCGCATCGGCAAGCGAGGAAATAATACTGGTCTATAAAACCACGCGGCAAACCGAGGCGCAAAAACAATATAAAAAACAATAATTGCACCCAGGAAATACAACCAATTCATAATCGCCTTTAATCTAGCAAGCCTCCCATTCTAACAAATAGTAACAAGCAGAACACTCTACTTAAAACATATCAAGTAGCCAGTGAGTGCGCTTGAGTAGAATAAAGGCTTTGCCATTGCTATAATCAAGATCGCTAAAATACCTTTTAGCAACGTAAGCACTTCATACTAAGGGATTTACTCATGCAACAAAGTAGCAGCTTAAGACAGCAAGCAAGCTTTGGTACAACCACTCGCAAAGACGCCTGGTGGGTAGAACCTGTACTTGTGGGGCTAGGGTTTGCCGCATTTATCATTTATGCTACATTCCGCGCTTTTGAAAATAATTATTTTGAAATAGGACCTTATCTTTCACCATTTTATTCACCAAAGTTCAATTTTGATTGGTGGCATATGTCACCTGCTTTTCTTATTCTTTGGATTCCTGCTGGCTTTAGAGCTACATGTTATTACTACCGCAAAGCCTATTACCGAGCATACTTCGCCGACCCGCCAGCTTGTGCTGTGGGACATTTTGGTGGAGAAAAATATTGTGGTGAAACTACTTTCCCTCTTGTCTTACAAAATCTGCACCGTTATTTCTTTTATTTAGCCACAATAGTCCTAGCGGTCCTATGGTATGACACTGTTAAAGCATTCTTTTTCAATGGTGCTTTTGGTGTCAGCATAGTTAATTTGATCATGCTTGCTAATGTAATTCTTTTATCTGGCTACTCATTTGGGTGCCATGCCTGTCGTCACTTAGTCGGAGGTAAACTTAATTGCTTTTCGGCCAATGCTTGTACAAAATCACAATTTAAAATCTGGCATTGGGTAACTCGTTTAAATGAACACCATATGCTTTGGGCCTGGTTAAGCTTGTTTTCTGTAGGATTTACAGATTTCTATATACGTCAGGTTGCGTGCGGCGCTTTCCCTGAACTACAATTTTTTTAGAGCCAATTAGGAAACTTGATAATGTCGGAAAATCAAAATTACGAAACTCATGAATGTGATGTATTAGTTATTGGCGCTGGTGGCGCTGGATTACGAGCAGCAATTGAAGCTTCAGCACAAGGTGTGTCCGTTGCACTGGTTTGCAAATCTCTTTTAGGTAAGGCCCATACTGTAATGGCAGAAGGCGGAATAGCAGCAGCTTTAGCTAATGTAGATGCTGAAGATAATTGGAAAACACATTTTCGCGATACCATGCTGGGCGGAAAAATGCTCAACAATTGGCGTATGGCTCAATTACATGCCCAAGAAGCGCCATTACGAGTAAAAGAACTCGAACATTGGGGGGCTGTTTTTGATCGCACTAAAGACGGCAAAATTCTTCAAAGAGCCTTCGGTGGTCATACTTATAAAAGACTCTGTCATGTCGGTGATCGTACTGGATTAGAAATGATCCGAACTTTGCAAGATCGTGGCATACACCAAGGCATAGACGTATATATGGAATGCACTATTACCAAGCTATTAAAAGATGGTGATCGTATATCGGGAGCTTTTGGTTATTATCGTGAAGACGGTCGTTATGTACTTTTTCAAGCCAAAGCAGTAATTTTAGCTACCGGTGGAGTAGGTAAATCTTTTTCTGTTACCTCTAATTCTTGGGAGTACACAGGAGACGGACAAGCATTAGCATATGAAGCTGGTGCAGATTTAATAGATATGGAATTTGTGCAATTTCATCCCACCGGTATGGTCTGGCCACCAGGCGTACGTGGTCTTCTTGTAACTGAGGGTGTACGAGGAGAAGGCGGTATTTTACGCAATACGAACGGCGAACGTTTTATGTTTAAATACATTCCTGAAGCAAACAAAAAAGATTTTGCTGAAACTGATGAAGAAGCAGCACGTTGGGTAGAAGCGGCCGTAAACGGACAAAAGACCGACGCAAGACGTCCACCTGAATTATCTACAAGAGACAATGTTGCTCGCTCAATTTATACAGAAGTAAAAGAAGGCAGGGGCTCAGAGCACGGTGGGGTCTATCTTGATATTAGCTATCAAGATCCAGAACGCGTAAAGAAAAAATTGCCATCTATGTACCATCAATTTAAAGACTTAGCTGATGTTGATATAACTGCTCAACCAATGGAGGTTGGGCCAACCATGCACTACATAATGGGTGGTATACGCGTTGATGCAGACACTCAAGCTAGTCGCGTTCCGGGACTATTTGCTGCCGGTGAATGTAGCGGTGGTATGCATGGAGCTAATCGTTTAGGCGGTAATTCACTCTCTGACTTGCTTGTATTTGGCCAACTAGCAGGCGCTGGCGCAGCCAATTATGCAAAAAGCTTATCTTCCACCCCTTCAGTATCCAACGAACAAATCAAATCTGCTATTGATGATCTCGAAGAACCATTTAAAGCAGACAAAAATGTCAATCCTTTTGACCTGCACAAAGAGCTAAATCAAATCATGAGCACTTATGTAGGTATTTTCCGTGAAGAAGAAGATCTGAGGACTGGCTTAGAAAAACTAAACCAATTAAAAGAAAAAATAAAACATGCTTCTTCTTCACCAAATAAAATCTATAACCCTGGCTGGCACCTTTGCCGAGACTTACAACATATGATGATTTCTTCTGAAGCAATTACTCGCGGTGCTCTTAATCGTAAAGAAAGTCGCGGTGCTCATAGCCGACTGGACTATCCTGCAACTGATCCTGAATATGGTAAATGCAATACTTCTATTTTCCAACAAGGCGATGAAATGAAAGTCGAAATGACCCCATGCCCAGAAATGCCTTGCGAATTAAAAGAATTATTTGAAAAGAAACACTAGTGAAGGGAAAAAACATGCCTGAAGCAACACTAAAAGTTTTCCGCAGCAAAGGTGATACTAACACCTTTGAAACATACAAAGTTCCAATAGAAGATGGTATGGTCATTTTAGATGCTATCCATTACATTCAACAACATTATGCTCCTGACCTAGCTGTACGCTGGAATTGTAAGGCAGCAAAATGTGGGTCCTGCAGTGCTGAAGTAAATGGCAAACCTAGCTTAATGTGCAAAACTCGTATGGACGACTTTACTACTGGCGAAGAAATTACAGTTGAACCACTAAGAACTTTCCCACTTGTAAAAGATCTAGTTACAGACGTCTCATGGAATTACCAAGTCAACAAAAAGATTCCACCCTTCACCACAAACGACAATGGGGAATGGGTCATTTACCAAGAAGATATTGAACGTGTGCAAGAATTTCGCAAATGCATAGAATGTTTTCTATGCCAAGATGTTTGTCACGTACTGCGTGATCATGATCGCAAAGATGCTTTTATGGGCCCGCGCTTTTTAGTACGTACCGCCGGTTTAGACATGCATCCAAAAGACACTCTCAATCGCAGTAAATACGTCAAAGAACAAGGCGGCATCGGTTTATGCAATATCACCAAATGCTGTAGTGAAGTTTGTCCAGAAGAAATTCATATTACCGACAATGCAATTATTCCAATGAAAGAGCGTGTAGTTGATCAATTCTATGATCCAGTCACTATGTTCTTAAATAAAATATTCAACAATAAAAAGAAATTGGTCTAATTTTGCTACTTATTACTGTTCAGTAGTAGTACTTTGATCGGATTCGCTAGATTTGTTTTCGCCAGTATTTGTTTCATCACTGCTATCTGAAGATCCAACAGCGACACTATATGTAATAGTGGCATGTGAATGACTATCGTTTAAAGTAAGTGTTCCAATCTGTGCAGGAACCATAAGCGACTTTACGGGCTCAACAATCGACTTTCTAATACTTGGGTCTTTTAAATTAACATCAATAGTCAACTCAACAGGTTGTGGGTAACTACGATCCACCGTTTTCTCTCCTGCCATATAAACAAATTTGCAAATTTTAGATTGCCCAGAGACATTTTGCAAAATAGCATTTTCCAGTTTTTCTCTAGCCGCTGGCGGGGCTAAAGCAGCGTCGCCCGGAGGAGGCTCCGGTCCGCGCTTAATCAATTGTCCAACCCAACTATTTTGTATAGCGTAAAAAAGTAGTCCACCAATTAGAAGCACAATTAAGATCAAGCCAAGAGGATTAAATGGCTTTCTGTACTCTTGCATGGACTGCCCCTGAAATTCTGGCCTGACTTGTTGTTTCTGTCCGCAAACCGGACAAAAAGCTTCATGCCCGTGTAATGGAACTTGGCATTGAGGACAGTCATGCATATGTAAATACTCGCAAATCTAAGTTACGAATAATGTTTTACCATAATCCGATTATCTATGTACAAAAGAGACAAAATCCCGGTTTATCCTTAATTGCACCAATTTTAGCTAACATATCATCTCTATATAAAAAGTAGGCGAGTGAATGATAAAATCAATGGGTTATAAACCTTCCTTAAATAAATCTCGGTTTTGTTATGTCCAAATATCTCAAGTTTAGCCTTTTAACCACCATATTGATTTTTGGACAAACAGTAATGCTAGAGGTATATGCTGACACTTCTGCAATTAATATTGATCAAGCATTGTCTAAGTTGGAAAATAGATTTTTTGAACATCAATATTCTACCGATGACGATTCAGATCGCATCGATCGCCTTGAAAAATTTGTATTTGGTTGCACACAAAGCGGCTCAACAGTCGGTCGAGTACAACATCTGGTATCTACACTTCCAGATGAAACTTTGACTAAAATTGCTAATTCTCCTGCTAATTCTAATGATACATCTAGCTATGCTGCAACTAATGCACAACTCCCCAGCACTACTAGCAGTGGCACATCTGAGAATTATCCAGACACTAGTAATGATACAGATCAAGCCAGTAATACTCCTGCAGGCCGCGCCTTCGATTACTCATCCTATCCTAGTGTCACTACTCTCGAGCAACAAATATTCAATCACACTTACACTAATGATACTCTCCCTCAAAGATTGAACCGTCTGGAGACAAAAGCTTTTGGTGCACCTTCAAAAAGTAATGATTTAAGTCAAAGAGTGGATAATTTAGAAAGTTACGAACAAAGACACGATATTTATGGTGAAAATAAAATGGCTAACAATACCAGCCATACATTTGCTTTTGCACCTGTTAGTCACCCAGTACAAAACATGAATAACTCTGAAAGTAGTGATAATGAACAAGATGATGTACCAAGCAAACCTCGTGAATATATCAGTAAAACCGGATCATTCGTAGGCAGCGTGGAGGAACGAGTTTCTATGATGGAAGCTCAGTCTTTTGGTCATACTTATCCTGATCGTCCGCTCGACAAACGTTTAAGCAAACTAGAAAAAAAATTATTGCCCAATCAAAATAATGCACAGTTAGGATTATTTGAACGTACAGGAAAATTATGGGCAGCTCTTCACCCAGCCGACAAAAATAAAGTAGATCAGTTCTTGGCAAATAATGAACTGGTAGACAATCGCATAGTTAGCAAAGACTCTGCCAATACTACTAACAATTTGCTTGCTAGTTCAAGTAATAATGCTTCTTCTGCGCTGAGTACTGCCAGCACAAACAACAATACTGCAACAACTGCACCTACAAAGAAACATTCTTGGCTCAGTAAATTAGCTGCTTCAATGGGCAATACTAATAACTCTGGCTATTCAATAGGCAGTACAGGACCAGGCTCAACCCCAATTTACAATGCTCCAGGTATGTACAACTACACTGGTGGTCCAACACCAGCAGGTTATACAAGCCGCTCATTTGGAGCAAGTTTTGGTCCAGGCGCAGGACCCTTTGGCGTACCAATTGGTTTCTGGTAAAAATATTTCTAAAGGAAATTATTTCTCGATTACCATTTAAAGAAGCGATGAGCTTTACTAATTAACTTTATTCTGTCTGCTGAAACACCAACTTCCTTTGCAATATTGCGCCACTGTGAAATTGCCGTTTGTACTTGGTTAACAATTTCTTTAGCTCGCCCTCTTTTCATTAATGCCATTTTGGCGAATGCTTCAAAATCTTCAATAACAAAACCATCACGCTTTCCATTCATAGACATTTGATGTTGTCCAGTCCATGGACCAGATGGATTGTATGCATACATCATGTCAAACGCTGGTGATAATGACCATTTCCCACCTTTATCCATAAGATAGGCGATATTTTTTGTATGATCATCTTGATTCCTACCAACAATATTAAACACCATCCGTCGAAATTGTTCCTCAATACTATTCATTGGTAGTTTTAGTCGCTCCATCACTTGGATAGCCTGTTCATAAGAACACGCGCCTGCTTGATTGAAATCAAAATGAGCCATGGCACATAGCGATTGCATATGAATTTTTTCGCCGTTATCTTTACGATCAAAACGTTTAGCCATAAAGTGATTGCGTCCATTTTCCTCAAGAATATGACATTCACTCATTGCAATACCAGCTATTAAAGCCATTTTGTAATATGCATATTCAATCAATCCATAACCACTTGGATCATCTAATTCTTTATCTTTGTTACCCGATACACCATCAAATTTCAAAAGCCAATAAGTAAATCCCTGGTCAACCCCTATTTGTCCTGATCGTATTTCATTGGTCTGCGGATTCCAAGCAACAATCGCTTTTGCGCGAGCTCCTGCTGCTGATGTACCAACACGCAAAATATCGCTTAACGCTTCTGATTTGCGCTTATCATTAAGCGATATTTTGAATTTTTTTTTCTCGCTCAAAATCTCGCTTGCCAATTCAACTAATTCATCTACCTCTATTGGTTTCGACGTTTTAGCCCTTGGTCCCTTTGCTGGCACAAATTCAAGGGCACCCATTCCGCGATCACCTATATAACAAAGCTTTTCTACAGGATTCATACTATTCTCTGGACGCCCTTGTTGAGCTAGCCAAGCATTAATAAGGGCGTTGCCAAATTTGTCCGGAAGTGAGTCAGCTAACATTCCCGGCAACCCATGAAACGTTTCTTTGCTAAGCGCTAGAAAAGAATAAATAGTTCTTGATAAAGGCATCATTAATGGTGCTAATTGAATGCCACTCCTTACAAATTCCGGCTCATATTCAAAAAATGCATAGCCACGATCCTCATTCCATGAAACCGCTCCAATATTACTACCCCAAAGTTTTACACTTGCTACAGTCATGATTCATCATTCCATTTCCAAGGAGCTGATTGCCTCTGTCTTTTAGCCTTCCGCGGTGAAGCACGTAATCGCTTTTTCTTGCCTGATTTTATTTGTTCAATTGGGCTGATTGGTGGATAGCTTACTAGTTGATCAAGGTGATGAATAATTCCCAGTGCTCGTAATATCCGAATAAAATTGGACAATTGTATTGAATACCCTTGTTCAATTCTATAAATTGTATTTATTCCAGTTCCAGATTCTTTTGCCAGCTCGCCCTGCGTGAAATTCCGATTAATACGCTGCCTGGCAATACGTTTACCTAATTCTTCCAATATTGCCTGGTCAGAAGCTTCAATTTGAATATCCACAACCCACCACTTTTAAAGGATAAAGGGTATTTATTTACTTATTCTATCATTTTTGGTGGATTAATACAAGTCAATTAATCCACTATTATTAATGGATTAATTGACATCTGTCTAAACAATATTAGTTGAAGCCACATGGCTTAGCGATTCATAATTTGGGAACGCTAGCACTTGTATATATTTAGGTTATTTATTCGGTATCATACGCACAAAGCGTTCGGTAATTAGTTGCGGTCTAGTAATAGCTGATCCAACAACTACAGCAAACGCACCATATCTAAATGCTTTTTTTACTTCTTCTGGGTGCCAAACACGTCCTTCAAGAATTACTGGCACGTCAATATGCTCAACTAATTTTTTTAGCAAATCCAAACCTGGACCTACTGAAGTCATTTGTTCCGTTTCTTTTGTATAACCAAAAAGTGTAGTAGAAACTAGATCAGCACCACAAGAATAAGCATTCATACCTTCTTCAAAGGTACTTATATCTGCCCACACCGGCTTTATAAGCTCATTATGAACACGAGATATTGTTTCCTTCAGACTAAGATTATCTGGTCGAGGTCTGCTGGTTGCATCCAGGGCAATAATATCGCAGCCTGCTTCAGCAAGACTTTTTGCTTCAGCATAAGACGACGTAATATAAACTTTGTTCAAACGCTCATTTTCTTTTACCGTTTTCGACTTAGTAAGACCTATTATTGGTAAGTGAGTCGCAGCGCGGACAGACTTTATGTTTTCCACTCCTTCAAGACGCAAGGCCTTAGCACCACCCATAATGGCGGACAAAGCTAACGCTTTAATATGTTCAGGAGAATCGAGTGGTTCTCCTGAACTGGCCTGACAAGACACTATCAATATTTTTTTTAGCGTATTAATTACTGAATAAGTGGAAGATTTTATACTTTGCATTATTAACCTAAGACGGCAACTGTTGAGCTTTTAGTATAATTCGTAACTTTATATTGACAACTAAACTATACATGTGAAATAACTATTCAATCTGCTGTATATCAATTTGGACATGAAATTTGGACTAAATGAACCGGTTTTAAGAAAGTCCAAAAACGGCTCCAGCAGTGGTAAACTGACGACTCATATTTATACTGACAATTGTCAATAAGCACATTTATCTGATGAAACAAGACCTTTTCAAAACTTTTTTACCAATCAAATTTGTAGTAGCAGCACTTCTTATTACAAATAGTTTTATCGCCTCTCTATACTTGCCTGCAATTGCTAGGGCAATTCTTAATCAGGCAGAAGAACAAAGTCCGGTGGTTTCGGAAGATACGCGCACACGCTTAGAACAAATAGAAGCACGCCGCAAAGAATTGCATGAAAGAGCAACTATGGTGCGCAAAAAAGAACAACTGGCTCTTTTACAATTAAGTCGTATTGAAAACAAGTTGAGCGTAACCAAAGGTGCTCTTACTGCCAGTAAAAGAAAACTTGAAAAGACCCAAGACAAAATTACTGAAGTACAACAAACCATAAGTCAGGTCAAAACAGATGAAAGCAGCCTTACAGAACAAGCTGCTCAGCGCTTACGCGAAATCTATGAAGGACAACGTCTAAACTTCATAGAGATGCTTATGCAAATTGATTCCCTGCAAACTTTGCTCGATAAATTGTTCTACCAAGAAAAAATTGCTGTTCTTGATAGACAACTTCTAGAATCTCTACGTCTAAGGGAAGCAGCTCTTGCCCAAAACAAAGATCAGCTCGGAAAACAAAAAAATCAATTGGGAGATTTAGTCTCTACTTTTGCTCGTAAAGCAATGGCTATCGCCAAAGAAAAATTTGATCAACAACAAATTGCAAACAGACTCAAAACCCAAAGAGCTTTCTACGAACAGGCAGAAAAACAATTAGCTAGCGAATCACATCAACTTGAAACACAAATTGTGCAAATGGAATCCTCACAACGCAATCATAACCAGCACATGTTTATGGGCAGTGGCCGTTTATCGGCACCTTTAAGAGCCGACATAACATCTCCATTTGGTTGGCGCAAACATCCTATTTTTGGCATAAAACGTTTCCACACCGGTATAGACTTGGCTGGACCAAATCACTCAGCTATTCGGGCAGCTGATAGTGGTAATGTTCTTTATACAGGTTGGTATGGCGGTTACGGCAAAGTTGTCATCGTTAGTCATGGCAAAGGAATGGCTACTTTGTATGCCCATTTGTCTAAAATAGCTGCTGCCGTCGGCAACAATATCGCTAAAGGTGATGTTATCGGCTACGAAGGCACAACAGGCTTCTCAACCGGTCCTCACTTACATTTTGAAGTACGCATCAATGGCAAACCAAATAATCCAGTGCAATATCTTCGTTAATTAGGCTATTCTTGCTACTTTGTTTTGTAATTCTTGAACAAAATCATCTTGTCCTAGCAAATAACCACGTCTTGCTTGGTCATCGGTATAAGTTATGACAGCTTCAGTTAAACTATTGAGCAAGCTTAAGGGAACAAATTCGCTCACTTGATTAAGCAAACGTTCAACTGCTACCCATTCTTCTGTTTGTAATGGTATGGCATCGTCAAGCCGCGTCATTACAGTATAATTTTGAATTTTTTCGGCTCTATTATTCATTTGGCACCATATCCTTTCAGCAAAATTCAGAACGGATACCTACGCCTGCGCAATCTGCTATATATGCTGACGCATTTTCCTACTAGTTTTATGCCCGAGAATTATTGTTCTAAGCATTAAACGCACTTGCCAAGCAGATCATTATTCTTTAATTAGCTATTGCTCTTGATCTGATTTATTTTGCCAAGATCGAACAAAATCCTCTGCCTGAGCCAGATTGCTAACTTCTTTCATTTCTTGCGCTTCTTGTAAAGCTTCCAAGATTTTGCCCAATTTTTTACCTGGAGCTATATCAAGTAATTTCATAATGTCATTACCATCCAACAGCTTTGTCATACTTTCTGTTGTCGCACAATAATCATAAAACCCACTCAAAAGACTATAGAACTTATCGCGTAAAAAGTTCGACTTATCGTCTGTCATTTGAGGACCTTTTGTCGCTCCTAAATCACCAAGAGCAAGAAGAATCAAAGCAGGAAAATCTCGCTGAGTTTTTCTATAGAGACGATTAATCCCTTTAGCAGTAGCTGGAGTGTTGTGAAATAGCTGTCCAGGTCGAAGATGCAATGCAATAAGCATACTAACTAAATTTTCGGTAGCATTCGACCATCGCAAACGTTTAGCAATAGGAGAAACCATGCCCTCACCCGTTCGTTCATGACCAATAAATGTGTGTTTTCCTTCTTCGGTAATTACCCATGTGCCAGGCTTGCCGATATCGTGCAACAATGAAGCTAGCTTACAAACAGCTAAATTGCTTATTCCTGGCGACAGATAGTCAGTCAAATTCGTTTTTTCCCAGACACTAAACTCTTTCAAGAACTCTTCTTCGGCTTTAATTACTGCTTCTACGCTATGGTCAAATAAATTCAAATGATGATAGGCATTGTTAGTGACTTGTCGTGTAGCTTTAAGCTCTGGAAATATCACTTCTAACAGACCAGTTTCAGCCAACATTTTAATTATGCTAGCACTCTTATTAACACCAAAAATCAAAAACAGTTCATAACTGATTCGCTCTCCTGCCACAGTGTCAATACTCTTAGAATATTGCTTTATCCAAGCAAGAGTTCGACTGTCAATTTCAAATTTAAGACAGGCAGCAAAACGAAAGGCTCGCAAAAGCCGCAATGGATCACTTACAAATACTGCTGGATCTAAGCATCTAATGCTACCGTTTTTGATATCATCGATGCCGCCTACTAAGTCAACAATCTCGCGCCCTTCATTTGCGTCCATATACAGAGCATTAATAGTAAAATCTCGCCGCTGTATATCTTGATCTATGTTTTTCCCTTCACATCCAGCAAAATCCAAAATATATCCATCTGGCATTACTACCCGAGCAGTATCATTCTTTTCATCAAGGGCAACAAAATGTCCTTTTAATTGATCAGCAATTAGTCGCGCAAATTCAAAAGCAGAACCACCCAAAATGGCATAATCTAAGTCTTTACTCAATAATTTGTATTGGGGATTTAGACTATGTACAACTAGATCACGGACATAACCACCAACTGCAAATATATTTAGTTTACTAGCCACTGCTTTTGCAACGACCTGTTTATGAATATCCCCTACAAGTAAATGATTGCCTGCAGGGAGCGTGAATACTGTTTTGGGCATAAAAACTCTGTTAAGTACTAGTTGCTTTGCGCTGGAAGAGATTCCTGCAACTCTAACTCTTCTTGCATCTCCTCTTCTACCTCTTGCGCTTCTTTTGCCGAGAAGCGGAAGTGTCCTGCCATATAAACGATACCACCAACCAAGCTGCTTAATGTAATAAGACTTAGCCAAATGATGGCATAGGTTAAGCCTAAAGAACGGTCAACTTGTGCTAAAGACAAGAAATACGTATATGCCCATTCTCTTACGCCAATACCATTAAAACTAGGTGTAATAAATCCTAGAACCGCAACTGAAGGATAGAAAACAAAGTAATACCAAATTGGTACTTTAAACAATCCCAATGCCAAGCCAATGATGACATGACATACCACCACAATTACTTGCAAAAATATTGACAATAAAAATGAGATTAAAAGCAGCTTTTTATCGCTTTGATAGATTTGCAAAGCTGGATGATGCAATTGTCTAGTTATCCAGTTTTGTGGACCCAATATTTGCTTAGCCAACATAGGAATGATGGGCAAAACACAATAAATAAAGAATGTCCCAGCAAAAATAGGCAATTTTAAGGACAAAGGCATCGTCGAACCACCCGGACCGAGCATTAAGCCAAAAGATGCAAACAAAAAGAGAACTGCTATTCCCATTGTTCGATCCATAAAAACCGAATAAAAAGCAGTTCTGTATTTATGTGTGCCTTTGGCCAGGTAGTAGCATCTACTCGCGTCCCCACCAACCGTAGAAGGTAAGAACAAATTGAAAAATAAACCCATAAAACAGTACTGAACTAGCTTGAGATAAGAAGTTTGAAAACCAACTGCTTGGGCCAATAATTGCCAGCGATAAGCATTGAGAAATGTAGAAGATAAAAAAATCAAAGCAGCTAAAAATAGTAATTTAAAATTAGCGGCTGAAGCTGCTTGCCAACTCTTTGACAAATCTATCTTGCCAAAAAGAAATAGACTGCCAAACATTAAAACGCTAACGCCAGCTTTAATTTTCAGCTGTGTAGATGGACTTAATTTTCGCCATGATGAAAGCAGCGGGATTTTGAGACTATTTACCGGGCTACTATCCAAGTGCTTAATCTCATTTGCTGGTAATTCCAAATCTACAGACCCCATACTTACTTTCCAAATTTACTAATAATCCGAAGGACAAATGATCAGACAATCGATCTTATCCTAGGCTTCATTAACCTTAGATTCGATGACTCTTAACTAGATTAAATATTACCAATGGAGACCATTTAATCAATTAGTAAGTGCTCAATTAAAAATAGCCGAAAGACATATCTAAATCCTCTTTCTTTGCGTTAACTTATCAATTGATATAGTAAGCTAGCAATTAAAGAATGTATGTTTTAGGCTTAATGAGGGTACACTTTAATTAGAATCGCAATACGGTGCTCGGCTTTGAGAAATTTTCTTTCAAATCAAACCAGTTACAATCGAAATAGCAGATGGTTAGGACGAATTGGCGTACCAATTTTGTTTTGTTTGCTTTTCTTTGGTATTCAAACTTGCATAATTTTGGGCGAAAAAGGCGAAGGAGAATCGCAGGCTCTCGCCTATCAAGGTTATGGACAACCTTATGCTATCGCCCAAGGCACAAAACCTTTGCTTAGCCCACAAATTTTATATGAACATGCTTGGCACTTGGTTAAAGATTCGTTTTTTGACCAAAAATTCAATGGCGAAGACTGGACTCGTTGGGAACACCATTACGACAATAAGCTAAAAACAATGGATGATGCTCATAAAGCCATCGAAACTATGTTAGCTAGTCTTGCCGATCCTTATACACGCTTCTTAGATCGCGATGCTTTTGATGAAGAAAAGTCTCAAATCGATGCCCGTTTATTTGGTGTTGGCATGTTGCTTGGCATGAACAAAGAACACAAAGTAGTAGTCATTGCCCCAATTGAAGGCACTCCCGCATATAATGCCGGCATTCATCCAGGTGATGAGATTGCAGAAGTAGACAATAAGCCTGTTAAAGGACAATCACTGGATCAAGTCGTAAAGCAAATACGCGGTCCTATTAATACTAAAGTAACCATCACTTATATGCGCAAACTTGAAAAGCATAAAGCAGTTCTAAGTCGTGCTGAAATACCAATTAAAGCCGTTGCTAATGTTGATGTATTGCCAGGTAATATCGGTTATATAAGACTGGACAGCTTTATTTCATCTAGAGCAAATACAGAGATGAGAGAAGCTCTTAAAAAAACAGCCACTACTGATGGCTTAATCATCGACTTGCGAAATAATCCAGGTGGCTTACTTTCTAATGCCATTGAAATAGCCAATATGTTCCTCGATGGTAAAGTCATTGTTAGTACAATAGACGCCGATGGCTATAAGAGCTCGCAATATTCTTCTCATAGCCCAACCTGTAAAAAGCCTATTGTTATTCTGATTAATAAAGGTAGTGCGAGTGCCAGCGAAATTCTAAGCGGTGCTTTGAGGGATAATGGGCGAGCCAAATTAGTTGGTCAAACATCTTTTGGCAAAGGGCTAGTACAGGCTATTAATAAATTAGATGATAATTCCGGCATTAATATCACTATCGCTCGTTATTTGACACCAGATGATATCGATATTCATAAAGTCGGCATTGTTCCTGATTACAAAGTTATCTTAAAAGACGAAGACTATGATAAAGGTCGCGGTCCTTGGTGGATTGATTTAAACTACAGCAGCTTTAAACATTCGCCTGCAGACGGTAAAGACGTACAGCTTAACAAGGCTATTGACGTGCTCAAAACCGAAATAGCGAAGGCAAATGAAAGCCAGAGCAAAACCGCTTCAGCAGTCCCTGCTCCTCATAGCAGTGTACAAAGCGACATGCAAGGCAATTAAGTAAGAAGGGCTCTGCTTCAGTTCTTAAGCTTAACTGCAACTGGCAGTCCCTGTTCATTAACGCAAACATAAGTTACTTCTGCCTCAGTGACTTGTATTTCTTTGCCATCGCGCACGACCTCTACGTCAATTTGAACAGTAATGGAAGATTTGCCAATATATGTAGTGGTAGCATAAAAACTAAGCAAATCACCAACTTTGACTGGTGCTTTAAATATCACTTCTTTGAAGGCCTTAGTAACAGCTCGCTGGCTTGTGCATTTGCCCACCTGTACAGCCGCAGCTAAATCTATATAGCTTAAAATGATTCCACCAAATATAGTACCGTTAGCATTAGTATCTTTGGGAAGCAACGTTACTCTTATTGCTGGATCTTTGCTTGACACAGAAGTATTTGATTTTATTTCGTTTGCCATTTTTGATGATACTACAGACAGTGGTGCAAATATTGCAAGCGAGCAGTTGTTTGATTATACAACTCATCATATGCAATTAAAATTACTTGTGCAACACCAAACCAAACTATCCATAATAGTATGCCAAAAGTAGTTATGACAAGATCGCCATAGCGCTCGGAAATAATAAATCCATGTAAACGCAGACTAAATTTCCATAGCACATAAATAAAAGTGGCCAACAAAAGCCCTGCAAACCCCGCCCTAATTGCAGCAAGAAGGGAGGCGCCCATAGTCAAGAGATATAAAAAACACGGCAATAGAAATGAGCTATACACCCAAAACCATTTTCTTAACCAATTAAAATAGTCCTTAAGCAACTGGCTCAACCAAACAACAAGGATTTTTGATAGCTGCCATAAAACGTTTTGCTGCTATTTCCCAGTCGATATTTTGCATAAACGCATCAAGATATTTTGCTCTATCAATACCATAGTCCACCATATATGCATGTTCATAAACATCCAGGACTAGGATTGGCACTATATTAGCAGGCGTATAAACGTTATGCAGATCCAGTCCAAAAGTCTCTATTCGATTAATGCGGGTATTATATCCAACTATGACCCAACCTCGCATCGATTTTCCTGCAGCCTTTAAATAGTCAGCAAACTTTGACCAGTTTCCAAAACGATCATCAAGCGCAGCGCGCAAGTCACCCGTTGCTTCACCACCCTTGCCGCCAAGATTGGCAAAATAATACTCATGATAAATAGCTCCGTTTAAAGCATAACTTTGCTCAACTAACAATTCACGCAATGGCGAATAAGTTGGATTTGCTGAAACTAAATCAACATCCTTTAGTTTACGATGAATTTCATTAGCCTTCTTGACATAACCCTGATAAAGCTTGAGATGTTGACTGATCTGACTTTGAGATAAGCCTTCCAGTTTTTTACTTAGCAAATGAGCAAAGTCTTTTGCTATATAGGGCTCAGCACTTGAACTGGTATCAACAATTGATGCTTGGCTTGCTGCTTTAGCAACCGCCTTAGAGGTAAACAAAGTTGATGCTGTTACAGCACCCATTAACAAAACATCGCGACGGGTCAATTCAGATTGATTTTGTGCCTCAGTTTCATTAATTAGATTCGGTTGGCACTGCTTTGTCTCATTGATCATTTTGCCCTCCTTATGGATCACACCCATTTGACCATTATATTGTTGTCAGCTTGGAAAGTGATTTTGTATTAAATTTTATGCTTGTCCTTATAAAATTAGCAAAATTGGCATTGCTTCATTTTCATCCACAGAAGCCAATAGCATAGCGATTAATATAGAATTAGCATATAGCTCTCGTGTAAGGAAATAAAAAATGACTATTGCTGAGGTCAATGCGCTAAAACCAAGTGCTAGTTACAGCCTGACAGTGCGCTTGAAAATAACTAATATTCCCGGAATGCTTGGCAAGATTACTTCTCTTATCGGACAGGTAGGCGGCGACATTGGTGCTATCGACATAGCGGGTTTTGAAAAAAACTTTATTATTCGCGACATTACAGTAAAGGTGCGCGATTCAATTCATGGTGAAAAACTTGTTGACGCTTTGAAAGACGTAAAAGACGTTGAAGTTATTCATGTTTCTGATCGCACTTTTTTAATGCACTTAGGCGGAAAAATTCGCGTCACTAACAAAGTACCGCTGCATACTCGAGACGATCTTTCTATGGCCTACACTCCAGGTGTTGCCCGGGTATGCTTAGCCATTCATGATAAACCAGAAGACGTTTATACTCTCACTATTAAACGTAATACTGTCGCTGTGGTAACCGACGGTACTGCGGTTCTTGGATTGGGCGATATTGGACCCAAAGCAGCTCTGCCTGTTATGGAAGGAAAGGCTATGCTCTTTAAAGAATTTGGCAAAATTGACGCTTTTCCAATTTGTTTAGATACTCAGGATACCGAACAAATTATACACACAGTTAAAAACATAGCCCCCGTATTTGGTGGCATTAATTTAGAGGATATCTCCGCGCCACGTTGTTTTGAAATCGAATCAAGACTAAAAAAGGAACTCGATATTCCAGTCTTTCATGATGATCAACACGGCACCGCAGTAGTCGTCTTGGCCGCTCTTTTAAATGCCATTAAAATAATAAATAAAAAGCTCTCCGATCTCAAAGTTATTGTTAGCGGTGTTGGTGCCGCTGGTGTGGCTTGTACAAAAATTCTTATGAGTGCAGGGGTTCAAAATGTTATCGGCTTTGATCGCAGTGGTGCTATTTATAAAGGGCGCAAAGACAACATGAACTATATGAAAGAATGGTTCGCCGAAAACACCAACAATACTTGTTTTAAAGGTTCTTTAGATAATGCGCTTGCAGGTGCTGACTTATTCATGGGTTTATCTGGACCTGGCACAATAGAGGCAAAATCACTAAAAAAAATGAATAAAGATGCAATAGTGTTTGCTATGGCTAACCCAATTCCAGAAGTTATGCCAGAGGAAGCAGCGCCCGTTGTTAGAATTATGGCAACTGGACGTTCTGATTATCCAAACCAAATTAATAATGTTCTTGCTTTCCCTGGAATTTTTCGTGGTGCTCTCGATTGCCAGGCTACTGATATCAATGAAGAAATGAAATTAGCGGCAGCCTATGCCATAGCATCAGTTATAAGCGATAACGAGTTAAATGAAGACTACATTATTCCAGGAGTATTTAATCCTAGAATTGTAGAATTAGTAGCTAAAGCAGTGGCATCGGCCGCCATTAAAACTGGTGTTGCTCGCAAAACCACAAAAGATTCTTCTGATTTACAATTTAAAGAACATGATTTTGAAGAATGACACTAAGTAATTTATGAGGAGTCTATGTCAAAGTTAGATAAACAACGTGCCGAACGTGAACGCGAAGCCTATAAAAGAGAAGAGCTTGAACGAGCAGAACGCCGAAAAGCTGAAGATATAGAACGGACTAAACATAAGCGCGAAGATGAAAAACGCCACTGGGATAAACAAATAATCAAACAGCAAAAAGATAAAAAAGAAAAAGAGATTGCCGAAATCGAAGCAAAGAGCAAGGCATATTTAGAAGCTTTAGAAAAGAAAAAGAATCAAGAAGAGCAGCCTTAACTAACTTTCTGCATTACCTTCAGCACCTACTGTTTTTTTTCGTTGCCTGTGTCGATTCAATACTTCTGAAAAGAACCCTGCCATAAATAATACTGCTGAGGCCAATAGAAGGAAATATACTTGCTGTCCCACAACCGCCGCCGCAACCAGTCCAAGTAAAGCTGAGACTCCGTATAGCAAATAAGCTACTGACTTTTGTGACAGTCCTGCTTTTAAAAGTCTGTGATGAATATGTTCTGAATCAGGAGTAAAAATTGATTTCCCTTGCGCTGTTCGGCGAATGACTGCCCATGTTGTATCTAAAAGTGGGAAAAACAATATCAATATCACTAGCAAAAAAGTCGGCACTATCAGAGTAGCCGCAGCAGCTCCTTTAATAACACCCGTAATTGAAACAGCACCAAGAATAAAACCAGTCAAATAAGCTCCTGAATCACCCAGAAATATTCGTGCGGGATTAAAATTCCAACGCAAAAACCCTAGAAGTGCCCCAGCTAAAACTGCTGCAGTAAGAGCTGCATATGGACGATCAATGCTATCAGCCATTGCTACTGTCCAAATAGTTAAGGCCGAAATAGCTGATACACCAGCAGCCAAACCATCCATACCATCAATTAAATTAACGGCATTGGACATACCCACCAACCACATAACAGTAATTGGTAAGCTCCACAGTCCAAGATTAAGAGCATTATTTGTATGAGTGCCTAATCCACAAAAATTAGACAAGCCACTTAGCACCCAAGATAGAGTGTGCTCACCAAAAGTAAACCCTGGTATGTGACAGGACAAAGGAATAGTTTTAATTCGTACTCCTAAAGAGTAGGCCGCACATGCAGCTAACGTTTGTACTAGTAGTTTTAGCTTTGCTGGTAAAGACTCCAGATCATCTATAAGACCCAAAATAAAAATCAGAGTACCACCCAAAGCAATACCTGCTAAACCACCTTCACCCACCCGGGCATTCTTTGGAAAGCGTCCGGTCATAGCTACCAAAATAGCTATAGTAAGCATGACACTAATATAAATTGCCACCCCACCCAAACGCGGTACAGCCATTTTATGTATACGTCGCTCTTCGCCCGGCTGATCAACGAGGCCAAGTCTCAACGCTCGAGAACGGATTTCAGGTGTAAGCCACCAACTTATAGCTAGCGCAATTAAGAACCCCGGTATCTGTGTCTCATCAAATCGCCCATCACAGATAAAAATGGCCCAGATACTTCCAACTATAAGAAGAAGTAATTGGAAAAATCTAATTGCCAATTTTTCTAACTCCCATTGCCCTATAAAACATTTATCTAACGCTAACTTCTTTTGCTTTCATGTCTGGATAGAGAGGAAACTTTGTACATAGATCGGCCACCGCCTGTCTAACTTCTTTCTTTACCTCTTCACTTTCTGGGTTCTTTAAAGTTTTGGCAATTGCTGAAGCAATAATTTCCATTTCCTTTACTCCCATACCTCTGCTAGTAATTGCTGGTGAACCTAGGCGAATACCGCTTGTTACAAACATTTTTTCAGGATCATTAGGGATCGAGTTTTTATTTACAGTTATTCCTACTTCTTGCAAAAGATCGGAAGCTTTCTTACCAGTTAAACCAATAGGACGCAAATCAACACATAGCAAATGGTTATCTGTACCACCGGATACAATATCGCATCCACTGGCTTTTAAAGCTTTAGCAAGTGCGTCAGCATTAGCTTTCACGTTGCGCTGATACTCAATGAATTCTGGTTGCATTGCTTCGTGAAAAGCTACTGCTTTAGCTGCTATGACATGCATAAGCGGTCCGCCCTGAAGACCTGGAAAAACGGCTTTATCTATAGCGTTTGCAAACTCAGATTGACACATTACTACCCCACCCCGAGGACCACGCAATGTTTTATGAGTGGTAGTAGTAACAAAATGTGCATAAGGAAATGGATTAGGATGCAACCCAGCCACTATCAATCCAGCAATATGAGCAATATCGGCCATAAACAAAGCACCAACACTATCAGCAATTTTTCTAAACTTTTCAAAATCTATAATGCGTGAATAACAGCTTGCTCCAGCTATGATCAATTTTGGTCGGGTTTCTTTAGCCATTGCCGCCACCTCATCATAATCAATCAAGTCTGTTTGTGGATTTACTCCATAAGCAGCTACTTTAAACCACTTACCAGAAATACTAACCGGTGAGCCATGAGTTAAGTGTCCGCCCTGATCTAATCTCATACCTAATATCGTGTCACCAGGATTTAAAACAGCAAAATAGACGGCTGTATTGGCTTGTGCTCCACTATGAGGTTGCACGTTTGCATGAGGAGCATTAAATAGCTTCTTGACGCGATCAATGGCTAATTGCTCTACGCCATCTACATATTCACAACCGCCGTAATATCTTTTACCTGGCAGTCCTTCAGCATATTTATTAGTGAGAACAGAACCCTGTGCTTCCAATATAGCTTCGCTTACATGATTCTCACTAGGAATCAATTCCAAGCCTTCCTGCTCTCGTCTGACTTCACTTTGAATAAGATCATATATTGCTTTGTCTGTCTGTTCTAACTTCGTCACTTGTTATCCTGCGCTCCATCAATAGTTGCATTTAATATTGTACCGGCTTCCCGCCCAGCAGCCATCAAAGAAGGTTATTTTGCTGTAATTAATAGACATAACGCACACAGTAAACCATTCAAAGGGATGAATTGTCTGCCTTTTTCAATAATTTAACCGAGCATTTTAAAGAGAAATCATTCCAAGAGATAATGTTTTGCCTGCTTAGAATCCACATAATTAGGGCTCTAAACGAACTCTTGTAGGACAAGATTTTGTACGCACAATTTAGACAATGACGACTTCTGTATTCAATCGCAACAAAGTATTGCTGAACATATGCTTGTCCCTAATAGACCCCAAAAGCACTATAGATAAATAGCTTATCAAATTAAGTCCAAAGCTTTCATTTTCTTACCGGCCAGATGCTCGATATATGTTTCTAGTAAATTGCGTGCAGCCACAAGCGCTTTATCTATTACTTCAGCCTGCACATTATGATGGGCTGGAGCACAATAATTTGCTGCTGCCAAAATAAGTTTCTTCCACACAAGTGGGGTTAAGTAAGTAAAGTGCGAAGAAAAAGTGTCCTTACTACTAAGATCCTCGTTATGTCTATAATTGTTCCCTGTTTCTGCCAAATGCAAGACAGACCTTCGTCCTTTTCCTTCAACATTTCCTTTTGAAAAACACTCATTGCATATCGCTCCACCTAATTCATGATGAAAAACGCTCAAATCACTCTCAATTAATCGCTTCCGGCATACAACACAAGAATCTAATTCTGGCCTCAAGCCCAGTAAATCCAGTAAAGATAGTTGAAAATTCAAACAATGATAAATATAATTACCACCTGCCTGACACAACTGTCTTAATGCTTTGAGAAAAACATCAAAATACAATTCAGATTCTTGATTCAGCCCTTGTCCTAAATTACAAGTAAGCTCCGCATAATACAAAGCATAGCTCAATCTATCTAAGTCATTCCGTAAAGACTTAAAACTCTCTATACCTTCAGCCTGAGTAATGATATCGAGAGATTTTCCATTGGCAAGCAATAGTTTATTCACAGCTAATAACTCTGCTCGACCGGCAATCTTCGAGCCAGGCTTTCTAGCTCCTTTTGCAACCGCTCTAATTAGCCCTCGCTCCGCAGAAAAAAGAGTAATGATCTTATCCGCTTCGCCAAGATTAAAGGTGCCAACATTGATTGCTCTTACTGAATAAGTAGGCATAATGCACTTACTTACTAGGGGCTTTTGCTTTAACTTGATCCTGCATCATCTTAGGCCAATCAGCATGTATGAATCCTAGTTCTGGTTTCCCAACCACCTCAAAGGTATGAGCACCAAAATAGTCTCTTTGTGCCTGTGTTAAATTCTGAGGCAAACTAGCACTCAAATAACTATCATAATAATTCAAACTAGCAGCCAGTGCTGGTACTGGTATTTTCTTTTCTATAGCAAACGAAATAGCGTAACGCCATTTATCATTAGCATTCTTTTGAAAATCAGCGAATTCAGGATCTAGAAGCAAGTTGGCTAATTTATTATCTCGAGCAAAGGCTTGCCTAATTTGCTCCAATAATCGAGCTCGAATAATGCATCCACCTTTCCAAATGCGAGCAGTTTCGGCTAAGTTGATATTCCAATTATATTCTTTCGACCCAGCGGCAATTAATGCCATACCCTGAGCATAACTACATATTTTGCTAGCATATAGGGCATCATGTAAGGCGAAAATGACAGCCTCTTTATCATCGGCCCCTGCCGAAACAACAAATGGTTTTAGCCTTGCAGCAGCATTCACACGTTCATCTTTAAGAGCAGATAATTGTCTAGCGGTAAGAGCAGCATCAATGGTTGGAATTGGTATACCAAGCTCCAAAGCCAACTCAGCTGTCCATTTTCCTGTACCTTTCTGCCCAGCTTTGTCTACAATTTGATCAACGAATGGCTTTCTAGTCTGCGGATCTTCTACTCCTAAAATATTGGCCGTAATCTCTATCAAAAACGAATCAAGAATTCCTCTATTCCACTGCGAAAAGGTTTGAGCAATAGTTTCGGCGCTGAGACCTAGACCGCGTCTTAGGACATCATAGACCTCAGCAATAAGCTGCATGTCACCATACTCAATACCATTGTGAACCATCTTTACAAAATGGCCAGCACCATCGGGACCTAAATATGTTACGCAGGGGCCATCATTTACTTTAGCTGCAATAGCTTCCCAAATGGGACGTATTTGTTCATATGCTTTTTTATCCCCGCCTGGCATAAGGGAAGGTCCATTCAATGCCCCTTCTTCTCCACCAGAAACGCCTGAACCAATAAAGAAAATGCCATCTTTAGCTAAAGCGTTTTCCCGACGCTGTGTATCTTTAAAATGAGAATTGCCACCATCTATGATAATGTCACCTTTCTCCAAGAATAGCTTAAATCCATCGATGGTCTTATCTACAGCATCTCCAGCTTTCACCAATAGAATAATCTTTCTTGGCTTTTCTAAACAAGCCATAAACTCTTTTAAATCGTGACAGCCTATAACATTTTTTCCAGCTGCTTGATTGGCAATGAAAGCATCAGTTTTTTCTTGGGTCCGATTGTAAACTGCTATCGAAAAACCATTTCGCTCAATGTTGAGAGCCAGATTCTCACCCATTACTCCCAATCCAATTAGACCCACTTTTGCAATTTTATTCATATAGGTATCGACTCATCAGATTGAACATCTATAACTTTAACCCCAGCCCCAACAAGAAAATCAATTACATCTTGAACATGACTTCCCATGGGCCATAATGGTACATCCAAATCATTATAAGATGTATGAAAAATTATACTTGCAGAGTCTTGATATGGATAGTACTCAACATACTTTATGTCTGACAATAAAACAACTTGACTAGATTTTTTATTGTTCAAATTGTCTGCAATTGCAAATATAGCTTCATTGTCGCTAAACTCAAGTGTATAGTCACACAATATTTCCCTTATCAACTTGTAAGCAGTAACGGTCAAAAAACAAGCAAATACACTGGCCGACAATAACAAAGGAAAAACAAAATAAGCATTATGCTGGAAAGCTATATAACTAGTTACAAAGCCTACAATAACTAGCGCATAGCCAAAACAAATACCATAAAAAGTCGGACGAGCACGTCTAATACAAGCTTGACGACTAGATACAAGCTTGATTGGCATAATTGACTTAAGCCCCAAATAATAAGAGCACTAAAGTAAAAGTAGCGCTATTCCACAATCCGTGAGCAATCATCGCCGGGAGAATACTGTTAGTCTTCTCATAGGCGCAAGCGAATATACAACCCAAACAGAAAAGAGGCAATACAGCCCCTATGTCCATATGGGCAATAGCAAAAAGCCCACTACTTATAACGTTTGCAAAAAGCATGCCGTGTCGGCTACGCAAATAACTATAGAAAAAACCTCGAAAAAGACTTTCTTCACACAAAGGCGCCAAAACACCTAATATTATATAGAACACAACCACAGTAAGGCTGCTATTGGCTTGAGCGGCGTCCATCACAATGGCTATTATTGGATTGCTCGAACCAGACGATCCAAAGAAGGTTGCCGAAATAAAATACGCTGCTATAACAAGTGGGAAAGCAGCTAGCCACGTCAAAAATCCTATAATCACTAAAGACAGACTGCCATTATTATTAACTCTAAAGCGTAAATTTAGACCATTAAGAAACTTCTGGCCGTGTGGACGAAGTGCAAAAAAATAAATATACAAAAGGGCAGGACCATTGCTGAGCGCATAAATTAGCCCTATAGAAAGAGCAGACATTAGGGAATTTCCTTGTCCAACTTGTATTCCCAATGCTCGTTGTTTTAACGACATAAACAGAGCCCCAACAGCAATTTGGGTAAAAAACCAAGCAATAAAAACAAATGCTACAGTTTGCCAATCAAAAATATTCTTAGTCTTATCATCAACTAACGAGTTTTCACTAACTTTGCTAGTCTGTTTAAAGCTGATAATTGCTTGATACAAAAGTATCAAAGAACCGCATAAAGCAGCAATCGTAAAACCTATGGTTATCATTACGATCTTTAAAATATAAATGCGCGTTTTGGTCGCAATGGTTGATCGCAAAACATCAATCTCAGCATTTTCGTTGCTAAGTTCATATGCTTTTAACAAAGCCTGTTCTCTAAACCAGCTATCTGGTAAGTGCGTCTCAATTACCCTGGCTGCATTCAGGTTATTGCTCTTTATTCCCGAATATATAGAATAAATAGCCGAGGCTAGGTCTTTGTCCTTTTCAGAAATATGCTTCTCATTAGAGTTAATAATTACCCCTAATTCATTAAGATCGCATTTTATATCCTCATTAATTCGCTTTTTAAAAATTATGTTTTTTACTAGGATATTTACATCGTTTGGTTCTGCTTTATAGGCCTTATCCAAAAAATCCTCTGCCTGCTTAATTACTTTAGTAAAAGCATCAACAGTCTTTACACCTGCTCCTAGTCCAAAATTGTTTCCCCGACTGGGCAAAGAGCTCATTGCATCCACAAAATGCATAAGCATTTCTGCTCGGTAACATTGAATCAAGGCTGCTGAACGTGCTTGAGATTTCTCATGTTGGCTACCGACCGAAAAGGTCCTAAGCACAATAAGAACAACTAAACCAAGTAATATAAAAAGGAAGGTATTTTTTATTGGCGAGCTTTTATTCACCAGAGAAGAAGGTGGCGCCATACTCTCCTAACTCACCAAAACCGGTAAATTCACCATAATCACCAAATCCATCTGGTCCTGCAAATTCAGTCCCCAAGTCATACATAAAGTCGAGCTTGGCATTTTCTTGACTATAGCCTTTATCTGCCGCCGGGACTTGATCAGCGTAATAACCCCACGGAAAGCGCGAAGATAATTTTCGACGCGTAAAAAACCGAGGTAGTTTGATATAGCGCAAACTATAGAACACAAACAAAGCGCCTATAAATTCTACTAGTATTATGCCGCCCCAATTCATGATTCTTATAATGGCTCTTCTTGTTTTCTAAAAGTCCGATTGATTAAACATGCACTGCTTCCTTGTTAATGCTAGTCAAATAGACCAGCCTAGTCAAGGTTAAAATGGGAAAAGTACCATATCTAGTAATGTTTAGCCTGACTTTTAGCCAGCTTATTCAGGATCTGTAAGAAGGGCAACCTTTTGCGAACCAACTGTGCTAACCGACATCTTGGGTGATTGGGTGCGTTTAAAATTTTCAATATAGCGCCTCAAAGCCTCTCTAATTAAATCAGAACGGCTCCGATGCTCAACTTGAGCAACAAAATCTACCTGTTCGAGTAAACCTCCTGGAAGAGCAACAAGTACTTTCTTTGGCATTTCAGTTCCTTCTAAGTAACAAGGGGACAAAAAACAACGATTTCACAAGGCAATCTGCTCATTTTATCGAGTCGAATAAAAGCGCAAACTGTATAAATAAAATCGCAAATTTCATTCATCGAATGAACTCTGAAAATCTACACTGCCTGGCCAAATTTTTAAAGACCTAAAACGCCATAAAATAGAAAATCACAGTAAAACTTAAATAATCGCTTTTTTTATTCATTATCTGACTTAAGTATTTTGGCTAAAAGAAATATACAGAACAAAGCAAAAATAACTAATAGAGCCACTATTAGTATCGAGCCGATATGGAACAGATCAAATAGTTTAGGGAAACTCAATTATTTATCCTCAAGAAATTGTTTTATATATTTCTGGATAAAAATTGAAAGCAGGTTTTATAACAGGGAGAAGAGCAAGTGCTTTGTTAACTGGTCCTTTTGATACGATTTTTCCCGAAATTAAGGCTAAAGGGATATTGACTTTGCCCAGCCAAAAATCATGAGCCAGATCTGATTTCATATACATTTCTACAACTGGCTTAAAATTTATTTCGCCTACATATATTTTCATTTCGTTGCCATCCGTACAGTCAACAGTCAATTTACTTTCAGGTTCTTTATAATAAAAACTAATACTTATCTTTGATTGCAATAGTTGACTAGACATTTGTTCGTCTTCTCTTATTGCATCCCAAAGCATCAACAACACTCTATTCAATTCTTCAGTGTTTTTAAAAGCTGACATTAATATGCATTCCTATAAATTTCAACAATATCATCAGGTGTTGCTTGACGTGTATTAAAGATCATAGCTGGATCACTACTTGCCAAAGCAACCAATTGTGCCAATTTTTCCGACTTCAGTTCAGGTACATCCAAACCTCTTAAATTACTTGGTAAGCCAAGAGTTTTTATCAATTTTTCCAGGCTCTCAATGAGAATATTTGCCGCAATTTCATCATCAGTATTCTCGGTGAGCTTTAAATAACGAGCAACTTGAGCATACCGTTGAGCTGCAAAGCTGAGATTAAAGCGCATACCATGTGGGAGAAGCACAGCATTAGTCATGCCGTGATGTGTAGAAAACTGACCACCTAAAGCATGAGAAAGTGCATGGACAATTCCAACTCCACAACTGCTAAAAGCCATGCCAGCCATTGTTGAAGCTACCAAAGTTTGGCTACGTGCTTCCATATTTTGACAATTATTTTTAGCTTCTGGTAAAAAGTTAAAAAGCATACGTAAAGCATCCATGGCTAAAGCATTTGTAAACGGAGAACTTGTTCCCTCAACCACTAATGCCTCCAAACAATGAGTAATTGCATCCAGTCCAGTAGCGGCAGTCAATCGTGCGGGCAAACTAACAATAAGCTCTGGATCTAAGATGGCATGACTCATTGCCAAAAATTCGCTACCGAAAAACAATTTTTTTCCTTCTTTATCATCTTTGATCATTGCTACAGGTGAAACCTCAGCCCCTGTCCCTGCAGTTGTCGGAATAGCTACAGAAGGTAAAAGCCTGCTTGCTATATTATTCATCCCTTGATGCTCTAGAGCATTGCCGCCAAAAGCAAGAATTATATTGACTACCTTGGCGGTATCCATTACAGAACCACCACCTAATGCAATCACACCATCACATTTTTCTTGCTTGGCAAGCCTGGCTGCATCATTAACTGCGGTCAAATTCGCATCAGGAAGTACATCACTGAAAACAAATAAACTACCTTGCGATTGCCATTCCTTTATTAATGACTTTACCAAGTCAGTTTTGACTAATTGTTTGTCTGTAATCAGAACAGCGCGTTGGCTGCCAAGTTCTTTAAGCAACTCAATAGCACTGATTGCTATGCCTTGTCCGAAATTGATTTTGGTAGGCGCATGAAATACAAATGGATCCACAATATCTCCAACTTAGAAACCGTCATAATGCTTATCTATATATTTCCGCAAGCAAATGACCCGACTAATTACAAAATAACAAATTATTCAGGTCAAAAGGAAAGTCATTACTACAATTCAGTAAGTGTTTACTCAAAATCTTGGCTAAACCAATAGGATTGCGCTTTATACAGATGAGAGAAAAGCTTACTTTACAAAATCAAGAACAATTAAGCCTAACTCAAATTTGTATAGTATTCGAAAAAGATGTTGACATCCAATTATTCAAGCGGCGACAATACCCTTATATGTAAATAGGAAATATACTTTTGAATTCAGTCAGAACCAAATCCAATAAAATGGTTGCCAATATTTTGCTTTCAAGCATTCTAATGACAACATTGTCGCCAATCATAAGCAGTCCTGCTATTGCTGCAGCCAGCTCTACTGACACATCTGGCTATACCCCATCGGGCACATTACTTTTACCTCTAACGCCCAAGCTGGATGCTTTAGACACAAAAAACAAGTCATCTAGTCTCAATCAAACAAACGTTAAATCAGCAAATAGCACCGATCAGCCTCCTCCTATACTTGAAACCTCGGCTGAAAAGGGTGCTATAAACACCCAAGCCATGGACAATGGAGCAGAAACTTTCAATGAAAACACAACCCTGAAAGGCACTATCCAAATCGTTGCTGATGACACAGAGTTTGATCAGGACAAAAACACATTTTTAGGTACAGGAAATGCTGTAGCAATCATTGGTGGTCAAAATTCCAAATTGCAAGCTGACAGTATTCTTTTTGATCAGAGCAAACAAACTATTGATGCACGTGGCAATGTAAGTATTTTAAGAGATGGACAAATTACAAATGGCAGCGCTTTCAAATTCGATGTCAATTCAGATGAATATCTGATCACCAAACCTGAAACACAAATCGAAAAAACACAAATAGTTGCTCGTAAAAGTATCGGTAGCAAAGACGGCATAGCTTTTAAAGAAGGTTCTATGGATATGCCTGTACCTTTCTTTCTTGCTAAAAACCTTGCCAATGCCCCTCTTGGTTATCGCGAAGAAATAATGGAACAGAAGCGTCATCCTGAAGCTTATATTCCAGATCATCCCAGCTTTAAATTCAAAGCTAGAAAAATGGTCTACGAACGCTATAAAGAAACCGGGAATTTAACCATTATGGGCGGTAGAATGGATTTTGGTACCTTTTCCATTCCGGTTGGCAAATTAGTTTGTACAGTAGGACAAACAGATTTCAAAGCTGTAATACCTACTACACCATATGTCGGTAATAACCTATGGTCGGGCGGTATGAACATCGGTCCTCAATTCAATACTGCCGTGGGTAAAAAGTCAGTTTTTTCCTGGTCGCCAATGGTTCAATTAGGCGGTAGACCCAGTAATAGTACATCTGGCAACTCAGTTGGTTTAGCAGGAAGAGTGGCATTTACAAATCCTCTTTATCAAGCGCACTTTGCTTATGGTTCAGTTAGCAATCTATTAATTGCTGACTTTAAAGCAACTGTTTGGCACACCGTTAGATTGCAATCAGGTATTAACCGATTCTTGCCAGATGGTATGTTAGGACTTACTCGAGCTAGAGTAGCTCTCGAATTAAATGATAATCATCCCTTCTATAATATCCCTTATCTAAGTAGCTTAAATTTCCGCACCGCCGCTGGCTGGTACCAAGACAATCCACAATTGGTTTATATCAGCAGTAATTATGCTCAGTTGCACGGCAATCCTAACCAAACCGTTATGAATTCCGGATATAAGGTTCAAGAACAAGTCTCATTTGTTACTCACCCACTCTTTAATTTCGGTGACGATAAATGGGGTGCTAAAGGATATATATACGGCGGTGCAGCTGCTAGAGCTTACTCGACTGGGGATTCCAGTTTGATTGGCCAATTGAGCCCTATTCTTGATGTACATATGAGCCGTTTGCGCTTCCAAGGCGGCTATACATCATCAAGTGTTAACGGCCAATCGCCTTTCGTATTTGACCAATATATTCAAGGTCAAAATTCAGTTTTCTTACAAGGCGATGTGAAACTTAACAAATACCTTTCAATCGGCGGCATGACTGGTTATAACATGACCCAGAAGTTGAGTTATTCAAAGACTCTTATTGCAGCCATTGGACCACCTGATTTAAAGTTGATCTTTGGCAAAGATTTCATTTTAAATAATTATCGTCTTGGTTTTAATGTTCTTTATGGACAACCAGTCCAATTCGACAAATTAGTCTTTAAAGGCAATCCGGATCAAGGGCAACTTGGAAATAGGACAGGTGGAATTTGACCGGTAGTCATTCTGTTTTGGACAATAATAGTTTAGACAATATGCTCAAAATAAAAATGCCTGCTGTTGGAATAGATCTTGGTGGCACAAAAATTATGATCGCTGCTGTGAACAGCGAAGGTATTGTTGGCGAAACAATAAAAGTACCAACGCCAAAAAGTCCACCAAATATACTAAACAAATTTGTTGAATTGATAAATCAGATCAAAAAAGAGCATCTCATAGCTGGTATTGGCATTGCAACCCCAGGTATTGTGGATACAGAACTTGGCATACCTATTGGCGCCACAGGCAACTTACCCGGTTGGACTGATACTAAAATAAAGCAAATCATTGAGAGTCAAACTCTATTGCCTGTTTATGTCGAGAATGATGCCAATGCAGCCGCTTATGCTGAAGCTCATACGCGCAATTTAAAAGACAAAAAATGCGTCATCGTATTAACTATAGGCACCGGTATTGGTGGCGGCATTTTAATTGATGGTAAAGTGTTTCATGGCGCCAACCATGGAGCTGGACATTGCGGACATATAAGAATCTCGACAGACAATAAACGCCTATGCACTTGTGGACTTTTTGATTGCTACGAAGCTTATGCCTCCGGCACAGGACTTCTTGCTACAGCAAAAGAAATACTAGCTAATGTAAATCCTAGCCAATCACCGTTAGCTAAAGATTTAGCACTTTTATCTAATGAAGCAGTCTTTGCTGCTTTTACAAACAAAGATTTAATAGCCGAAAAAATAATAAATACTTGGCACAAACATTTAGCAATAGGCATGGCATCTTTAGCCAATGCCCTTAATCCAGACTGCTTTGTATTGGGTGGTGGTTTATGCAATTTTATAAACTATGAATTACTAAACGAAATGCTTATCGATCTCACTTTGCCTAAAATTAACGAAAATCTCAAAGTATACAAATCGGAATTAGGCTATCATGCCGGCATGATAGGGGCAGCGCAATTAATTTTAGATAAATTGGCAACTGTGAACTAGCCGATCAAAGTTGCTGATTCCAAAGATGATTCATAACTGAGCGAGCAGCCACGCTACCTTGCCCAGAAGCTACAGCCAGTCGCCAATATGGAGGAGAAGCAAGATCGCCAATGGCATAAACACCCGAATTAGAAGTCTCCATATATTCATTTATAAGTATATGCCCCCTTGAATCCATCTTAACTTGTCCGATGAATAATTGATTGTTGGGAATTTGACCAATCTTAGCTACAACTGCTTCACAAAAAATATTTTCACTTTTTTCTGTTCTTAGATTCTTCACTAACACGCTTTCGATCTCAGCAGTGCCTTTCAAACCCTCTACTTTTGACTCCAAATATACAACAATATTTTTTTGTTTGTGTATATCATTAATAAGATCTGGACGCGCATGAAATTCTTTTTTTCGATGCACCAAAGCCACTTGCTTCGAATATTTAGCAAGCCATAATGCCTCAATCAAAGCACTATCGCCTCCACCAACCACAACCACACGCTTGCCTTGTAATTGGTCTTCTTTACCTTCAACCATGTAAAACACTTTTTTAGAAAGTTCATTTTCATCCTCAAATTGCAATTCGCAACGACGCGCACCTGTTGCCAAAACTATTGCTTTGCTACGCATTGTTGTTTTACTTGTTTTCATAATTTTCTTACTTAGATCAATCTCCACCAATTCTTCGTTACGTGATATTGGCAACAAAAGTTCGGACGAAGTTCTTTCAAGGCTACTTTCTAAGTCTTTGCCATTTTCAAAAATCGTCCCGGGTAAATTTCTAATACGATTAGCTATTAACGATATTTGCCCTCCAAGAGAATGATTTTTCTCAACAATAATATGTTTAACATAATTATCGTGCAATTCTAAGGAGCAACTTATTCCTGCAAAGCCACCACCAATTATAACTACATCAAACTCTTCCATTTAAATAACCTGTATCATTGTTGGCAAAATAATATATATGAAGAACCGCCCCACCCCGATTAAAACCACAAATTATGCTCTCTTTCGTTAACACTACATGTGCAATTCCTAGATTTGAATAGCTTCCTTCACTATTAAATAAAATATTTGACTTTCCCGTATTTAAACTCCAACCAATCAAGTTTGCTTGTCTGTCTAATCCAAATACTCTTACATCCTTTATTGTTTGACTATCAGAACGCGCGGCAGTAAATTGTGGATACGTAGTCACACAAATTCCTCCATTACCCCAAGCCAAATCATGACCAAATGCAAATGCAGAAATAATTTCATTCTCAATATAGTCAAACAATAAAAAACCGCCACCTTTTAGGATGCTCGTATCATCTACATTCTCTGTGCAGTTTATGTCATGACCAGCGCAAAATAAATACTTCTCTTGTAAAAAAGATAAATATCGGGCATAAAAATCGACCTTTACTTTACAGACCAACTCATCAAAAATTATCGATCTATTTTTACTCTGCTTTATTTTATACACATACACATTTTGCTTAAATGCTATTGCTAATAAATTCGCTGGTTTATTTACTGCTATAGCTGTAACTATGCCCAACTCAGTAAAGTATGCCTCATATTCCAACCTCTTATTGCACCCAGAGATCCATTCATCATCTTTTTTCCATATAGGTACTGAAATATACAATCCGGGTTTAGAGGGTTCATCTGTATAGTATCCACATGGAGAACTGCTTACTAAACAACCATTTATCAGTAGCGTTTGTTCTACATCACCAAGCCAGATTTGCTCAGCAACCGGATTTAGAATAATAGGACCATTCGCAGTCTCGTCAAATCGAACATCAAAATACTTTAGACAACCAAAATGATTCAACATAAGCAAATATTGTTTGCCTTGTTCATTTCGTTCCACAAAGATAGCGTGCATATCTAGATCAAAAGCGGCTTTGTCTAAATGATCCAGATATTTTGTATGGTTATAAATAGCCTTAGGCAAAAGTTTTTCCGTTAATAACTCAGAAATCTCAGTGTTATGACTTGTGTTTGTTATGACCAAATATTCATCAATACAACCGACATAAGCAATGCCTGTAGGTTCAATGTCAAAATTAGAATGCTGAATATTTGTAGGCATTGATGAATGTTTGATTGCTAAATCAATCACAAAAATATTTCCTTCAAATACATTCCAAGCTCTGATTTAAAAACAAGTCGCTATGTCTTTCAATGATCCCAATTACATTATCGCAAAGTATGCTGTTCATACAAAACTCACCAGGCTCAGCTTGACATTGCCAACTTTTATAAATAAAATCATTGAAGTTAGTCACTGAACTATAAGTATATCCTGATGATTGTTGAATGCAACGAGCATCACAAGATCTAGCGCTGAGATTAAAGTTGCGCGCGTACTTTCTTTCATAAATAGGATAACTGCGATAAAGTGCTATGGTGGGAAGTCCTTGATGCACGGCTAAATGCATCAAACCTGTGTCGACAGCAATTACTGCCTTTGCGCTGCTTATCAAATCCAGAGCATCGACAATGGTAGGTGTTGGTACCCATTTTAACTCCGAGACAAGTTCCTTTACCGCTCTAGAAGATTCTGGTTGTCCCAAGACAATAACGCTTACCCCATAATCTTTTAGGGTTGCAGCCAAAGACAACCAATTATTTTTTGGCCAATATTTATATTCACTATCAGAGCCAGGTACAAATACAATCTTGTCTTTCACCTCATTTATAGACTTATATGGCAGTGACTGTAATTTATCAAAGTCTGCCTGAATACCAAAATCTTTACTTATTATTTTAAGTAAGTCATTTATTTTATAACCTGGATAAACAATATCAAACACCGCAGAGCCCCACCAGAACTCCTTCTGCAGGGGGTGTTCGCGCATATTAATATAGCTATCTTTGTTACTCAAACTTTTCAAATCAAAATCTGATTCTAAAACAACTCCGGCCAAACCTTTTATTCTTGTTGCTAATTCGCTTTGTGCTTTGTCTCTGCTAACCAGATATACTTCTCCAGACATATCAATCATAGCCTGTATTACTGGTAATGACACTACCAGATCTCCCAGTCCTAGTGATATTGGAGCAATGAAATAAGCCATATTATTCGATTTTATGTACGATTGATTTCTCTGATATTTAAATCACATTTTTGTTTTTATCTGATAAGTAATCTCAGAACTAGCATTAGCTGGAACCTTCACCTCAAATTGATAACTGTCGCTATTTAACTTCGTAAAAGGAGTCTCAGAAAAAAATACTGCCAGATCAGGACAATGTTCAATATCAGTTACAACAATGTCCTTATTTGAATGATTATTGAATGTTAGCTTAAACTTGTCTATGCGATCATGTTCAGAACTTTGTTCTGCGTTAAAATGGTTTCTTTCACCGGTAACATCGAAAGCTTCGCCCAATTGAAGAATTATTTTTTCACCAAATGGAGTATGAGCAATATTGTCTTCTCCAATCAATTGAATTTCATGATCTGCATCTTCTTGATACACTTTCACCCGTCCTGCGGGTAATGGTTGTTTTTTCGTATCGTCGTTCTGAAATTGTAATCTAACTTGTACCGCCATTTTTTGTTTTGGTGGAATAAAACTAAAGTATTGCTGATCGAAAATATATTTTTTTTCCGCTGATACCCCTTTCCTTTCAATCAGAACCATCCTTTTAATCTGATTGTTGAAAATATTTAGTTTTTCTGGAACAGTATAAAGATGATAGTCGGCAAATGGTTGCTCTTGTGCTTGATTGTTTTTGGCAAGCATAGGCATTGACTGAGCAAAAGCTCTAGGAGCAGGCGTATTCATTTGTACACTGCCTGCTATTAATTTCAGACTGACATTTTTGAAGCTAACGCCACAATGATTATCCAAAGCAATATAGCCAGTCAGATCAAACTTGTCCTTAGTGTCATCCAACACAATCACATAATCACATTGCCAAGTTGTATCACCAGTCTCATAAGCAAGAACAACTTTTTGTTCTCCGGCTTTATCAGTTTTGATAACAAAATCAAGTTTTGGATGCATGACTAAGCCTGCTGGCAAGTCATTTAATTCAATTTCGCCGCGTGTTTTGATAACATATCGCTCTCCTACTTTGGCAAGAATCGGAAATGTGCGACCGTCACTAGCATTTAAATCAACAGGACCTGCCGATAACCCAATTAATGTACCTGCCCGTTCTTCTGTCTTTCCATCAATCGATTTATGCTCCAAAATAACAGTTTTACCAATGGAACGTCTTAATACAGATTCTGGTGTCAGAACGTCTACAAAATAATTTTGCTCTCGAATAATGAAATTCCCTTTGCCACTCAAAGAACGCAAATTTACAGAATGAACATCAATAGCGCTTGGTAGATTTTCCCATTCTAAATGGTTTATGCCTTTGTTTAAATCGACAATTTTGTTTTCTTTCACTAGAGCCCGGTTTTGATTATAAACAGTGAGGCTGGTATATCCGTTCTCATCTTCTGAAACAGATTGACTATTATCAATTTCATTTGCTCGACTGCTCAGAGTTGTCCCGCTGCAAATCAAAATCATAACGATTAACGAAAGAATCAATTTGCTAATTATGCTTTTTATCATCAACAATCCCTTTCTCAAATGACGATTAATTTAAACGCTTTCAAATTTTTACAAGCTTACCTCTTAATTGCTTGGCTAAGTCGACATCCATTTCATGTCCGCCCTTGATACTAATAAACTGTGCCTGTATTGACAGGGGATTGACGCCACATAAAACAAGATCACCAAATAAATCTAGCAACTTATGTCTTACGGGCTCATCCTCGTAGTGAAGAGGCTTATCAAAACCTGTTTCGGTTAGACTAACTGATTCACTGCCAATACCCAACATTTCATGATCTTTTTGCCAACCAAAAGTACGGGCTTTAGCAATATCCATTATCGGCTGGGAAACTGTCCATTTCCTCCAACGTTTGCCAATACAAGGATGTTGCCAATCCATAAGATAAGTAATTGAAAATTCATTAGCTGGCATAGCAATTAGCTGTCTATCACCACGGTTAATAAATACGGCTTCTTTTAATTCAAATTTTTCGCTAGGTAGTTTAGCTGGAAATCCTGCTTGAGAAAACAAATCAAGCCAAAAATGTGCACTGCCATCACCTAAAGGCAACTCAAGTCCATCGACAACTACATCAATATCAAAGGCATTGCAAAAGGCTGCTGCTGCCAAAAAATGCTCAACTAAACATAAACGATTAGAACCTTGTCCTACAACCACATTGCGTAATGTATTAACTACATTCTCGGCAAGGGCTGGAATTACTACAGGCTTATTATCTTTTAAATCAGAAATTATAAATTTTATCCCGGAACCAGGTTCAGTCAAATAAACCGACACACTAATGTTTTGCCTAGATGTTGTACCTATATCTTGACATGCAAATAGGGACTTATTCTTAGGAAAACACTCAAGATATTGTTTTTCCACTTGTATGGCAGTCACATACACCTCTAATTATTTTTTTGATGTTTCGAATACGGATGATGATTTTATCGATTCTTTCAATTCATCTAACTGATTCTGAAGGTCGAGAATTTTCTTTTCCATCGCTTTGGATTGATTAAACAAAGATGGCAGTTTACGCGTCAAAACATGAACTGTCATATATTCCCGAACATTGTACGAAGGACTTCCTAGGTGTATGTCTTTGTCAGCAACGTCTCTCATAACGCCTGCCTGACCTTCAATAATAGCGTCTTTGCCGATTTTTATATGATCTTTCATTCCAGCTTGTCCGGCGATAACTGCTCTATCACCTATAGTACAAGAACCAGCGATACCTACTTGAGCAACCAAAATAACTTCTGTGCCAATTTGGCAATTGTGAGCCATCATAACTAAATTATCAATTTTCGTTCCATGCCCAACTCGCGTAGCACCTATTGTTGCTCGATCGATAGTGCTGTTAGAACCAATTTCAACATCATCCTCAATAATCACAGTGCCGATTTGCGGTATCTTCAACAATGGATTTGGTTCGTCAGATAATTCGTTTATGCCCGCCATTCTAAGCTCCATATTAGATGGACGTTCGGTCACATAGCCAAAACCATCTGCTCCAATTGATGCACCTTGTTGCAAAATAACCCTATTGCCTATCTGTACCTTATCGGCAATCATACAACTTGGATGAAACAAACAATCTTCACCAATAGATACTTCGCCACCAATTACGGTATTAGCCATAATTTTTGTTCTGGCACCTATTTTTGTTCTTGGTCCAATTACTACCAAAGGACCAATTGCAACATCCGGACTAATATCGCAAGAAGGATCAACTATTGCGCTGGGGTGAATTCCTTTTTCTGGCAGATATCTTTTAGAACCAACTACCATCAGCATTTTATAAATAGCAAGATTTGGTCTAGCCACTGAAATAGTCGGCTTATTTAATTTCGTTCCTTGTGGAACTATAATTGCCTTGGCCTTGCATTGATCTATTTGTTTCAATAATTGCTTATCAAATACAAAGGCAAGATCAGATTCTGCAGCAGCCATGGGAGACGTAGCCACATTTTCGACAACTAAATCAGCAGGACCGTCTACTTTGCCGCCTATAAACTCGGCAATTTGACCTAAAGTCATTGGTGCTGGCAATTTCATTATATGTCTACCTCAAATATAATTTATTTTGCAGACATAAACAATAGGAGAACCTGAATCAGGTCCTCCTATTTCTGAACCTGCAAATGTATTTTACTTAGTTGCAGCTTTAGCATTGGCTACTGAAGTGAGTCTTTTGATGACCCCCTCAGTTAAATCAGTTCCACCAACCAAAACAGCTTGCTTCATCAAAACAGTATCAACTTTTTTGGTAGCTGCTTCAGCTTTTATAGCTCCATCAATCTCTGTTTCTAATTGACTTTCTAGCACTTGTGCCCTCGCTTGCACTTGCTTTACTTCAGCATCAATTTCATTTTGCAAGCGTTTTTGCAATCCTTCAAGCTCAGCCGGTGGCTTATGAGCAGCTTTTGATTCCTCATACTGCTTATTGCTATCTTCGATTAGCTTATGCACTTTATTTTCTTGGCGCTTAAGTTCCTCAGCTGCTTGCTGAGCTCTTGGATAACTAGTTACTACTTTGTCGCGGTCCACTAAGCCAATATTCAAATGTGTTGCTTGAGCAAACACCTGACCAACGCTAGCTGCCATTGCTGTGCTAAGTAATAGAACTAAATTACTTTTGTTCAAGTAAAGCTTTTTATTTTTCAATTTCTCAATCTCCAACCCATTTTTGCGTTTGCTTCCAAATATTTACACTTGGAATAAAAACTACTTTGTGAAACCAAACTAAGGAACTAGCCTGTTAGCAGCTAATTTAGGCATAGTTTACAACATCGCTAGACCATTTTACTACCATTATGTCCAATGACAAAACGCCTAGAAACTGATTAGAACTTCTCACCAAAACCAACAGTCAGTCGCGGTGTGTAATGCCCCATAACAGAGCTTATCAAGGGAAAACCATAATCCAAACGAATCATCCCTAACATTGGGACTTTTAATCGCACACCTACACCAACCGCAGCTCCCAAATAAGAGCGGGAAAGCAAGCTATTCGTTAAGCTATTACCACTGACTTGACCAGCATCAAAAAAGAATACACCTTTTACATGCTGATCAATTACTTTGGCAACCTTTGAATCCATACTGCTCAAAAAGGGTAATCGTGTTCGTATTTCTGCTGTTGTCATAAGCATGGAAGTGCCTGTTCCTAAATCGGTAAAAGCACGATAACCTCTTACTCCATTCCAACCACCCATATAATATTGAGCAAATTGCGGCATATTGCCAATAGAAGTGCCTCCTTGCAAATTAGTCGCCAAAGTCATTGATTCATTGATTTTTATATATTTACTTGCGCTAGCACCCAATTTAGCAAAACTTGCCGAAGCTAATCCTAACGATGGACTTGTAGATACACGCAACAAAGTACCCTTAGTAGGATCAATTGCAGCATCTCTGGTGTCATAACTAACCGAGGGACTAACAGTAGCAAACACTCCCCCTTTTAATTGATTTTGTCTTACTCCATTAGCAATGTTATAGGCTTGAATAGGATTAGAAGTCAATCCAGTCGACATTGTTCGTCCAATCATTCCAGCCAAAATATTCTGACTATTAAAAAGATTAGCCACATCACGCAAAGATGTATCTTCACCAATGAATCCCAAATTGGCATTCAGATTATTACCCAAAGATTTTGTGAAGGTTACACTTGCCCCTAAAGTACGCTGCATGGATTGTTGGATCATAAAACTACCCATATCTCGTCCAAAACCAGATACAGCCATAGTTGTGCCAGTGTTACCAATATTAGGCTTGACATAATCAGCCTGTATTTGATACGTGCGCATATTTGGCACAAAGCCAACTCCACCATTACTCAATGTATTACTTAAGCTGCCAGCAAATCCAGTTCCAACTTGGGAACTAAGAGAAAGTGACTCTCCTCTTCCACGAAAATTGTTATCAGAAACTGTAAATGAACCAAATGGTCCAGCTAAAGTATCTATGCCACCGCCAAGTCCAAGCGATCCAGATCTTCTTTCATCCACTTCCACTTTTAAGACATATTTATCTGGATTATCAGGTGAGGGAACTAGAGAACGACGCACGTCTTGAAAATATCCATTAGCAAAAAGCTTACGCAAATCACTAGTTAACACACGCTCGTTATAAACAGCACCGGGTTTCTGTTTTATAGCTTGTCTAATAATAAAATCTTTTGTTTTTTTATTGCCTGCTATTTCAATCTTTTCGATTTCGCCTTCATTAATAGTCAGACCTATGGTGCCATCAGGATCATTTCGTACATCTGTTACCCGCGCTAATACATAACCCTTTTCATGATAACTTTGCTCCACCTTATCGATTGCCGACGAGAGAGCATTTAGATTCTGCGGCTTACCTAATTGTTCAGTGAATATTTTGTTTATCTCTTGGCTATCAAATACTCTATTTCCAGTAAAAGCGAATTGTGTAATTGGTGCATTTTCTTGCACTCGTATTTTCAGCAATACACCACTACCGTTGAGTTCTGGCACTACCTGCAAATTACGTTCGTCAAAATAACCAAGACCGTTAATTGCTTTTAAATCTTGCATTACAGTATCGCGATTAAATTTGTCACCAGCTCTAGTTTTAATGACATGCATAATGTCTTCAGAAGGCACAAGTCTATTGCCTTCGATTTTTATATTGTCAACAATTAATGAACTTTCAGAATTTTGTTTGACAGCATTGAGTATGGGCATTGTGGTCGACAGCTCACTCGACGCTCTCTGGTCTGCCGGCTGTGCTTGTTCTTTTACCAATTGCGGTTCATTCTTTTGAGCGTCTGTTGAAGCGACAGCTTGACATGCAGCATTATTTGTCAACAGGCTAGCGCTCACCGCAAACAGAACGCAATTACGTACTGTCTTTCTCTTGCAGTTTGTATATACTTGCTTCAATATCTTCTCCGCTTGCCAGGAGTTTATCTTAGCATGATTTTAATCATGCCAAGAGAAAGCTTTTTACTTTAATAACTTGCTTTAATAAGTAATAGATTAGCCACACAATAAGGAGTCATTCTTTGTCCGCCAACACGTATTTGAGCAGCTCCAATCAAGAAAAAAAACATCCTGGCATATTCATTACCTTAGAAGGCCCTGATGGGGCAGGCAAAACCACACAATTACGTATAATTTCAAAAGAGTTAGATGCGATAAACTGCCAACATATTATTACACGGGATCCCGGCGGCACTGCAGCAGGCAAACAAATTAGACGCATTCTTCTCAATAGTAATTTTCCACTTTCTACAACAGCAGAGTTATTGCTTTATCAAGCTGATAGAGCACAAAACGTTTCTGAAATTATTCGTCCAGCCCTAGAAAAAGGTCTTATTGTTTTCTGTGATCGATACATTGACTCAACGATTGCCTATCAAGGCTATGGTAGGGGACTTTGCCTAAAAACAATTGAGACTTTAAATAAAATATCTACAGGTGGACTAAAACCATCTCTAACTCTTTTGTTTGACCTAGACAGTGAAGCTGGACTATCACGCCTGCATCCAGGCAATTATGATCGCCTCGAACGAGAAGCCTTAGACTTTCATAAAAAAGTAAGAGACGGTTATCTCACTTTAGCTAAAAATGAACCTGAACGTTTTTGCATTATTGATGCAAGCGCACCACTTACAAATGTTCAGAGTGCTTTTCGCAAAGCTCTCAATGAAAGACTAAGTATAAACTTACCAGATGTTTAATGAAACTCTATGGCTTAACTCTATGAGCAACTTCAGCACTGAGCCCTTCCACATCTCTTCTTATTTCGGCTTCCTGATCTGGATCCAATGCCCCACCAGATTCATAAGCGAGTGATTTTTCTTTGCTCAATAAATCATTTGCTCTTAAACGCAAACTCTGATAGTCGGAAGAACTGATCTTCCCCTTTTCTTTGGCTTTATCTAAATAACTGTCCATATCAGAAATTATCGTACTTACAGGCGGTAGCGTCTGTCTTGATGTATTGCTATTTGAATCTACTGTGTAAATTGGATAGCTATTATAAGCATAACCAGCAACCCAGGGATAATAAAAACCCGATGGCCCACGCCAAAATTGATATGGGGCTCCGCCAACGTTAATGCCATAATAACCGCCTGAAACTAGCTGTGGTATGCCATATACGGGAATCCCAACACCACCAATATTGTAATGGCCCATGTAGTTCGAATATGGATAAGCACCGTATACGGCACCACTAAGATTATTATAGTAATTATTGTAGGGATTGTACTGGTTATAGTAGGGATTAGCATAAGGTGTTGGGGCACCATATTGAACAATGCCAGGATTATATGAATAACCACCACAAGTAGGTGCAGATCCACGAACAGGTACACCAGGAGATTGTGCTACAAGTAAATTGTCCGACATAGAAGCGTGAGCACAAGCTTGACTTCCGTCAATTAACAATAAAATCAAGGACACTATAAAAATTGACTTGTTTCCATTTAAAAACATTATTTTCATTTGTTTAGCCTTATGTCTTATTATTTGAAATTACTTCTTTTCGCTTAATTATAGAGTTATTTATTTCTTCAAATACCAAATGTACCGAAATAAGACTCCAAAAGCCCAATAAGCCAATAGAGTTAAAGCTAAATACACCAGCATTTGGCAAGCGGTGATTAACAACTAGAGATATCGTGCCTGGTATAGCAAAAAGCAAACAGAAAATAACAATACGCTTAGCTACCCTTTGAACCGACTGAGAGTAAGAATGTTCTTTGCTTGATAGATAAACACTAATGAGAGCCAGAATGGCTGCCATAATCATGCCATGAATAGCAAAATCGAATAACATATGACAAACAACGGCCTCTAATGCCTTTTTGATTAGCGCAATTGTTTCATGAAGATTGAAACTACTGGTTTCCACTGAAATACCACTTCTAACGTACTTGGGGGGTCCTTTAATGATCAAAAATAATATCAAAGGAATAGCATTACTTTTGACATTGATAAGTAGCTTTGCTTGCCTATCTAATATCAATTGTCTCGTAAAGGCAGCTGAAAAATTAAATCGCAATCAATTGATGCTACTCAATTTAAAAACCGCACCAGAATCAGCCGGTTTTTATATAGTAAATTCATATCATACAAGTAAAGAAATTTCCCAAAATATTGATCGAGCGCTTAATCAGGTAACAGCGGTAGACAAAACCTATGCCAAATATAGACGCCGTCCAGATGATAGATTTCTTCAAAGTACTTGTTTGAAACTCACTCTAGCAAAACAAACCGCTCAAGACTTAGAACAACAGTTGCAAGATGCTTTTGCCGAACTCAAAAGCAATGTAGACGAGAGCCTGATAACGGACGAACGTTTTCCAGCAAGTAAAGAAGAAAAATCTAAAGGAAAGTCTAATATCAAAGACAACAAAAAGAAATCAAAACTACCTTTCGCAAGCCATTATTTCTAAAGTTACTTTCACCAACTTCTTTTCCTAGTCAGCCGCACTTGACAGCAGAGATCACAAACAACTTTCTTTTGTTTTCAACAATGCTCACCAAGAACCACCACTGCCACCAAAGGTTCGCCAGAATCTGTTGCTCAAAACGAAAATGTTCTAAGTGGTGCTCTTCGCCAACTTTTTGCTTTAAGCGAAAATTATCCACAATTAAAAGCCAATGAAAATTTCATTCAATTACAAAATGATTTAAATGAAACTGAAAATCGTATTTCTCAAGCACATCGTTTTTACAATGCAAACGTTCGCGAATTAAATACAACTGTAGAATCATTTCCTTCATCAATAATTGCTTCTTCTACCGGTTTTAAATCAGCACAATATTTTGAAATTGATGATAATGCAGCTCGTAATCCTGTGTCCGTAAAATTTTAGCTACTCACCAGATCTTTCATTTTCATTACTTGTTTTGATACTCAGTCTCAGAGAATTGATTGTTAATATTCACAATTTCTCCACATAAAAGCAGTCTAATTAAACAGTTGCTATAATTACAAGCTTAGTACTTAGAACCATATATAAGTAATTATGATTATAAACTTGCATCGTTTAGTGTTAGTAAGATCTACTCAGCGACACCGGCATTTTCAAATTATCTGTATTGCCTTAAACAATATGCGTCTTGTCACCATATTTAGTATCCTAGCTTTGACATTATTGGCATCGTTTAGCCTAGAGTGCATTGCCGAAACTACTACCAAATTAAATGCAGAAGTTTCCTCCTCAGCTAAATTGCAAGGTGAAAAGCCAATACCTGCAGCAATACAGGAAACAAAACTCTATGGAAAAGTAGATATTCTTCGATCTACTTGTGCTGAAGTTGGCATAACTTTATCATCTCAAACCCTGCCTGCTACAGTTGAAAAAGTTCAGTTCGGCTCACCAGCTTATGATGCCAATATCGGCGAAAACGACAAGGTGCTTTCTGCTGAAATTAAAGACAATAAGTTTTGTCTATCCATTGATAGAAACGGACAAAAATATTTAGCTGAAATCAATTTATCTCCAGAATTCACTGGCACAGTTAAGAACGGTGTTTTGCCTGGTAGCGTTCAACAAACAGCCCTGCCGGGCAGCGTTCAACAAACAGTTTTACCTGGAGGTTTGCAGCAAACATTATTACAAGGAGCGGCTAATAAATCTGGTAATACTATTGATGGTATTGGTGGACCAGGTGGCGCTGGAGAAATTGGTGTGTCTGGATATACTGGAGTAGCACCAGGAAGGCATGAAATAGCCGGTGGTGCTGGGGGGCACGGCGAATTGTTGGACGGTCCTGACGGTGCCCAAGGATTTGACGTACCTGATAGAGCTTGGGTCACAAGGCGCGGACCTTCCGGGCACAACGGAATAGATGGTAGGCCGGGGGAATTGGACACCTCTGATGAAGGACAGGGGGACGGATCTAGAGGGCTCGGGGGACATGGTGGACTCGGTGGACATGGAGGCCTCGGAGGGCTCGGAGGACACCCAGGCCGCTGGGGACGCGGAGATGAAGTTAGAGAAGCGTGTTCAGGTGGACTAGGTGCTAGTGGTGGGTTCGGCATGCCTGGTGGTCTAGGCGGTGCTGGTATCAATGGTTTGTTTGACGGTATGTTTTATCGTCATGAACTGTACGGCCCCGATTGTTTATTATCATCCATGCCTGATTTTATTGAAACAATAGAAGATGGACAAAGCAAAATACCATCGGACAACAAAACCAATCTGTCACATGGCGTTAACTCGGAAAGATTAACGTCTTTCGAAAAATCTCTTCCCCCTTTGAAAATCACAATTCTATTGGGTGGTAGTTATATAAACAACTCATTCAACGGTAAAATTCCAATTTACGACATTATGATGCTATTTGCAGATACTTTAGCTAAATCCGCTAATGAATATCATTTTCCTGCAGGCATGCGCAAAGCTTTAATCGTAATTGACAAGCAGCCATACCGGACAAATGAACATATTACCGGGTCTTTTAATGGTAATAGTGCAAAATCTTTTTTTGCCACCACTAAACCATACATACTGCCTGGTAAAAGTGATCAGGCTAAAATCCCTCTTGACGCAGACATCGATCAACATAAAATTACACTTGCCCCACTAACTATACGCATCGATCAGGGTGGCTGTAACCTCAATAATTCATTTAACACTGGCAAAGAACCTAGTTGCCTGAAAGTATTCCACTTGAATTCAGCTCCAAAAGCTTTTTTCGATGTGAATATTCATGAACCTGGACCGTTAACTGATATACCAAACAGTAAATTAAGGCCAACACTTATTCAATATAATAATGATACACAGTGCAGTGGTGATTGCTTCGATTGCAGATTCCCCACCTTTGAAGATTATTGTTCATTATACGGAACAACTCTTTCAAATACACACTTGTTATTTCCTGATATAAGGCATCTTTATTGCACTCTTGAAAATGATTACGGTGACAGAATGCAAAACAAAATAAAAGAAGAGCGCCAACGACTGATCAATGAATGGGCTCAAATTAAAGGACACTATTCGATGCAATCATTTCAAAGGACTATTGCTGAGGACCGTCACCAGATAGCTGTCAATTGGAATACCCTCAGAAAACAAAGCGATATATTTGGCTTTGGACAAGTACAGTCAGTGCCTGCTAATAAAATTTCAGCATTCCATCGTCCAGTTATTGTAAGAATAAGTCTTGGTGGATCAACAATAAATCAATCTTTTAATAGAAATGGCAGCCTGACAATATTAGTAAATAAATTTCTAGATAGATTAGCTCAGGAAGTCAAACCATCTATTCTTACTGGCTTGGATCATATGGTTTTCCGCATGGAAGGATCCTATTTTGAAAATTCATTCAATGACTAAAACACTCACCAAACAACGCAGTATAAGCTAAGTTTCAACTATCTTCTAAAGCGTTCATCGATGCAGTTTTGCCAATCTTATCTAGCCTGAGCATATACACAAGCTAAATCACTTCCAGTAAATCTTTTTGTTGGATTACTTTCATTGAACAAAACTGGATCGCTGCAAGCTCTTTCAGACTTAAAATTATGGCTCCGACAGGATTCGAACCTGTAACCAGGCGATTATGAGTCGCTTGCTCCACCATTGAGCTACGGAGCCACAAAATTATTTTACGCCAGCTGCAACTGTAGCATTCTTCTCAATAAAGTCAGTTGAAATATCTCCTTTTTGAAATGATGGGTGTGCCAATACACGTTGATGAAAAGATATTGTTGTATGAATACCAGTAATACAATATTCGTCTAACGCACGTTGCATCCGATGAATAGCCTCTTCACGATTTTGACCCCATACAATCAACTTACTTACCAATGAATCGTAGTAGGGAGGAATCACATAACCAGGATAAGCATGGCTATCTACACGCACGCCTGGTCCTCCTGGAGCGATATAAGCATCAATACGTCCTGGTGAAGGCAAGAACTTACGCTCAGGATCTTCAGCATTTATACGACATTCAATAGAATGCCCATTAAACTTAATGTCATTTTGCTTAAACGGAAGTGGCATGCCCGCAGCAACCCTGATTTGTTCTTTCACCAAATCAATACCAGTTATAAATTCTGTAACAGGATGTTCTACCTGAATACGTGTATTCATTTCCATAAAATAGAACTTGTCCCGATCTAGAATAAATTCAACCGTACCGGCGCCTTCATACTTTATTTGTTTAGCTACACGCACAGCTGCTTCACCCATTTGTCGACGCAAGTCAGGTGTAATCGCAGTTGAAGGCGCTTCTTCAATTAACTTTTGATGACGTCTTTGCACTGAGCAATCACGCTCTCCTAAATGCACACAATTACCATGACTATCCGCAAGCACTTGAATTTCTACATGCCTAATTGGTTTTAGATATTTTTCTATATATACGCCAGAATCACCAAAAGCAGCCGCCGCTTCAGAGCGCGCCGAAGCAATGGCAGACGCTAATTGCACTGGATCTTGCACAACGCGCATACCACGACCGCCACCACCAGCAGTAGCTTTTATGATCACTGGAAATCCAATATCAGATGCAAGCCTAAAAGCTTCAGCCTCATCTGCAACCAATCCATTACTTCCTGGTACAACTGGAACTTTTGCTTTGCGCATTGTATCTTTAGCGGAAGACTTATCTCCCATGGAATCAATGGCTTCTATGCTCGGACCAATAAACTTAATTTTGTGATCTTTGCATATTTCAGCAAAATTTGAATTTTCAGAAAGAAAACCATAGCCAGGATGAATAGCATCAGCACCTGTTACAACAGCTGTACTAATAATAGCTGGGATATGTAAGTAACTGCGCTGGGATGGCGCTGGTCCGATACAATAAGCTTCATCAGCCAGTTTTACGTGCAACGATTCGGCATCAGCTTGAGAATATACAGCCACAGTGCGTATATTTAATTCGCGGCAAGCACGAATAATACGCAAAGCAATTTCACCACGATTAGCAATCAGAATTTTATCAAACAACTTACAATCCTTTTTAATCCAAGCCTAATTCAAGCTACTCTTAAATCTAAGCTTTTGGATCAACTAAAAACAATTGTTGACCATACTCAACAGTTGCGCCATTCTCAGCACAGATTTTTACAATTCGACCTGCAATTTCTGACGGCAAATCATTCATTAACTTCATTGCCTCAATTATACAAACCGTTTGTCCAACAGCTACTTTATCACCTGCCTCAACATAAGCAGGCGTTGAGGGAGATGATGCTCTATAAAATGTTCCCACCATAGGTGCTGTAATAGCTACAAGATGGTCTTCCTTATCGGAATTATTTCCCTCATGCGTGGATGTTTTTGCAATTTCAGCAGACGCTGCACCATGACCAACCTTAACGGCAGCTCCGGTATGATTGGGTATAGCTAACTCATGATGTGGTATATGTGGGACAGAAACCACTGCTCCCCCAGCTGGTTTTTTAATAGTGATTCGCTCTTCTTCAACTTCTATAGTAAGTTCAGCGATATCTGCTTCGCTTACCATGTCTAAAAGAACTTTAATTTGATCAATATCAATTTTCACTTGTTTGCCTCGCAATCACTAAACTCTAGTAATATATTTTCTAGTACGCGTATCAACCCGAACCTTATCACCAACTTTTATGTGAAATGGGACTGTAACCACTGCGCCTGTTTCCAAAGTAGCTGGCTTACCGCCACCAGAACTGGTATCGCCTCTTTCATCAGGAGTTGTTTCAGCAACAATCAACTCTACAGTATTGGGTAGGTCAACACCAATAATACGTCCTTGATACTTGAGTACACTAATATTTTCTAGACCTTCTTTCATAAACTCAGAAGCCGAACCAATTTGTTTGACAGTTAATTCAATCTGCTCATAAGTTTCATTACACATCAAAGCAAAATTCTCACCCGACTTGTAGAGATATTGCATATCTAATTTTTCAACTGTAGCAGATGGCACCTTTTCGCCAGCTCTAAAAGTTGTTTCCAATACATTACCAGTTTCGATATTTTTTAACCTTGCTCGAACAAATGCCGAACCTTTACCAGGTTTAACATGCATTGCCTCGATTATTTGCCAAATACCATTGTTGTATTCGATCGTTATGCCCGGCCGAAAATCATTACTTGAAATCATTTACTGTACTTTCCGAATTACCAAAATAGCTCAACGCTGGTGTGAAAACGACTTAGCAGGTAGTCAAGACAGGCTAATTTGCCTTGAGCATAGCAAGGTTTTAAACCAAGAGCTTATTTTACCATCGCATAAAAAAGCTTTGGCACAAATGTTTCATTACTGAAAGAAAAGACACCTATAACTGTCAAAAGCCAAGCAGGTACATTATAATGACAATTCCCTTTTTGCATGACATCACCAAGCAGGCGCAAATTGACCGACCACACATCTACTAATTCAACAAATTCTAAATCAACTATTAGTGCCGGCCCTTACAGTGCTAAAGAAGTCGAAGCTAAGTGGACTTCATTTTGGCTTGAAAACAAACTCTTCAATTTAAAAATCAAAAATGACGCTCCCGCATTTTCTGCCGCGTTGCCCCCACCGAATATCACTGGCAACCTACATATGGGACATGCTCTCAACGGCACATTACAAGATGTACTCTTTCGTTATAAACGTATGCGTGGCTTCAATGTACTCTGGCAACCAGGTACAGACCATGCTGGTATTTCGACACAAATGGTTGTGGAAAGAGAATTAAAAAAACAAGGCATATCTCGTCATGATTTAGGACGGAATGCTTTCATTGAAAAAGTCTGGGAATGGCGCAATCAGTATGGCAATGCCATTCTTAATCAATATAAACGTTTAGGTGTTAGCTTTGCTTGGGACCGTGTGGCATTCACACTAGATGAATCTTATGTTCGTGCAATCTATAAAGTATTTGTGGACTTGTTCAATGAAGGACTGATTTATAGGGGGCGAAGGGTCGTAAATTGGTGCCCACGTTGCTTGACCAGTCTTTCAGACCTAGAAGTATTACACGAAGAAAAATCAGGCTTTCTCCATAAAATTAGATATCCATTAATTGATGGCTCAGGTGCAATACATATTGCTACCACTAGACCAGAAACTATGTTTGCTGATGTAGCCGTAGCAGTGAACCCAGAAGATCTCCGCTACAAAAACTATGTAGGCAAAAAAGTACGCTTACCTCTTACAAACAGAGAAATACCTATAATTGCTGATTCTTATGTAGAAAAAGAATTCGGTACAGGCGCCTTAAAAATTACACCTGGTCATGATACTAATGACTTTGAAGTTGGACAACGACATAAGCTAGAAATGCCTATGATTATAGACGAAAAAGGCAAATTAGTTACAGAAGAACTAGTGCCAAAACCATACCAGGGCATGGAACGTTTTGCTGCTAGACAAAAAGTCGTAGAAGACTTAACCGAACAAGGATTTTTAATTGAAAGTAAAAAGCATGACAATGCTGTAGGTTTATGCGACCGTTGTTCGACAGTTATTGAGCCACGTCTTTCTGATCAATGGTATTTGAGCATGAAAGAACTAGCTAAACCAGCCATAGCAGCAGTAGAAAATAAAGAGATACGCTTCATACCAGACCGATACACCTCGACTTACATTGATTGGATGAATAATATCCGCGACTGGTGTATCAGTCGACAATTATGGTGGGGACATCGCATTCCTGTTTGGACTTGCACTAAATGCAATACCATCGCTGCCTATGAACAACCACCTGCCACTTGCAGTAAATGTAAAACTACTGAATTAGTACAAGATGAAGACGTTCTTGACACTTGGTTTAGTTCTGGTTTATTCCCATTTGCTACCCTAGGCTGGCCAAATAAAACAATTGAAATGGATACCTTTTATCCAACAACTATTTTAGTAACTGCAAGAGATATCATTAATCTGTGGGTCTCGCGCATGATTTTCTTTAGTCTTAAATGCGTCCACAAAATACCATTTAAAGATATCCTTATCCATCCGGTTATTCAAACTGCCGATGGCAAACGTATGTCTAAATCCAAAGGCAATGCTGTTGATCCTCTGGATATGATTGAAAAATATGGTGCTGATGCCACGCGTTTGTGCTTCACATCTATCGGCTTAAAAGGCGATCAAGATGTGCGTTTTCGTGAAGACAAATTGGAAGAATACAAACGATTCGTCAACAAATTATGGAATGCTGGCAAATTTGTTATCAGCAAAATAAATGCCGGACTGGAACAAACACCAGCTGCTGAATTAGTTCAATTAGAACCAGAAACTTTGTCTCTAGCTGATCGCTGGATTTTAAGCAGCTACAATAAGCTTTTAGATAAGCTGCAAGCTGCTTATAAAAATTACGACTATCAAATACTAGCAAATGAGCTATATCAATTTACTTGGGATTATTTCTGTGATTGGTACCTTGAAATATCCAAAATAGATCCCAACACTTCAAACAATGGCAACAACTCTACCAAATTGCAAACAGAAAAAGTTCTATACACTATTTTTGAAGGACTATTACGAGCATTACACCCAATTATGCCTTTTGTCACTGAAGAACTTTGGAATCAATTGCCCATTACTAATTCCAGACCAAATACTACTTCTGTTTTGACAGCAGAATACCCAAAAGCTAATAGTCAGTATATTGATGAATCAGCAGAAAAAGAGATGGGCTTTTTAATGCGCTTAATTCGTTCCATTAGAAATATTCGTCAAACTTTCAATGTTCCTCACTCATCTGTGATCGATGTAATCTTCGAAGCAAATTCTCAACAGGCTGATTTAATTAAGCACTACACTCATTATATTGAACAGCTTACACCAGTGAAATTATCAGCTAAATCTAATACCACTCCAGAACGCTGTGCTACAGATAAAATTGATAACACTACAATTTATGTGCCGTTAGCAAATGTTATCGATATTCAAAAAACCAAAGACAAACTAATGCAACGTAAACAATCCATCGAAAAAGAATGGCAAAAAACCAAACAAATTATGGAAAGCAATGAATTTAAGTCTAAAGCTCCACCAGAAAAAGTTGAAGCAGTGCAAAATCAATTAGCTTCCACCGAAACCCAAATCGATCATCTAGAAGCACAATTAAAAGTGTTAAATTAGAGTCATTACAATCTAATTTTTGCATCTAAAATCGGTAAAACCTTATCCTGCTGAAATTAAACTGATAACTAATGTCCATTAATGGGTATGGATTAAATGGCATGTTATATACTTAGTGTATGGAGCACAATTCATCGCCCAATTGCTCCCAAGAAATAAGGACTAACTATGAAAGCTCGGTCTCAATTTTCTAAATACTTATCTTGTCTAGCATTATTATTACTGTTTAATTCACCAGCAAGCTATGCACAACAAAGTGCTGGCGCCATTGACTCATCTACAGTTGGAGCTGATAAAGCATTAAACGATGCCACCCGCGAACAATTGCAAGACTTAATCAATCAAAGAAATACCTTTCAATTAGAAGTAAATAAATCAGAACAAAAGGACGACAATTTTCGCACTTATGCTGAAAACCGTATCCAAGCATTGTCAAAGTTAAAAGATGCTGGCGGCTCACCTTCTCGTAGTCTTTCTAAGGAAAAACAGGGTGAATTGTATGCTCTGCAACATTGGCTTGATCAAGATAGCCAAAATAGAGTGTCTGAACAATCACGCATTCAACAATTGGATCGCGCTATAGCAAATTTACAACAAGCTCAACTTTCCACATTGCAAGACATGCGTTCAGACATTCACAATATGCGTGTTGATGCTGATGCCCAAACAGTCGATCAAAAGTTCCAACACCAAATGGCTATCAATTACTTTAATGAATTACAAAGTGAAATGGGAGCTGCATCGTGGGGCAGACCACCAACCGATGGCGTATACAATACCCAAAGTGGCACCTTAAATCGCTTATTTAGAAGCGGCGGTAGTCAGGCCGGTTACGGCGGATATGCTGTGGGTGGCTACAACTACTAAAACATGCGGGAAACAAGTTTTTTAAAAGAAAAACTGACCAATTAAAGTGTCAACCTTAAGAGCAGGTGAGCATAACAGATAAGTAATGCTGACCGTTCACAAACGCTACACAGCTATTTGCTATTCTATTAAATAATAGGATTCATAAGAGACAATAATTATGAAACCCCGGCTACTCCCAAATATCTTCATCTTGTTCTTTTCCGCTAGCCCTTCTTTTGCCCAAAATTATACTTTCCAAGACGTAGTCTGCGCATACCAACATGGAAACTATAAGCAAGCCCTGGTGGTAGGTCGGGTCTTAGCCACAAAAAACCCTTGTTACCCAGAACTTTATTATTACATGGCCAATGCTAATGCTCGTTTGGGTAATATAAGAGATGCTATTGAAGAATATTCTTCTTGCAATAAATCTACCGAAGATCCGGTATTAAAATCATATTGCCAACAAGCTTTACAGCCTCTCATTGCATCAACTAATGTAGAAGGAGAGCCGTCCACACCGCAAAATTGCCAAAATTCAAGAGCATTTACGCAGGACAGAATGGACCAGGTGCAAAAAATAAGGCAATCCGCCCGCAATGCTATAAGAGCGGTGCCTCGTTACATCGACGACAACAACGGCCGAGAACCAAACCCAGAATACCAGTCAAGGGTACAGGGTATAAGAGATCAAGAGAGCACTGAACTTCACAATGTTTCTATAAGTGGCAGCGATAACTATATGCCTGAACAATTAACAAACAATTGTAATTCTCCAGACAATCTATACCCTAACAGTTCTCTAGCAGGCTTGCAATATATGAGTTCGTCGCCTCAGTCTGCAGCAGCTATGCCCCAACAGCCTATACCAACCTCAATTTACAATCGCACTACCGATATAATGCGCTACTCTTCTGCTTTCGACCACTCGCCATTGCCCCCACCACCATTTCCATCCAGCGCAAAATTAGGTGCTGAAAAAGACTTACACCAAAAGATAAATTAAAATGCCCATCATTTCAGACAAAAACTTTCACGAAAAGTACACGAAGTAGATCTACCGTAATTATAGAAGCCTCAGGAGTTAACACCATGAACACCATAAGCTCAACTCCTACAATCTCTCCCCAGCTCTTTCATAATAAACAAGCTGGACGAGTAAGATATAGCCTTTCCCTTCTACTCATTACTGCTTTTACACTCTTCTCTCCCCTTGGTGCAAAAGCGCAGGGTTATGTATTGGGTAGCGGTGGCTATGGAAATGGAATGGGCCGCGGAGGCGGTCAGGGAGGAGGCTTCACCCTTGGATATCCTGGCGCCAACCAGGCAAAAGTTGATCAATCACTTTTTAATGACAATAAAGAGATGCTTAGAAACGACGTAGACTACGAGGATTATTTGCTACGTAAACGAACCACTTTTGCTCAACAAATGCAGCAAAATGAACAGACCGACGATAAATTACGAGCGTATGCCGAGCAACGACTGAAAGCTCTCACTCAATCAAAAAGCGCTCTTTCTGCTGCTCAACAAGCAGAAGCCCATGACTTAATGGATTGGCTCAAAAAAGATGCCAAACAAAGAGCAAATAATTTAGCCTGGCTTAAACGTCAAGATCAAGCGATTGCTAGTCTAGAGCAAGATCAAATGTTATCAGTACAAGGACAAAGAAACGCTTTGCACAATATCTACGAAGACAATTTAGCAATACAATCCCAATACAAATGGAATCAAAATATGCAAATTGCTAAACTTCATCAATACCAAAGTCAGATGGGAGCGGTCTCATGGGGTAGGACACCAGGCGACGGCAGAAATTATGGTGGTTACGGCGGCGGTTATGGTGGCAATTTCAATCGCTGGGGCTATTAATTAAAGGAGATAGAACAATGAAAAGCTTTATCTATCCGCTAACTATTGCAAGCTGCCTGCTAGCCCTGAGCCTTCCGGCATACTGCCAGAAAGAAAAGGCCAACAATCTAAATGTGAATATTGGCGGTGACCCCAACATAAATTTCAACCCAATTAATAACAATAAATACAACACAGAACTAAGAATGTTTGCGCCTCTTCCGATGGCACCAAATCAGATAGATGTAACTCCGCTATCAATACCACCTGTAACCGGCACAGTAAAAAATTATGGCGGCGCATACATCAACTCAGACGTAGTAGATCCTGATGTGAGCAATGCCAAGCAAGCCGAGGAATTAAAAAGAAAAACAGGACAATATTTCAGCAAGCCAATTCAAACTGTAGCTGACGACCAACCTGTAGAACAAAATGACATTCAAGACTTTTTGAAAAATTATTACCACTATCTACACGATTCAGAACTGACATCAGCCAGTCCTCCTGTAGTACCACACAGTGCTATAGAAGCCAAACCTAAAACAAAGAAGGTAAGCTCAATTGAAAACTCTCCCGGACTAATTGCCAAACAAAAAAAACTAGCTACAACTAAACTTCCAGATATTGGTAAAACATCTAGCACGCCATAGTGAGAGGCAAGTCATGAAATGGCCAAGGTCTCTATTATTCGCTCTAGTAATTATTGCATTCTCAAATACAATAACATTCGCTGACAGTAAACTAAATTCAAACAACGCTTTAGTCGGCAAAGTAGAAAAAAATCAACTAGACGAATTACTGAAAACCAAAATCAATTGTCCACAGCAAATAATGTATGCGCACGCAATAAGCAAGTTGTTAGCTGGCTATGACATGAGCAGCCTGTTTAAAGGCTCAGCACAAAAAAGCACTGCCCAAGCCGCTATAATAGCTAACACCCTACAACCAAAAACAGTTCTCAATATTAAAGACGTACTAGCCAATCACGACCTGACAATCATCATTGATCGCTCAGGAAGCATGACAGTCAAAGATTGTCCTGAAGGACTTTCACGCTGGCAGTGGTGTAGCAGACAAGCTTCACAATTAGCAGAAGCTGCTTCCCAAGCCGCCAGTAAAATTACCCTTATGCTTTTTAATGAGGATCTACAAATTTTTGACAATTTAAATCCCAAAGCTATCCCCGCAATATTCGCAAATTACAAACCCTCCGGTGGCACCACTTTGGGCAATCCGCTTGTTGCTCAATTGGATCGCTATTTTGCAACCCGCGGAAGACCACTTATAGTTGTAGTAATAACAGATGGCATTCCGCAAGATACCATGGACCTGCCTGCAATCATCCGTGATGCCAGCGATAGCCTACACTATGTAGGCGAAGTGACAATATCATTCTTACTGGTAGGCAATCAAGTTGATGCTGAGCAATTTAGAAATTTACTAGGCGTTGTAGACAATGGCACCATAAAAAATGGTGGCATGGTAGACGTAATTGCATTTAAATCGCTAGTTACCAGTGGTATTAAACAGACTCTTTTTGAAGAACTAAAAACAATAACTCAGAACACTAATAGATCAAAACCAAGCCCGGCCCAAAATTTTGCTCTGGGACGCAACTTGTCCCCCAGTTTGCCCACCAACCCGTTTCCAACATATGCACAGGCAGCAGCCAAAAACGCCGCAGCCAAGAATGCAATCCAACCCTTAGCAGCATACTCAAACCCAACCAGCCTCAATGCCTTCCCCACCTATTCTCTAAAGGCCAAGCCCAAATAAGCACTTCTTGACTTAATTGTGCCTCATCTGCAAATCTTGTATACTATATTTTGTCTGATACGCGCCCATAGCTCAGCTGGATAGAGCGCTTGGCTTCGAACCAGGAGGTCGTGGGTTCAACTCCTACTGGGCGCAAGACTTTCAAGGCAGGGGTAATAAGTTGGTCTAACTCTGGTCTAACTTCCTGCAAAGCTAATCACCATAAGCCTTTTACTTCTTGGCTACCGCTTAGGGCATCTGCCTTAGGTAGAAAATATTGCGGGTGGTGCTATGACGGAAGCGGTCGGCGTTACTCAAATTCTATTAGCGCCGTCCATACATCTTTAAGACTAGACCTAGATGACTTCATCGCCGAAATTGATTTGCTTGCTTTGATTACTTCAAGTGCAAGTTATTTTAAGTCGGCAGTTAATTCTGTGCATATAAACGTGGAGGTATAACCAATGTCTCAAATCAATCAAAAGCTGCAAAACAATTATGACCCACTAGAAGTGGCTGCTCCTATTTCCGGCTTTTTCCTCTACCAAGATAATGTTGTTCCATTTTTACGCCTTAAGATTAGCCAGCGCAATAGAAGCTGGATATTTGAAAAGTGGTGGCAGCAAAAACATTTTAAGCGGCAAATTGGTAGTGCTAATCTAATCGGTGTGTCCGAGGCAAGATTACGAGCTTTTGAATGGGCACGGATGCTGGAAGAGGGTAATTTGCCTCCTACCATTAAGGAACGTGGTCAGAGAGCGGCAAGGCAGCGTGTGGCGGTGGAAACATTATTCACAGAATATTTAGAACAGCACGTCAAACTGCGATGCCGTACCGCTAATGAAATTGAAAAGGACTTTGGTCGATATTGGAACAGCATCAAGAAAGCCCAGGTATTGTCTCTTACTTCCAGTCAGGTTCGGCAATGGATGAATAAAATCGCTCAAGAAAGTGGACATGCCACCGCTAATAAGCAACTTGCTTTACTAAGAGCTTCGTTAAAATGGGCATGTGCAGGCGGCGCTATTCAAATGCATGGCAATCCGTTACTTGGCATAAAGGCATTTCCGTCTCAGCTACGGATAACTTATTTGCATCCGGGCAATGAAGTATCGCGCTTGGCCATGGCATTAGAAAAAGAGCACCAAGATATTCAAGATGTAATTTGGATGTTGCTCTGGACTGGTCAGCGCCGCAACAACGTCTTGTCTATGCAATGGATAGAAATTGACTGGCAAAATAAAATCTGGCATATTCCACCATATAAAACCAAATCAGCCAGGCAGTACAGTATTGCCCTAACTCCTAAGGCTATGGAGATTTTAGAACGCCGGAAAGAAAATGGTGGCACGTTTGTTTTTTCATGCAACAGAACTGCCACTGGCTATATAAGCCATATAAATCGGGCTTGGCTCAGGATACGCAGAGCTGCCGGACTTGAACATTTACGCTTGCATGACCTACGTCACACGACTGCAAGCTGGCTTGCTCTCCAGGGAGCATCATCAATGGTTATTAAAGAGGCACTGCAACATCAGTCTATATCTACATCACAGAGATATGTTCACTTGGTTGCAGGCGATGTACGAGACATGATGGCAAAAGCTCAACAAGCAATAGCCGGATGACTATTTGATTGAAGAAAAGCATCTTCATATTCCAGTGCCAAAAATTTCCCGAAAGGGACTCCTAATCGCGTTTCGTTACTGATGAACCGTTGAGCTATAACGCTGATTATATCCCGCTTTCCTATACTATTTGCGCCCAAAGTACTGACATCATGGGCGGTGTCGTCAATGTGTAATGATGCTTGTATGTAGCCCGTACTTACAAGGAGTAATACCAATGAATACAGCACTAACCCGTTATGTCAGCAAGAATCAAGAAGTACTTAATATGCGCGACTTACAGCAATTTGCACCTAGCATTTTTGCTGAACACGCAAGCGAAGGCCGCAGCTCAGCATATCGCTTTTATTCTACATGGACATTATTGGAAGCTCTAATCAATCGCGGATGGCAACCATTTCAGGCGTTTGAATCGCGCGTCCTGGAGCCTGGCAAGCAGGGATATCAAAAGCACATGATTAGGCTCAAGCAAGAAAATACCGAACTTGCAAACGTCGGCGACACTGCATTTAATTTGATATTGATAAATAGCCATGATGGTAAGAGTAGTTATCAATTACATGCTGGTTTATTTCGCCGTGTTTGTTCTAACGGTTTGATAGTTAGTGACCAGACATTTGAGCCAATCCGCTTGCGTCATGCCAAACTAACAACTGACGACGTTATTGACGCTCAAGTCCGCGTCATTGATGAAATGCCCCGCATTGGTGACAGTGTTAAACAGTTTCAAGAAATCAGATTGAACGAGCCCGAAAGAATCGAATTTGCAAGAGCGGCGTTGCAGTTACGCTGGGAGTCCGACGATAATGGCAAGTCCACAGCACCAGTTACAGCCGGACAGCTTTTATATCCTCGGCGCTGGGCTGACCGCGAAAATCAAGACCTGTATACCACTTATAACGTGGTACAAGAAAATCTCGTCCGTGGTGGACTGCATGGCGCTAATAGCAATGGCGGCAGAACATCAACACGCGCGGTTACCGGCGTTGATTCTAACGTCAAGCTAAACAAGGCGCTATGGTCTCTCACTGAGGCAATGGCAAAGTTAAAAGCGTAAATAGTAGTAGCAGGGGCCTGGCTTACGCCGGGCTCTTTTCTTATTAGAGGTACAAAACGATGAAAGATGAATTTATAGCGATTTACATACAAGAGTTAGCATATCGCTTTGCTAATGACCCTGAATATGCTTATGCAGCCAGCCGGACAACACCGGAAGCACTGGCAATCAAAATGACTAACGGACTGATTAACGGCTCGGCAAGCAAAGATGGCCACGCTATCAAAGCAGCGCTTAAAAAATGTGGTATTAAGCCAACTTATAAAGCCCTTCGCCTGGCTTTAAGCGAGGTAAAGTTATGAACACCGACAATACACTTGCCTGGCTGTATCTCGTGTTTATTCTGTGGTACGGCAAAAAGCGTTAGCTTAATATTCATCAATAATTGACTTGCTTATTTTGCCTCTTGGTTAATTCTGAGAGGCAAATTTTTATATGTGTTTTTCTTTGTTTCGAGTCCAGCAAATGCCCCATGCCTGCCCTGGTTGTGCCATCAATGCTGTAAACACTCATGCCTGCCCGCTTGTTACCTCCTACACAAGGAGGATGCAGGCAAATTGCTCAGGAAATTTGAATTACTACCCGGCATACCCCCCACCTGGCATCGGCAGTCCCCGCCATAACACGTGCGGGAGGCCATACTAATTTTGTAATCCCCCAGTTTTATACATTTCCGAGCAATATCTTTAGAGTTTTTTTGCTAATAGTCTGACGGTACAAGCATTGGACTTGGGCGGGCCAGCCCTTCTTTCTATATAATACAAAAAATCAAATGCGGGCGATAACAAATTCTCAAATTCTCCTGGCTTTGGTAATGCAAGATAATTGCCTCCTCGATTGTCATATGTTTCTATAAACAAAAAGCCGCCGGGCATCAATGATTGCTCGAAACGTGCCAACAATTCTGGCATGACAAAGTGAATATTAAGAATGGCACCAAGGCTGTTATTGGGAAATGTCCAGGGGTCTTTTTTCAAATCACACAGCATTGGCACTAACTCCCCGGCATTCGGTGATGCATTGTTCTTAATAGCAGCGATTGCCTGCGTATTATTGTCGAGACATATTACGCGGCAGCCAAGTGAACTCATTAATCTTGCGTTCCTCCCGTAGCCACAAGGTACGTCAAGAACTGCTCCTTGAATTTCATTCGCTATTTGCCTGGCAAAGCGCAACAATGTTGGTGAAGAATTAAAAAGAGCAGCAGCCATATTCATTCATACCAAGTAACAGTAGCGCTCGATGGGTTGGTATGGAAGCATGGTGTACTGCCCGGTTGTAGATGTTCATAAAATATGCGGGCCTCTAAAATACCAAGACGCCATTTCTTATTTAAGGTTGAGAGCTTCGTCTCCTTGGGAATAGCAAACGTCCATTCCATATTTCCCGAAAATTCAAAAAGATTGTTGCCATTCGATTTAATATATGCAGGCTCAATCAAACCGGAAGTCGCAATAACCGTATTGATGCCTTTTTTTATCTCAATGCAAATATGAAGGCTTTTTTCTGCAAGTTTTTTAACCATCTCTTGTGTCACTCCCGAAATTTGCAATTTATAAGGAATTGAGCCATTAGACAACGGTGCTCCTGTCTGTAGCTTGGCTGTACAGTTCCCAATATTGTCTGTAAGTACGATTGGCTTCCACTGAGCGGTAAAATATTCTCTTGCAATATTGCTTGGCATTGTAGCTATAGCAATTGCAACGGACATAAAGAGAAATACCGGAAATAACAATCTTGAGAATGACATTTTGACTTGACCTTCTACTAAACTTTAAAGGGCTCAATGTGTTCGCTATATCTCAGCGTTGCAGAGCTAAAGAAGCCACCACATTCGGTTTTCTTGGTGCAAGGCTCACACTCTGGCATATATTCATTTTTCCAGTCAGAGATGCTCTTACGATTATATGGCCATAACCGCTTATCAAGGACACATAATTGGTGATTATAAACCGATACGTTCAATTTGTATCGAGCTAAAGTTTCTACTGCCTGTACCAGTTGAGATTGATAATCAATAGGGTCAATCCACAAGTCCTCCAGATTATGGCGAGTAAAGCCGGTCATCTCTAAACCCATGAGTGCTATATGGTCAACAAAAAGCAAATTTCTTGCCAAAAATTCTGCTAATTGAGGTAAACGCTCATAAGTCTGTTTGTGCAGCACCACTCGTATTTCAACTTTTTGTTCAAGTCTCTTAAGGTTGATAATTCCTCTGATAGTTTCATCAAAAGCACCATCTGCTTGTACTACATAATCATGAATATTTGAAACATCTGAATAGACTGGAATTCCTATCATTAGGTCAGGATGCGCAATTGAGGCAACTTTCTTGGTGAAGTCAAAATCCGAAAAATTCCTACCATTGGAAAGCATGTGAATAGAAGTATTTGGTAGATAATTCTTTAATGCTCTAATAAGTATAATCAAATCGTCGCCTAAAAGAGTTGGTTCGCCACCAGTAATAATTAACTCCCCTGTATCACGATTCATGAGTGGAATAGCTTCTAACCATTCTGCAACTAGATAACTATCGTTAGCTTCTTTCGGTGGTTGTGAACACATTAGGCAAAAGTTATTACAACGCTCCGTTACGAGCAATCCATTGTGCCGAGAATTTTTCCTGTACAATGTGCGCAGCGCTAATCTTTGCGGGTCGAAGCGGAGAATGTCGCCTTCATTCAAATAGTTTTGGTCTTGTGGCAATAGGAAACTATTTTCAATAGCAAGGTGTTTGCCTATCACCGATTCATCGTCCTGCAAATAAAAATACGCCCGAAAACCAAGAGGTAAATCAGACTGATTGCCATTTTTGATTAATAGAATGTGTTTACTTCTTAACGGTTCCGGTAATTTAAAATTCTCAGTAACCCTGGCAATGAACTGCGTTCCTTGAACTTCACCTAATGCGGTTATCTGCCTTGTCGTTAGCTTGAGCATAATTACACCTTAACCCAACTAAGCAGAATTTTCTTTGCCTCGGCATCATCTTCCATGAGAGAAATTAAGCGCCGCATGATTGCCATGTTTTTCTTACAGAAACCGCTTAGTGCCTTATGTCCAACTGAATCTTTTTGAGTGGCATAATGATAAACTGGGTCACTGCCACAATAAGGTTGGAAGCCACAATCTTGACACCCTGGCACGCTTTCAACAATTGATTGCTCAATAGGATTAAGAAGAGCCTCGGAAAGCATGATTTCTTCATAAGAGTTTTCATGTATATTTCCGAGACAAAATTGCTTATCTCCCATCTCCGCCAACATACGTGATTCATCTGAGGCGTAGACTTCGGCATTATAATTAAACAATATGGCACTGATTCCAAGTCCAGCGGGCGATTGCAAATCAACATACCCTGTGCCCCAAGGGGAAAACATTTTGTTCAAAATAATGCCAGCATATAGCTCAACAAATGGATATCCTCTCTTATTCAGTTCAATAATATAATCCAGCCCCTCAAAGTAGAAGGTGAGCCAGTCTTGGACATCATAACTTTGATACCACTTGGTTTTGATAGCAAATCCATATGGGCTTAATGGTCGCAAAAAAATAGCGTTGAAACCCTGACGCATATATTCATCAATAATTTCTTTTGAGCGTCCTAAACTGGCCTTAGTTGTAGTCATTAAGGCAGATATTTTGTCTGGCCCAAGCACCGCCCGAACACGGTTAATTCCACTAATTACTTTTTGATAACTATCAGAGCCAGGGCGTGGTCTGTTAGCTAAGTGTAAATCCTGTGGCCCATCAAGAGAAGTTGATAAATGAACATCCTGCTCTAAACAAAACGAAAGAATGTCGTCTGTCAATAAAGCCAGATTAGTAGCAATCACAAATTCAACATCTTTTTGGTGCTGTTCATTTCTACGTTTTGCTTCGAGTACAATCCATTTAATTAGGTCAAAATTTAGGAACGGTTCCCCGCCTTGAAATTCAATTTTTATACTTGGTGATGGACTGCGAAAAGTAAAATCAAGACACTTTGCAGCAGTTTCAATAGTCATGTCAAAAGTGGCTCTGTCCTCACTTTGTCTTGAAACCTGACAGTAGGGGCACGAATGGTCACAGCGCAAAGTGACAACAAACATATGTAAACCAGTGAAGCTAGATACTTGCTGCATTTTGGTGCGGTATTTCATTGCCACAAGTTCAAGAGCAATCGAAGAATCATCGTCAAGCAAGAAATGTTTTGATTTTAAATCGTTATATAATCCTGACCCTGGCTCGATAGTTTTGTTGACAAATGCAGGCAGGCTACCTTGGCTAATTACCAGATACTCTCCCACGTCATTGGTAAGAACATACCTTTCTTCGTCAAGCCGTATAAATCTAAAAGGAAGCAATTTGTAGCCTTCTTTTAAAGATTGATTATAATTTTCCAGCGTTTTGAATTTGCCGGGCTTGTCAACCGCCAGGTCAATCACTTTATTAGTCCTGTTGTAATAATGATGTTTTAGAAAATGCCTGTGCAAGAATGAGATTACGAGTAGCTTCTGTTTCGCAAGCAATCTGTTCTCTTAAATCTTGGTCAATCACTTCATTGCAGAAAGCTCTTACAACCGCTCTCTTATCAACTAAGTCGGTGGTGTCAGGAAAGCTCAATTTCACTTCAAGTTGATTCGGCTCCTTTGTGCTCAAAACAGCAGCACAATCAGCCGCAAATTTATAAACAGCTTTTTTTACAGCAGTAAGACTGTTAATTTGCAAATCGAATACTACCGAAACAGAACCGTCAACTGCCTCAGTGACGGAGGCATCATTATCTGGTTGCATATTCTTAATAGTGGCTGGAAGAATGCGAAGCGTGTGATGCATGTGACGCATGGGAAGCGTGGCACGTTTGTTGAGCAACGTTCAGTTTTCGCGAAGCTTGTCCAAAAATGATTGGATTTAGAGTCTGTCCTTTGGTAAGTCCCGACTCAATACCTTTGAGTGCTGCTTCAGTAACAGCGTGTACTGTTGGATTTGCATTTGCACTTGTTTGCAGCGTAGACGCAAGCAAAGTCGCAACGAGAACAGATGTAGGTTTTAAGAACTTTTTGCCTGATTGGGACATGGAATTTATCTCCTAATACGCAGGGTAATTCACTATATACAATACAATCTTGAAAAGCATTTTCAACATTTAAAGATACTTATAATCGGTGGACTAATAGTCATCTTGACTTCACAGTATTGAATGTGAATCAAGAAAAATTAGCCGCAAAAAAATTTGGAAAACGAGTCAGGCAGCTCCGACAAGAAAAGGGTTGGTCGCAAGAAGGTTTTGCTTTTGAAGCCAGATTAGACCGCACTTATGTTGGCGGCATCGAAAGAGGTGAGCGCAATCCTTCTCTAAAAAATATAGCAAGGCTCGCTGATACGCTGGGCATTCCGATGTCAAAGTTGTTCGAGTCAAATTAGCACCATGACAAGCGCCGTCAACTGCTGTACAAATAGACATTTCCGCCTAAGAATCACTGCCTATGTTAGGCTCAGGTCATGTTAAACAGAAGTGAAATAAAAGTTCTCAATATTCCAAGACAAACTAAATTCTTATCAATGCCTGATGGGGAGTTAGCAGATTATCTTAATGAGGTTGAAAGCACCTTTGGAAAGCTTTGGCTGTCAGAGCCCAACGGCAAAGATAAGATTCAAAGGTTATGGTTACGTAATGATGGACTGTCAACTATTGAACTCGTAACCCTGGGCTATGGAATAAAAACTCTAAAACAATTACATCCTAAATGGTTGAAGAGTTGTATCCAAGATATAAAGTCTCAAGATGCGAATAGACAAAATGGCGCTTTGTTTGAACTGCACGCCATAACAATGCTAATTACAGCTAAGATGAACATCAAGCCCGCAGCATATGGCACCCCTGGATTGGATGCAACTATCGCTTTCGATGACAAAGCAGAGTTACTGCTCTCAATTAAAAATCACGACATTTCTTATCATGAACAGTTGCTACAAGAGAATTGCAAAATCTTTAGAGAGAGAGCCAGAGAATTATTTTCTGCACAAGGATTTACCGGCATAGATATAATGTTGACTGCAAAGGAGTATATAACCGATTCAAACTGGCAAAAACTTTTAGCTATTTTACAGAACTACCAATGCGCTGAGCGAAATGGTCTCATCGAGATATTACCTGGTATTCATCTACGAATCGTGCCTCTTGTAATACAAAACGGCCTGACTTTGTCAAAAAAATATTTCTCTGATTGGTTTATTGCGTTAATACCATACCATAAAAACGAACAGCCGAATTTTATGAGTAAAATTGAGACTGCGGCACTTCAATTGAAGAAACAGTGCCAGAATATGGAACAAAAAAAGGGTTGTCTAATACGAGTTCATCCGACTGCTGATATTTCTCGGTTAAGAAACATATCAATTGAACTGCTAAATAGACAACCACCCATTAACGTTGACTTTGTCGCGCTATATCAGCCAGCAGTAACAATTGATACCGTAAATGATACCACAGCATTATCTCATTATTTGACAATAATTCCTTCGCCTTCGTGGAATACGCAACTATATCTGCTAAAATTCGGTGCTCTGATTGGAGTATCAACACCTAACCCAACCAAGCTAAAGTTAGGATTCCCAGACGGTTCTCTTAAGGACTGCACAGACCATTATATCTTTCAAATGGGTTCACACTTTGTCGAAATGGAACAGAACGACCATGGAGAGTTCACCGTAAATATGTCGAGAAGGGCAGGACTGTCTATATACCCCATCTTTAATGGAATTATAGCCGACAATATATTCCCGCCTGAAGATAGTTTATTGACTATTTAAGATTAAGGTGTATCTACGACTTTATATTGTGCTCGCTCCGCCATTTGTTTTTTATACTCTTCGAGTCTTTTAGGTTGACTGTGGACAGTTTCGACCAGTACTTTTCGACGACTATCCGTAAAAGGCACCTCCTTAATCCAGAAGGGGGCGATATCACTAAGCTTTACCGGCTCGAAAAAATCAAAATCTCGCGCACCTGGAATATGTATGCGGCAAATAAATCCATTTAATTGCAGTCTATAAGAGATTATGTTTCCCTCCTCCACGCGATATGGCTGAAGGGTTACTTTGTGAATATTTCCTATCGCCGGTTTTATTGAAAAAATCGTTACGCCATAGTCATGCTTGGTTTTAGGGTCATTGCTAATAAGCATAGAGCGCAATTCTTCTCGTTCAGCATCAGCTAATCGAACCGAGGAGAATACGAGAATGGTGGCAACAGCCGAGCGCCATAAAACACTTAAAATGAACAATTTCAATAGACCATAATCATAATCATCTATCCGGTATAATATTTCATCGTCAAACTTACAAACTGTCCAAGTTCCATAGCCTTTAAAAAATTTAGCTGCGTAATCATCAAATCGTCCTAACATTTTTTCGCAGTCCAGGCAAAACAATTTCTCTGTCCATCCCTCGCGAATCCTTTTTTTAAAAGGTTCATCTGTGCTTATCTGGTACATACCAGAGCCATTATCCCGTTCTCGGAAAAAGTGCTTAGGAATGATGTGAGAATCACAAAGAATTTTTTCTTGAAGACATAGACGGCAAGTACCGATATTTTTATTAGTGTGCTGCATTGCAAAAATCTCGAAGGCAAGGAATAGCTGCAAGCATTAATTCGCAAGGAGCATTAAGTAAGGTTACTACATGGTTGTTTGTTTTTATCCAGATTTGCCAATTATTTGCTGAAATTGCCTCCCACACCAGTTGGAATGAATCATATTGCTTGGCAAACTTAACCTGATTTTTGCCGCCAAACTTTAATTGCCTGATAGCAGTCGCAATTGCTGGATACGCTTTTTTACATTCTGAACACTCATTGCAGCCCCAGTTTTCAACGCCACCAAGAGTAGAGTCGCAAGTGCAAAATACGCTCGCGGAATTATTTGACTCGCCCATCATATTTTCATACTTGCGTTCCCGCCTTATATGTTGAAGCTCTCTTTGTGCCCAATCAATATCTTCAGGCGCGGTCTTCTGAATAAACTCAGGAACATATTGGATATCTAATGTCACTTCAAAGAGGAATGGCTCTTCAGAAATAGTCTGTGTCTTTTTTAGCTTAGCTATAAAGTCAACCGGCACACCCTGTTCATCAAACCATCTGTAGTGGCAAGGCTCGTCTGTATCCCACCGTAGCCTTCCATCAAACTGGGATGCACAAGCTCTATCATTGGTTTTAAAAGTGAATTCCGTATTAGGCGCTATCGCTCTGCTATAGCTATGAACATCTATCAACTGACGGGGAGGGCTTACGACTAGTAACTTAGGGCTCTTCTTGCTTACCTGTTTATTTAGGGCAAAAACAGCACAATCTAAAACCTCGCCTTGGGAAAGCCCCAATTTCTCCGCCATATCAGCCATTAAGTTTTTAGTTTGTTGTTTTACCTGGGCATGTATATTCACCCCATTTTTTATAGGTCTGCCAGACTTAGACTGCTCTGAAACACCTTGGCTTTTTAATTGGCTGTATGTTCCAGATAAGATTTCTTCAAAAGCAGCTCTTGCTTCTTCTTGAGTGTAGCCAGTACCGACAATTCTAGGTGCCAAAGGTGACTCCATAGTAAAACATTCGTCTTCATCGCTCCAATCAAGTATCGCCGTTCGCTGTATAGTTGCAAAGGGAAACATTGAAATACCTCCTAGATAAAGTTGTCTGTACAGATTATCAGGTTATCTGTAGAGAATCAACTCGCCAAGACCAAACAATCAGACCATCTTGACTAGCTCTTCTAAACTTACGTTGAATGCGGTAGCAATTTGGACAAGCATTTTAAAGCTAGGAGAACTATCACCCCTCTCAAGGCGACTTATATAAACCGGCGATACGCCAAGTCTTTCAGCCAAATCTTCTTGCGTAAATCGGCATGCCTCTTCACGAAGATATTTAATCCTTCGCCCTAGCCGTTTCTTTGCCCGTTTTACTCCATCCACTCTTTAAATATGTGGCGATTGGCAATAAAACGAACAGAAACAATTTGTTATAGAATAGTGGCTTGAATAAGTAATAGGTAACGAGTTGAGGGAATTAATTTTTACGTTATCAAGATTCCACATTATCGCTGCTTACATTTACAGAGTCACGCAAACCTAAAAGGAGATGCGCCCTATAAAAAATAAAGTGGAAGTCAATTCTTGGCACTGTTTATTATCGCGGCAGCACAAAGTTTGTGCCACCGCAGCAAAGAAAATCACACCAAGGACAATGGTAAGTTCTCAGTCATCACAAAGGTTGCCAATTTTTACTCTCAGTGCATGGGCTAATCGTGCCACTGTCTTTAGTGACGGGTTCCGGAGACCTCTTTCCATATCACTGATGTATGTGCGGTCTGAGCCGACACGTTCAGCCAGCTCTTCTTGTGACCACCCCTTCTCAAGCCGCGACTGTCGAAGATGGTTCGCTAAATTTCTTAATGCTCGTTTCTCTGGGCCCATGCGAGAAACTGTGATTCTTTGTCGACTAATCGTCTATGGCATCATTGCCGACATAAGTAGAAGATTAACCAGTAATAATGCCTATTGTGTAAGTTTAATAATGTGTCAATATTTTTTTATCTCCGAGGCATTTATACTTGCCAAGCAGTCACCAATTTCACAAATTCAACACAGAATCTAATTCTAATTATGATATCGAGGTGCCCATATGCATTGTTCACAAGTTTATAAACGATTCGCTCTTGCTCCATTCTGCATTTATATGGTTTTGCACGCTCAATTTGCGATGGCTATAAGTCAGCCACCAACAACTATTCATAAACAGATTACAAAAAAAGGTCATGCCACCAAGCCACAATTAATCGCTGTTGCTGGGACATATGACAAATCTATAGACAACTCAATTCAGCAATTGCTCGACAAAGGAAATACAGCTTCCTCAGATGGGAATAAAGTCGACGCTATTAACAATTATCGCCAGGCAATAGTTTTACTGGAACAATACCGTCCTAACCGTAAATCGGATTTGGTCAATGCGTTAATAAATTTGGGAAACCTCATTGAATATGATAACTTCATGCAGGATGAGTGCCGGTCATTGTTCCAGCAAGCCGCAAGATTGACAAACAATTCGGACTATAAACTGAAAGGCGTTGAAACTCTACAACTCGGCATCATAGAAGCTCAGTCTAACAATTTACCCAAGGCAGAGAATTTCTGTTCTCAGGCATTACCATTAATAGAAAAATCCTCTGGCGCTAAATCCAGTTTGGCTGGTGTCGTCCAATATTGGCTTGCGGATATTGCGTTCCAAGAAAGGAAATATGCTAATGCTGAAAAATATGCAAAGCAAGCGATAAATATACTGTCGAAACAAACTGACTATCAAGCCTATAGAGCCAGTTCTTTGTCGATGCTGGCTCAGGTTTTCATGAGTCAAAAAAAATATATTGAAGCAGAAGGTGTTTATGAACAAGCTATTCCTTCACTCAAGACCAGCTATGGTGAAGACGATTTGCGTTTGGCTGATTGCTACAAGATGCTTGGCTGTATCCAAAAGATTGAGGGCAAAACTGATGAAGCAGCGAATAGTTGGACAAAAGAATTGGCTATAAGAGCTAAACATCCTGACGAAAAGCAAACTTTTGAATGCTTTATTGGAGCACCTAACTATGAGCAGTATTACAAAGAAGGGGTTTCATATAGAAAGCTCAAGGGGAATGATTTTGCTGTTGAAGTTGCTTATGTTTGGCTGCCGGAGTATTCTTGCCTGCGGGTCGATTTATTGATAATTAACAACAGTGCCGTGCCGGTTGATATATTACCGGAAAACGTAAAATATGTTTTTTTCAATCCTAATAGGCACGAGCTGCAACAAGTTTGCATAGAAAAATTTCAGTCAATTATGTTGAAAGCAAATACCATTGCGCCAGGTGCCAGCCAGGCCAGTACTGTCTGTTTTAAATGGGATGGAGCGATTCAGGCACTAACGCGCTCACACCTTGAAGTTTCCATTGGCACAGCTAAATTTATTCTATAGGCAATGATGAAAACAAATAGCTCTTGTTCAACAATAGGTAAATACGCGAATCTTAGAATAACGACATTGTTGTCTGCGTCATTATTTGCTTGTTTGGCTTTTTATTGTCCGTCATGTTTTTCCGATACTAAAGAACTTGACGGGCATGTTTCAGAAACTGAATCCTTCCCCACTGCGAATACAACAACGACACCAGCCAATGATAATCAACTGCCTAGCTGGTTCGGGGCTAAGAATGTGACACCAATGCTACCAACCTCAACAGCCACGACAGGCAACAATCAATTGCCTGGTTGGTTCGGTGCATCCGACGTATCTAGTCCCACTAGCAGTACGAGTATGATGCCGACTCCAGTACATAACTCAAATGACAATTTAAAAAAAACTGCAATCGAAAAAGACATTGAACAATTAGAGGATGGCGATAATCGCTTAAAAGCTCTCATAGCTTCTCCACAATTAAATGCTGCGCCTAACGAACTCACGGCAGGCGCTGAATCAGATTGGCAAGCTAAATATTGGGATAGTTGGTGGCGTCGATTTGATAATGCAGCACGCTTGCGAATATGGTGGTGGCAAAAACTCCATGATATCAATTGGGGGAGGGTTAACCTAGATGTAACGGTATCACGATTAGGCGACGTCAATGTTGAGGTAACTAGCTATGAAAATGTGGCATGGGCAAATGTAGTAGCGAATGCTTATAGATGTCTTGCGCACACTAAGACAGTAAGGTTTCCCGAATGGTCGCGACGAGAGTCAGTAGAGGAAACTAGAGATATTTTTGTAGGACACGGCGGTTGGCATTACAAAACTGGCGATTATGAAACTGTCAATGTGTGCAAATAGTTGAGCATCTAAAAAATGCAAATAATTTTATTGCGTAATGCCATGTTGTACGCTATCCTCATTTTTAGCTATCAGTGAGGTCATATCATGGGTTTTTACGGCACCTTATATTTAACGCACAAAAAAGCCATGCAGTACCTCAAGGAAGCTGGTGTAAGTCCTTTTGAGCTATACACGCTTAAACCTCAAATGGTTAACGGTGCTCAGAACATACCACTGGAGACTTACTGCTTTGCCAATCTGATAATTTTGGCAAGAAGGCACAACAAACTAAATACATTGCCGAGGTTTGAAAAATTCATGACCAAATCTCAGCGCAGCCGCCACAAAGAAATGCTGAGCGATACAGAAATAGATGAGACGTTCAGTCAACAACATTTACTTTAGTGGTTGTGAGCAAGGACTACTTGAGCCAGTCCAGTCTTTTGTGATATGCCTGGCTAATTTGTGCCCGGTGCTCATCTGTCCATGGCAGCGGCTGAAATTTCTTCAATATTGAAAAGATTTCTTCTTTGCTACCAGCACGACCTATCTGGTCTAACCACCATAAAAGATTATCTGGCTCAACAACAGGAGAATTTTTCTGAGGTTCACCCTCAGTGGATAATGCGGATAAAGAGGATGATGTTATATCTGGTGCCTTGGCTTTATCCGCTTTATCCTCTTTATCCAAAGGTGGGAGAGGGAATTCAAAATCTCGCCAGCTCATGCCGAAACGCTTTGCTGATTTACTACCGACGGATTTACATAGTAAAACAATGTGGGCTTTTTGGTAGATTTGTCCCGTTGTTGGCGACTGATTATATTTCTTTCGATAAGCACATCTAAAGCCTTCATTACTCTTTCAAGTTTCGAGTTTTTAAATCTTGGTGTACTATGCAAAACGTTTTGCCTAAACGAATAGGCTCCCTGGTCATTCTTCTCGCTGTTTTGTATTAGCCACTTAAACGCATACTTTGCGTCATTGACTACCGGGTCATCACCCATCATGTCAAAAGCAGCCATAGTATGAACAATTAATTTCTCACATAGGTCAAGTACGGGGGCCATTATATCTATGCCAATCAACCTTCTTTGATTATCCGCTATCTCGGATAAAGCGAATAATGAGGATAATGTACCGTCATTGATGCCGCCCATTTGTTCTGCTACATGGCAGACACCGGCAATCCTTAATGCTGCTCCAGGGAGTTTACCAGTAAAATCCTGGATACGTTCAAATTTGCCTCGCTCACCTTGATTAGATTCAATCTCCTGGCTAAATTTCTGCCAGGCAGCAAGTGCTGCATGGTCAAGATATAAAATTTCTGGCTCTGGTCTGCCAGTGTCATCTATCTTGGATTTTAAATCAAGCAGTCTCTTAATACCCTGAGTATATGCTTGTTTAACCGCGGCGGGAATATTCGTCTTTTTCCTTACGTCTCGGCTACCTATGTTCGATTTCGGCAAGCAATACAAAAAGCGCGCTAATAATCCCTTGCCTCTAAATTTACGGCGGTCAGCTTCGGCCTGTTCCGCAAGCACAACCGGCTGAACGGTTAACCCTATAGAAACAGCTATCTTATGTAAGTAAACAATCCTGTCCTTTCTTTTAACACGCAGTGGCCCGCCTGCATGTCCTTGAAGAAAAACATCTAAATTTTGCCTGCCACTACTATATATTCCACCCAAAATATCAAACAAATTTCCTTCATCAGTTAAGATAGACATGCGCTCTCGTTGTTCAGCCAGTGCATTCTGTAGCGATTCCGGAGTAACATCGGTCAAAAATGTTTGAGGTAGTCTTAGTTCTTCGACCGCCAGTTTTTCCTTCAGTTCATTTATTTCATCTATGCATTCCTGTACAGTCTTTTTTCGCTTACTCATCTTCTTCTCCTAATTGTTCTGCCCTAGCCGCTTGTTTAGTTAATTCTTGAATACGACTCACCATCACATTTCGTTCGGTAATCTGTTTTGAAATCTCTGGTTGTAGTTCTACCGCTTTGTCGCGCTCCCAACTAACTACCGGGGAACGTAAAGCATCCAGAATTGCCGTTTTTCGGCTCGCTGGTGGAAGCATTACTAAACACCAAATGCTGAGTGGCTCTGTATAAGAGTTATCGTCTTGATACGGCGAGACTTCAAAGCGTTTCTGGACACAGGTGCCAAGAATTGCAAGGGCGAGCATGGCCACTGCACCCGGCGGCGTCTGGGTGTGTGCCGCAACCGCTTCAACATAATTTTTTACCCAGCTTGGAAGAAAATCAATGTTGATTTCTGGTGTCTCTATTTCGCCAAATAATAATGGTTCACCAAATGTTTCTGGCTTTGTCCAATCGGGGGGCTCCTGTTCTGGAAAGCGAAACCCGTGTTGCTTAGCAATGGAGAATAGTATCCCAAGCCCAACTTTGCTATCTTTAAATGTTGCCCATTTTTTTGTGCATAGCCCTGACTCAAACTTAGATGACTTCTGAGACCATGTTTCCCAAACGTTGACGTCTAGTCCACCAGCTTTCAATGCCATCCCAATTACAATCCAAGATTTATAATTGTCGGCTGGTATATAATCAAGGGCTTTACAGATAAGCTCAGAATCGAGCTCGCCATCAGCACTTCTTACTTGTTTGGGTTCCTCGTACTGCTCAGCCCAATACTGCTGATATACCCAATCAAGTCCCGGCTGACGTTCTGTAATTTCAAAATTAGAGACGACATCGCCGGTTACGGTAAAGTATCTGGCACTGCGATGACAGTAAACCTCTATTCCTTGCTCTACGTTGGTGCCTGGCTTTTTCCATTTCTTTTCCCCTGTCTCTACCGGAACGCCAGAGCACCAGATGTGCAGGCCATCACCGCTTGGTGAACGTTCAACATAAGTTTCTGTAAATTCGCCAACAATGTCTTGTGCCCATTGCTCTAAACACCCGTCTTTATCAATGCAATGGTCTAAGTCAATACCGGCTAGTCCGTCGTCTTTACAGAAAGCGAAGCCGATGCCATCGAATCTGCCAGACTTCAAAGCCTGTAAACACGTTTCAAAATCTGTCAATGTTTTTGGGTCATTGGTTTTGGCATACTTGTGTCCGATGCCTTGTGAAGTTGTCTGATAGGGCACTTTAGTTATTCTCTCGCCCTGCTTTTCAAACCGCCACACTAGCCATTGTTTGCGAATCTTAAGTGCAAGAGGGATGTTGTCGGCATTAAATGGGTAGTTCATTTAGTTTGCCTCCAATCGCAATTGCATAAACCGTGGCAATACAAGGGTTTCAAGAAATGTTTTCATGTGTTTTGGCAATGAAAATTCAGGCCCCAGGTAAATCACCTTTTTGCCTAATTTTTTTGTTTTTTGTGGCGGCTGAACGAACACTTTCTTGGTTGGCTCCTGAACAATGCGAAAACCAGCTATAAGCACTTTCTTGTTTACTTGGATATCGAAAGTTGCTCTAAGACAACCATGGCCGGGGGTTAGTTGCAGGTTGACTATTTCTGCATCGGTCGGAAATACTTGAGGAAAACCCTGCCAGCATTTTGCTTCATCATTTATCGCAGAAATAGCTGATGCTCGATTGCTAATCTGAAGATGTTGACGTGTAGAATTATTCATGACATTTACCTCCATCGTTGGCAAATGTTTTCCATGCATCTAAAATTTTTTCCTGGAGCTGCGCCATTGCATCTTTAGGAAATTCAACAATAGTTTTCCGGCAGATTTTGCCGTTTGCCGCCGTCCAGCTCACTTGTGGACATGCGACCCAAGGAGATTTTCCAGTCTCTTGCACTACAACAAAATCTCGAATGAGCATTCCACTTTTAAAACGAACATCAATATATGCGCGCTGAGCACTGTCCCGATTGACTGGTACAATTTTTTCAACTATTATTTCCATTAGAAATCTCCTTTGGTCGGGATGTTTTTATTAACCCAGTGTGTTCGCACTGGGTTTTTCTTGCTCTTTCCTGCTTTGAATATTTTTTAAATACTGAGAGTAGTTAAATTGCTCTTTTTATCCTTTCATTCAAACAAATTTTCTTCATCTTGTTCTGCCTCCGGCACCATAACCGGTGCTGGCATTGGCGCGGCTTCCGGCAGCATAGCTGCTTCTTGTGCAAGCATATCTTTTATCTTTGTCGAATCTTTAGAGTTACTGCTTCTGGCCGAAGCTGATTTGGTAGGCAATTGAGTGGCATTTGTCGCATCAATACCATAGGTTCTCAATTTTATGAAATTTAGAACAGAGTCGAGAGGATATCGAACATAACGTCCCACCTTAGTGTATTCCAACTCAGGATGAGACCTCATAGACCGCCAGTTTGCTAGGGTGCCAGGGCTTATCGGTTTCTCCTCACCTCCAATCAAAATCCCAACAGTAGCTGGTGGGAGCATTGGAGGTAGACCGAATACATTCAGATAGCTTGTTTTTTCCTCGTTTGCAATTTTCACTATTAATCACTCTCCTTTAGTAACTCGGTATTTCCATTCTCAACTTACCGCAAAGTTTGCTGTACACTATAGGCTCATTCAAAATAATTCGGAGGCAATTCGGATGTCAATAAATACAGGTATGGTTCGATTATTAGAGCCCCAAGAGCACCTGTGGCAGGTTTATGAAGAATATCAAGAGGAAGGCGGATTAATTAAGCCTGTCGATACCGATTGTTTTAGCCGGGAATATAATCTTCGTGACCCAATAATTCAGAATCAAATTTTTATTCAGTGGTTGAAGGTAAATACCGAACCACAAGCTCTAAGTTGGGTGAGAGACTGGGGTTATCCCACGACCGGCTTACGTAATGGTGTTGAAACGAAACAGATACTTGAATATGCAGAGATAATCAGGTTACTGGATGGATTATTTAATGCGAGCCAATTGGTTAATGAAAATGTTGTGTAAACCGGTGAAAATAGCCCCTTGGAGCAATAATTATTTTGCCCCGTTGCCAAGGATGATGTATTGGGTAATCGGAGCGAAGCGACGCTGGCATATTACTACCCTTTATTTATCTCCTTATTTTTTCTCTTTATTTTCAGTGTCATTAATTTCTCCTTCTTCTGGTTTTCGTCTAGTTTTTCCTTTAAGGCTTAGTTTATGAGCATTATGGATCAAGCGATCAAGAATAGCATCAGCAATAGTCGGGTCGCCGATTATATCATGCCAATGATCGGTAGGGACTTGGCTAGCCATCAAGGTTGAGCGGCGGTCGTAACGTTCTTCAACTATTTCAAGGAGGTCTCGGCGTTGTTCATCAGTGAGTGGTGCTAGAGCAAAGTCATCAATGACAATGAGATCTTTTTTGGACAAGTTAGTCATGATTTTGTAATAGCGGCCGTCGGCTTTAGCGAGGGCTAGATCTTGAAATAGTTTAGGGGCCCGTTCGTAGAAAACAGTATAGCCGTCTCTACAAGCTTTTTGGGCAAGGGCGCAGGCAACATATGTTTTGCCTGCGCCACAAGGTCCAGTGACAATGACATTTTGGTGGCGTTTGAGCCAGTCAGATGTTGCCAGGGCAGTAACAACAGTACGATCAAGTCCGCGAGCAGCTTTAATATCAAGGTCTTCAATACAGGCAGATAATCGCAGTTTGGCATTTCTTAAACGTGATTGAAGGTGTTTATTTTCGCGAGCAATTAGTTCGGCATCGATCAGTAGTCCAAGACGATCAGTGAAATTCATTTCCTCGATATCTTTCATTTCCATTTGTGTTTGCAGGGCTTGTACCATGGCAAACAGTCTAAGTGAGCGCATATTATCTATTGTTGGATGTATTAGCATTATTGTTCTCCTTGTAGTGTATTAGTGTGAAAGGCTATTGGGCCGCGAATGTTTTCATGCACAAGCGTGAGTTGTCGGGGTTTTTCTGGGAGTGAGCGTTTATCGAGACCTGATTTAAGGATCGAATTGACGCTTTTAAAAGAATAGGCATTGATAGCCAGAGCGCGAGCGCAGGCAGCGTTAAGCCGGTCATTACCATATGGTTTTGACAGCCTGAGAATTCCAAGGCAAGAGCGATAACCAAGTTCTGGGTGCTGTTGTTTTTGCAATATTTGCTCTACCAAGCATTTTGTTTCAGGGCCGATAGTTGTTGCCCATCTGATCATGCGCTCTGGGGGCCAGGCACCATATTCTCGGTGTGATTTTGGACGATGTTCTGGAACTGTGAATCTGTTGCCTTTATTGAAGCTGCGCGGATGGCTGGCTATTCGCTTTCCTTTTAGGAATATTTCGACAGTATTTAGAGTTGCTCTAACTTCAATTCGTCTGCCGCGATACTGGTAAGGGGCGCTGTACCAGCAGCCCTCATATTCGACATGATAGTCAGCAAAATGAACAGATGCATATTTAACATGCATATATTCATATTGATGAACCGGCAAGGGTCTAAGTGCTGGTTTATCAATTTCTTCGTAGCGACTGTGGCGAGAACCAGGCAGTTTTTTAAATGGTTTATCGTTGAGTTTTTCCAGAAGTTCTTCTACTGCCTTATTGGCTTCAGCTAGACTAAAGAATGTACGTTTGCGTAAAACAGCCAATATCCATCGAGTAGCAACGCCTACAGCAGATTCCACGGTAGCCTTATCTTTAGGTTTTCTAACGCGGGCAGGGATAATGGCTACTCCAAAGTGATTAGCCATCTGATTGAAGCTAGGATTTATATCTGGTTCATACGGACAGGCTTTTGTTGTAACTGGCTTAGGATTATCAGGGACAATAATTTCTGGACAACCTTGAAAAAATGCAAAGGCAAGAGAATGTCCAGTGCACCAGGCTTCGCTATTTTCGGACCAAAACAATCTGGCAAATGTATAGCTGCTTGCGCCAAGGGCACAAACAAACAGATGTGCTGGTGTCACCTCGCCGGTCATCTCGTTAGTTATATTCAGTGTTCCGCCAGCAAAATCGGAGAATGCTTTTTCACCTGCTTTATGATTTTGTCTCATTGAAAGACTAATAGCCTTACGCCATTGTCTGTAAATCCCGCGAAAATGGCTGAGTTGGTAGCCATCTGGGTGATCACTTTTGTATTCCTCCCAGAGCAAATTCAGCGTTACACCTTTTTTCTTTAGCTCTTGATGTATGTAATTGCAATCAGGTTGTGGCTTATTACTTACTGGTCTGCCGACCCCAGCAATTTCTGCACCTTTTGGATACAAAAATTTCTCTAAGCAAACTTCATCATCTAATTCTGCCGGCAATGGCCAAGTCAATCCAGCCGCACGTGCTCTATTGATGTAGTTAGATGCTGATTGGCGTGAGCAGCCCAAAGAGCGACTGATCTTTTTCTTGCCGAATCCGCACATGTAGTGTAGTCTTAAAATCTCGCGTATCATTCTCATGGTTAACCTCTCATTTGGCATCGATTACTCGCTTCTAGTTGAAAAAGAACGTATCAACAAGAACAAGTGTCGATGCCGGTTAACCAGCGTCGATTATTCATTCCGATATACAAACTGCACTTAAGATTAGTGCTAGCAGCTGCATCCTAATAGCATCATGCGCGGTACCAAGACATATCTGCTGGTATTCGCAAAGAAGTATTTCTTGGCAACGGGGCAAAATTGCTTTGCTCTGGGAGGCAAAGTTGATTTTGGCGCAGGGGGCAACTTTCGACCGCTAAAATCATCTCGTATGAAGAAGCCGCGCATTTTGTAGTGGAAACCGCTAATGGTTCTGACAATTTGTCTATAGCGCAGTCGATCTTGAGACCGGCAACTGCAAAATGATCTGCAAAAAAGCCCCTAAGTTGAATAAGCTGAGGGGGCTTATATAAGGGAGACCGATAGCCAGTGGACACAGCTAGATTGCAGCGTAGGCGGTTGTAGGTGTTTTGAAGAAGGATAACAAAGTATCTTTGCATTTTTGTAAGCGATGAAGAGACTTGAAAACAGCTTGTTTTAGCGCCATTTGATTATCATAAAGGTTCCTTTGTACTTCATGTTGCTTCACCTGCCGCCAAACCATCTCATCAGGATTCATTTCAGGTGAATATGGGGGCAAAAAGAATAGTTTCAATTTGCCATTTGTTTTTCGTATCAATTCTTCTACAGCTCTGGTTTTGTGGATTGGATGATTATCTACGATAAGGAAAATTGGCTTTTTAGCTCCATATAAAAGTCGTTTTAAAAATTCAATAAATACAGCACTATTTACAGTCGTGTCTGTAACCATGAAACGTAGAGAACCAGTACCACTTACCGCCGAAATCATATTGAGCTTAAATCTTGACGATGTCCGCGATAAAACTGGTGTTTGCCCCTTTACTCCAAGTGTTCTACCTAATCGATAATCCGAACGAAGACCACTTTCATCACCAAAAAATATTTCTGCCCCAACCGCTTTTGCTTCTTTTTTAATGGCTGGATATTCTTTCTTCAGCCATTTCTGGACAATGACAGGGTCTTGTTGATGCAACCGGCTTAATGGTCTTTGAAAACTTAAACCAAGCTTCTCTAATGCACGGCTCAACACTGTTTTTCCAACTTTAATACCGAACTTCCTTTGAATGGCTATGATCAATTGTGAGCGTGTCCACAACGCAAAAGGAAGTTTCAACTGCAAGGGATTTTTCCCAACCACTACCTTGTAAATCCAACGCAAATGCTCTGCTTTTAACCTGGGTGGTTTCCCTGGGGTTGGCTTGGCGGCTAATGCTTTCTTGCCTCCATTTGCATAATCGGACAACCACTTGTAAATCGCAGAACGACTGAATCCTAATGCCTTTGCCAACACTTCCGGGCTTTCTCCCGCCCTAACCCTTGCCACCGTACGAAGTCTGATATCCTCTTGCGTTTTGCGACTTAGACTTCGACCATCTAACTTTTTCATGATGCGCACCAGCTGTCCTCAACCAGCTATAATACTAGCACTTCGCCCATATTATGTCCACCTATTATCGGACTTATCTATAAATCCTGGCGGACTTCTTTTTAGTTTGTTTTCCAGGCGGTCTGACCTGCCACCAAGTATTGTCGCTGCGCCGTGCCTTCGTGTTTGGACTAGCAGTAATGCTAGTAGGTGCTTTTAGCAGTGCTATTTACGATTTTGACTTTTTGGATGCAATTGGAAGTACACGAGCGCTTTTACGGCGAAGATCAAAGCTGACGATTGCTCCTGCTACCAATTCATCGTGAAATTGACTTATTGCAGTTAATAATATTCGAGCATTTTTGCTGGGCAAAATATTTTGTGTACGAATTTGAATTACGCTAGGACCCATAGCACCAGTGAGAGCTAAGAGCTGACCAAAGTCCAAATCATGAGTGATGATAATACAGTCATTGTCTCGAGCCCATTGCATAATGTCAGAGTCTTTGGCTGAATCTTTTCCAACTTTAGACCAATGAATTGCGTGCAGCCCAGATTTTTCGAAAACATCCACCCACTTAGGTGGTAAGTTCATATCGATCAAGAACTTCATGCTGTTTTTAGTGGAACATCAATTTCTTCACTGAATTTCCAAGCTGCGAATGAAAGTGCTTGCTTTATGTCTTCGGCTTCTAGGTACGGATAATTCTGAAGTATTTCCTTGGTTTCAACACCAGAGGCAAGTAGTCCAAGAATTGTGCCGATCGTTACACGCGTGTTTCTAATTGTAGGTTTACCACACATGATATTTGGATCGATAGTTATGCGATCTAGTCCGACTATTTCCATATTATTTTTCCAAAAGCCTCAATTTATCTTTTTCTAAACCTTATAGATGCGATTCAACTGCTCCAGCTATATTTTTCTGCACGTCTTTTTTAGTTACGCCGGTAGCTATGAACCAGGTAAATCAGGCACATAGACTGAGTAGTTTTTCTTTGCTTTTTCGATTATTACTAGATAGCGCATAGCGGAGCTCCATTATGTTGTACTTGACATTGTATCCCAAGTATCATGCCTATAATAGTTTATCAGGCAAAATTTTATCCAAAAAAAGCCCCCCAGCTTATTCAACTGAGGGGCTTATAAATCCTGGCACTGGGCTATCTTTCCAGGCGGTCTCCCACCAAGTATTGTCGCTGCTGACCGTCTTTACCTTCGTGTTCGGGATGGGAACGGGTGTGTTCCGGTCGCTTTAGCACCAAGAACTCTTTAGGGTTCATGGATGCTACCGAAAAAAGATGATCTTGAGAGATCAAAATTTTCGGGTAACATTCATACCCTGAAAACTATATATTGAGGCGTGTGCACCATATTTGGTGCAATAACATTAACCGTATCTTTTTATAAACGCTTCGTTAGTAAACTAACTGCGCTTATACCAAACAATTAAGTTGGACAAGTCCTCGGACTATTAGTAATGCTTGGCTACGTGCTTACCTTGCGGGGCACTTCGACCTGCATCCTATCAACCGGGTGGTCTTCCCGGGTCCTTACTGGATTAACTCCATGGGATTTCTCATCTTAAGGTGGGCTTCGTACTTATATGCTTTCAGCACTTATCCGCTCCAGACACAGCTACTCTGCGTTTACCGCTGGCGCGATAACAGATACACTGGAGGTCTGTCCGTCCCGGTCCTCTCGTACTAGGGACGACTCCTTTCAAAAATCCTACGGGCATGCCGGATATGGACCGAACTGTCTCACGACGTTCTGAACCCAGCTCACGTACCGCTTTAATGGGCGAACAGCCCAACCCTTGGAACGTACTACCGCTCCAGGATGCGATGAGCCGACATCGAGGTGCCAAACCTCCTCGTCTATGTGGACTATTGGAGGAGATCAGCCTGTTATCCCTATGGTAACTTTTGTCCGATGAGCAACGGCCCTTCCATGCGGAAGCCGTGGGATCACTAAGCCCGACTTTCGTCCCTGCGCGAGATGTCTCTCTTGCAGTTAAGCTCCCTTATACCTTTACGCTCGATGGCTGATTTCCGACCAGCCTGAGGGAACCATTGGGCGCCTCCGTTACAATTTAGGAGGCGACCGCCCCAGTCAAACTGCCCAACTGAAACTTTCCCCTGCCCAGTTTCATGGGACAAGGTTAGTATGCTAGCAAAATCAGAGTGGTATTTCACTTTCGCCTCCACCCCAACCAAAATCAGGGTTTCAAAGGCTCCCACCTATACTACGCAGATCAAGCCGACAGACAATTTCAGCCTACAGTAAAGCTCAATAGGGTCTTTCTGTCCTGGCACGCCTAGTCCGTATCTTCACAGACAATCCTATTTCGCCGAGTCTCTCTCCGAGACAGCGCTCAAATCGTTACTCCATTCGTGCGGGTCGGAACTTACCCGACAAGGAATTTCGCTACCTTAGGACCGTTATAGTTACGGCCGCCGTTCACCGGGGCTTTGTTTCTTAGCTTCGCTTGCGCTAACCAATCCACTTGACCTTCCGGCACTGGGCAGGAGTCAGCCCCTATACATCACCTTACGGTTTAGCAGAGACCTGTGTTTTTGTTAAACAGTCGCTTGAGCCTCTTTGTTGCAACCATCTCGAGCTTCAGACGCGAAGTCTTACACTCTATCATGGCACCTCTTCTCCCGAAGTTACGAGGTTATTTTGCCGAGTTCCTTAGAGAGAGTTATCTCGCGCACCTTGGTATTCTCTACCTGACTACCTGTGTCGGTTTAGGGTACGGGAACCTTCAATCTCATTACGCCACTTTTCTCGACAGCGTGGCATCTATGGAGTTTGACTCGTAAGTCATTCCTTACTCGGCCTCACTTAAACATTTTTGCGGATTTGCCAACAAAAACTAGCTACGCCTTTGGAAGCGCCATGTCCAATGGGCGACTTTCCATATAGCCTCCTGTGTTCTGACTTAATTGATAACGATTTACGGTTGTACGGAAATATTAATCCGTTGTGCATCGACTACGCCTTTCGGCCTCGCCTTAGCTCCCGACTAACCCCACGTGGACGAACCTGCCGTGGGAACCCTTAGTCTTTCGGTGCATTGGATTCTCACCAATGTTTTCGCTACTCAAGCCGACAGTCTCACTTGTGCTTCGTCCATATGTGCTAACGCTCATACTTCATCCTACAACACAACGCTCCCCTACCGCTTATATAAATATAAACCCACGATTTCGGCGATACACTTAGTCCCATACGTTTTCGGCGCAGAGTCGCTTGACTAGTGAGCTATTACGCTTTCTTTGAATGGTGGCTGCTTCTAAGCCAACATCCTAGTTGTCTATGCAACTCCACCTCCTTAATCACTTAGTGTATTCTTTGGGGCCTTAGTCGGTGGTCTGGGCTGTTTCCCTCTTGACGACGGAACTTATCTCCCGCCGTCTCACTGCTGGACATACATTATGGGTATTCGGAGTTTGACTCGATTTGGTACGGATTTTCTCCGCCCGCACCGAACCAGTGCTCTACCCCCCATAAGCTAATTCCAACGCGGTGCCTCAACGCCTTTCGGGGAGAACCAGCTAGCTCCAGGTTCGATTGGCATTTCACCCCTATACACAGCTCATCCACTGATTTTTCAACATCAGTTGGTTCGGACCTCTACGTATTGTTACACACGCTTCATCCTGGCCATGTATAGATCACCTGGGTTCGGGCCTACCGCACATAATCAAAATCGCCCTTATCAGACTCGGTTTCCCTGTGGCTTCGCATATTAACTGCTTAACCAAACTATGTACGGTAACTCGCCGGCTCATTCTTCAACAGGCACACGGTCACACTATCTAATAGTGCTCCCATTGCTTGTAAGCACACGGTTTCATGTTCTATTTCACTCCCCTCCCGGGGTTCTTTTCACCTTTCCCTCGCGGTACTTGTTCGCTATCGGTCGCCAGACAGTATTTAGCCTTACCAGATGGTCCTGGCAGATTCATACAGGGTTTCACGTGCCCCGCATTACTTGGGATACTCCTAGGGTTCAAAAGTTTTCGTTTACCGGACTGTCACCGTCTATGGTGTGCCTTTCCAGACACTTCGACTAACTTTATCCCATCCTTTTTGGAGTCCCGCAACCCCATTTTGACTTGCGTCAATATGGTTTAGGCTGTTCCCTTTTCACTCGCCGCTACTAAGGGAATCACTGATTTGTTTTATTTTCCTCCGGGTACTAAGATGTTTCAGTTCTCCGGCTTACCTCGTGTAATTCTATGGATTCAAATTACCGTCGTTAGACATTACTCTAACGGGGTTGCCCCATTCGGATACCTACGGATCGTAGACTATAACGTCTTCCCGTAGCTTTTCGCAGTTTATTGCGTCCTTCATCGGCTGCTGGCGCCAAGGTATTCACCGTGCGCTCTTTGTAGCTTGACCAACGTCTAAATTTCCTTCCTTACCAGGACAGTAATAGAAGTTCCTTCAGACAATATTAATTGGTGGAATACGGACCTCAATATATAGTTTTCAGGGTACAAATTCCAACGACGAAAACTCGATTCGATATAGAATCGAAAATCCGCAGTTGGGATATACAATAATAACAGATTAGATTTGCAAGGTGCAATTTCAAGTTATTTGCTTAACAATCGCAGCTATATAATTAGCTAATTGACAAAAAATAGCCTGCTGTGCACGTTTTAGTAATGTTGCATCTGTAATAAAACCAAGACTTTTTTCAATAAATTGACCGGGAGTTATCCAGGTTTTAGCATTTATTAAACATTAGATTCTTTACTGTGCTTTTAGATCTATATTATATGTATAAGTAAAGTCAGCCTTATCAGCTATTTCCTCCATTTCAAGAACTGAAATGGGAAATTTCGGCTAATTACATGAGAAGTCGCTCCTTCGATACCTTGAGCATGAGCGCCTCTTAATTTGAGAGCTTCTATCTATAAGGGTTTTCTTCTTTTATTGACAGTAGTAGCTAAATAGCAATTAAGGTTGTGTGTTTAGCTTAGATCCCCTTTTGGAGGTTTATATGTTTGCGCGCACATACATAAGAAGCTAAATAGAGAAAAAGAGCCACTATAACCAAAAAGTTTATTCCACAATAATTGGATAGATATTCAAGCATGGCGCCTATTACCGCACCAAACAAGTTAAAAGCCAATGCTGGTCCAGGTGGTGAGAATTGGCTAAAAGCTGTGGCAAAAATTAGGCCAGCGGAAAATATTGGCGCAATGGTAAATAATGTGCCTAAGAGTTTTCCGGCAACTGGAAAAGAACCAACTATTTGTAGCGGCAAGAAATAGCTTACTAATAAAGAAAGCAGGAGTAAAAGGTAGAGAAGGTTTTGGTTTAGCTTGAGCCACTTGATGTATTTGATCACTATTAGATTAGCAACAAGCATAAGTAAAAGTATGCTGTTAATGACGATTGATGATGTTTGCCAAGTTGAGCCAAAGAGAAGAGATAGACGAGCGATAGATTGCAATTCTAAAAGCAAGAATGCTGCGCCCAAGAAAAACATTTGCCAGAATCTGGGTTGAGAGTGAGAATAAATAGCTCTTCTGGCAGCAAAGCCACTTAGAAGTAAAACTATTGCTACAACTAATAAGTAAGGTACATCAATGTCTACAGGAGCTACATAAACAAAAGGCCAGTTATCTGTAAGAATGCGTCCTTTGGTAGCTTGAGCAGGGTTTTCTTCTAATGCAATCGGATAAATGTCAGACGGAATTTTGAGGGTGTGATTTTTTATTTCTGGTCCAACAAGATAAATTTCCCATTGTTTATCTGGGTTACGGGTATCTGTCAAACAAATAGGATCGTAGCCAGCTGCTTCAGCAATAGTGAAGAATAGTCGTTCAGTAAGCCAAGGCTTACTTTTACAGAAGGAAAGAACTATCATGCCATCTGGTTTTAGCAATTTGAGTGCCTGCTGTAAACTTTCTTTTGTATAGACATAATTGTCTATTCTTACTGATGATCCTTGTCCGGTGACAATATGGGAATCTAAACCACCAAATATGACTAGGTCATAAGTTTTGTGGCAGCCTTGGATATAATTGCGGGCATCATTGCAAATTATATTGACTTTGTTTGAATCATACGGATGCTCTGGATGGTAGTTTTTGCCAAGTCTAATAATGACGGGATCAATATCTACAGCATCTACACTTTTGGCACCGTTTCTTAATGCAGCTGCTACATCATTTCCAGAACCAGCGCCAAGTATAAGTACTTCTTTGGCTGGTTTTAGCTTGTAAGGCAGATTATAGTTATTGGCACTTTCTTGCAGGAATTTTTTACCAGCAGCAGTGAGCCCCGGTCTAGTTAAGCTGGATGGTGTTAAATCAAGAACATACTGATAAAAACAATGATTAGTACCAATAATCATGGCAATGCCATTTGGGTTTTTATTAGTTCCAGCAAGAAGATCTCCTCTTACGTCTAAGCGTTGATAAGGCGTCCAGTATGCACCAAGAATTTCAGAGCGAAACTGTCCCCAGCTGGCTAATACTATTATAAGCAAAAGTGGTAACAAAGCTATAACCAGCATTTTCCTTTGGTTTTGCTTTACAAGGTAATAAGCAATAAGAAGACAGACTGGTATAAGCAATAAGCTTGGTGATAATTCTCTAAATGAGCCAAGGGTAAAAAGCAAACTGCCAAATATTGATCCACCTATATTTATGCAATATGCCTGAAGTGGTTCGAACTCACTAAATAAGGCTGACAGACGAGAACCCAAACAGCACATCAGCGAAAATGGTGCAATAAGGATAAGTACTAGAAGGCAAATGAACATAAAAACGTAAGGCCAAAACATAGCGCCTAAAGCAGAAGTGTGCTGCCAAGCAAAAATATTGACAGACGGGAAAAACCAATTGCCAATCTCAAAATATTGGATAAGCTTCATTGTGATGACAAATTGTAGAATGCCCCACAAGCTATAACGAAAAATGCGATCACTAATCTGAGCAAAACCAAGCCCTAAGCCTACAAAACAAGTGACCAATGGAAATGTTTTAAATACAGTAAAAGCTCGTACATCGCTTGATAGCCAGCTGATAATCAAAAGTTCTATATACAGTGAAGCGGCGCTGAGCAAAAATAATTCCAGAGCGGAAAATCGTTTTTTGTCAGTATCGAATTTGAACGTCATACTAACTTAAGGAACAACAAATAAAATGTTAGGCTAAATTGAAACTATACCATGGGAAAAACTTTATAATTGTCGGATAGATTGATACTTAATTTGGAGGGACAATGCAAAAATTTCAAGCAATTACACTGTGTTTGGGTTTTCTACTAATATGCCCAAACAGCTTTGCTGCTAACGGTGACCAATTAATACAGCTGGACAATGATCGCAACAACCTTCTTAAGCAGATTACCAATGAATTGTCTTATGGCCATTTAAAGCTTGCTGATGCCGAACGTTTAAAGGGCGAATTAGACAGAGTAGTTTCTTTAGAGACGAAATACAAAGAAGGACATCAAGTAAGCCTTTTGAGAATTTCTAATACTATCAAAAAAATTCGTTCAGATGTCAACGGTGCGATTTCTCCTACTAAAGTTTGGATGGGAATAGATCCTCAAAATAAAGCTTTGAAGGAAAAAATCAATGCGGCTTTCGCGGCAGGCAAAATCACTAAAGATGAAGCACAAAACCTTGAGCAAGAAGAGCAAACTTTGCGCGATCGTGAAATAGTAAATGACACAACCAATGGCTTGGAATTTGACGACGCAATGTCAATTGCCAAAGAGGTAAATCAATTAGATCAAAAAATTGGTGAATTGAGCAGCAGATAACATAATGAAGTCAGCCAAGACTATTGGAATTCTAAGTCTGCTGGTATTTATTGGCTTGTTGTTGCGCCTGCTGTTTATAAATCAAGGATTTTGGCGCGATGAAACGGCTTGTTATTATTATGGCGCCGTCGATAGCATTTCGCAATTGATGGCGCGAGTAATATCAATAGATTTAAGCCCTCCAGTTTTTTACATCCTTACGTATTGCTGGATAAAATTTGCCGGGGCTGACGAAGTAGTAATGAAAATCCCAGCTTTAATTTTTGGACTAACACTCATTCCAGTTGTGTATGTTCTAGGGAAAGAGGTTGGCGGAAAGGCTGTTGGAATGATGTCCGCATTCCTTACCACGTTTGCTCCGCAAGCGATTTTTTATTCGTTGCAGTGTCGCCCTTATTCTTTGCTAACGCTTCTATGTTGCTTGGCTGCTCTTTGCCACTGTCGTATCATTGATGGTAATAAATCAATGAAATACAGAACGGCACTTAGCTTACTTATTTTGTTAGCTCTATATGTGCATTATACGGCTGTGTTTTTGTTTGGTGCTCTTGGTTTAGCGACGTTAGTGCTTTTGAAAAGGAAAGAGGCTGTCCTTAATGTATCTCAGTGGACGCTAATCTTTGTTATACCAGTGCTGGGATTTTTGCCTTGGCTAAATATTATGCTCAGGCATATGCATGCAGGTTTTCATTGGACACATAACCCAGCATGGTACGAGTGGATTTCCGTCTTTTTAGTAAATGTGTTGGAGGCAAGTCCTGTATCTTACGAAGTAATACCACAAATGTTTTATGGTACTGCCTTGTTTATGCTACTGCCTTTGACAATATTTCAATACAGAAAGGGAAAAGATTTTTTCAATTCGCTTGGTATTGAGAATCCTTCTAAACTTATTGTAGTGTCCTTGTGTCTTTTGCTTCCTGCAGCTTTTGAAGGCTATGTCACGCCGCAAACAGATCGCTATATGGTGCCTTTTGCGCCGTTTGAGTGGATTTTGTTTTCTGTTTGTGTTTTAGCATGGTGGAATTATTTGGAGTCATATTTTAGTAAGCATGATTCTATTAGCGAAAGGAAAAAATGGAGGCAGGTCAAAGCTATTATGGTGACAGCTTCGCTTGCAGTGTTTTTCTTTTTTAATGGGCAGGATATTATCGCCCGCTGCGGACATTTGTCTGGAGCCAGGCAATTTTGTCAGGATATAGCAGCAAATAAATTTCCGAGTACGGTTTTTATTTTTATTCCCGATATGACAATTTCGACAGTTGATTATCAGTTTAAGCATTACAAGCTGGTTCCAAACGTAAATGAGGTATTGTCTTCTATACATGGCTGTATACGCTGGGATGATAAATCTCCATTTGATCCAATAAAGTGCGAAAAGTTATTTAAAAATCCAAATTTGCTCAAGGAAGCAGAAGATAAAATTGCGGCTTTGCCCTTGGATAAATATCCAAATTTAGTACTGGTACAAGAAAGTTATATGCCTGACACAAAAGAAATGCCTTGTGAGCAAACTGCTAAAGCTCTAAAAAAATGGTTGGACGAAACATATAAATCAAAAACTGTTATTGTTTATCCCGGTCTTATGGAAACATATATTTTGCTTTCATATGATCGAGTGGATAAGCTAAATGCTGGGACCAATCGATAGTAGCTGTTTTTTGTATATAAAAATTGAAAAGGCTGAAAGAGTCCTATAATTCTCAGTCTATGTGCCTCTTTCGATCTATTCCTGGACAATCCTCCCAATCTCCGCAAGATTTGATTTGGGATGCGTTTATCCTTTGGCAATTTGCTTTGTGGCAAGAACAGTTGCAAAAGGAGAATCCAGGTGGTGCATTTGACGGCGAAGACGAGGAGGCGGAATTGATTAATTGACAACACGGGGAGACTTGCGAGTTATCATGCCCGACTTGGATGGTTTGGAATTGTCGATCGTCACGAGTCCAGCGCTAGCATTCAACCAAGTGGTTCAGCTCAGGCAAGACCAGCAAAATAATTTAGTGAAGTCAAAGTCAATACTTTGAATAAAAATTGGTGGAGGCTATCGGATTCGAACCGATGACCCTCTCCTTGCAAAGGAGATGCTCTACCAGCTGAGCCAAGCCCCCAAAACCTATGGATTGATTTTACCATTATAGTATGGTTTCAAGTAGCAGTATTAAGGTTTCGTTTACCGCAGGGCTTAGGTTAACCCTGAGTCTATTGGCAAGTATGCATTTTTCTGACTGACACGTCTTGGCTTATGCTATAAATGCTTTGTGCCTGAGAGTTACTAGCTAAGCGAATAGTGTATACAAGGAATGCTTGACAGAGTTTGTATTATTTGTGGGGAGAGGCATTCTATTTATTTGCTTACTTATGAAGGAGCGAGCTTACATCAATGTCTTGATTGTGAGCTGATTTTTCGTCATCCTCCACAATTAAGCGAACAGCTGGGTGCAAATTCACAAAGTGTCATTGCGATTGAAATGGCGCATGGAGAGAAGGAAGTGACTGCGCGGCATAAGAAGATGTTGGTCAATGCCGAGGTCTTTAAAGGTAAGGCGGCAGTTTTAGGTTTAAGTGATCAGCATCCGCTAATTGAGAACTTGAGCCAGAGCGGCCTTGAGATTGAAATTGTTACTGAAGATGCAAATTCCTGGCTGGAAAAAAGTAATACTGCTAGTTACGACAGTATCGTATTGCTGAATATTATAGAAAAATGTGCTGAACCACAAAGATTTTTAGAGCGCGTTCGCTCAGTACTTAAAGAGAATGGCAAATTGGCGGTGGTTTTTCATTCTTTAGAAAGCAAGCAACGATTTTCTACTTTTGAGACTTTTTGGTCACTAGGAAATTTGTATTATTTTAGTCATACCACGATGCAACTGCTCCTGGAAAAATCAGGTTTTGAAAAAATCTGGAATGCAACTAATGAGCTCTTTGTAGCTCATAAAAATCGGGTTTCGACTGAACAGATATTATCGGTAATTATGCCTGTTTACAACGAAAAGGATACGTTTGAAATGGCATTGAATGCTGTTTTGCAAAAGAAGATCAAAGGTATTGGGAGTACTGAAGTGATAGCAGTAGATAATCGCTCTACTGACGGCACTCGAGAATTGGTTAAGAATTATATAAATAGTCCTAATGTGAAAATATTATTTGCTGATGAAAAACAAGGCAAAGGTTATGCAGTTCGAGAAGGGCTAAAGCAGGTGACTGGGGATATTGTAATGATTCAAGATGCCGATCTCGAATATGATATAGACGATCTCGATGCATTACTAGAACCGCTGGTGAGGTATAAGAAAGCTTTTGTTTTAGGCAGTAGGCATAAGGGTAAATGGAAGATGCGTTCTTTTATTAATGACTCTTTTAGTGCCAGTTTTCTCAATGCCGGACAAGTGTTTTTTACTACACTGTTGAATATTCTATATAACCAGCAAATGACTGATCCACTTACAATGTACAAAGTTTTTCGCAAAGAATGCTTGTATGGGTTGAAGTTTGAATGCGATGGCTTTGATTTTGATCAAGAATTGGTAGCAAAATTTATTCGCAAAGGTTACACACCTCACGAGATTCGTGTTAATTATCGCTCTCGATCATTTAGCGAAGGCAAAAAGATATCGATGTTAAAAGACCCATTTATTTGTCTAATTAATGACCTCAAGTACAGATTTGTTAGTCCTTTTGAAACTGACTGGAAGGATAGTCCGCCGAAGTAAATTGTTTGACAGCAATAATGAACAGCACGAGCATGAGTGCTGTAAATATTGCGTTGGCAGGCAGATCTAGGGCAGTTAATAAATGGACAACCCATGTGATTATCGGCATTAGATAAAACGACCATTGCCAGAACTTAATACTTGCTAGTTGCCCTTGATTTGTCTGTAACAGAGGAAGAGTTATTAGGGCAGGTATAAGAATAAACAAGCAGTCATGGGAATGAGAATGAGGACTAAACAGTAGAGCGGCTAGAACAATTGATGATAGTAGCCAAGGCATGTTAGGTTCTGAGTTCTTTTTTAGATAAAGCATAAAAAATAGCGTCAGTGAAAATAGTGCTATGGCTAACAGGACTAACCCGGTATAGTAAGTTGTAGTTTTTGAGAAGAAGAAAGAAAGAAATGAGGCCATGCCATACATTGTGTTCATGTGTATAGACTTAAATGTCGATTCACATTGATTGAGAGCAAATGGATAAGCGAGTATTGCTTTAATTCCAAAAGTCGTTACGCAAAGCAGCAGCAATAAGAATTCCCATAGAAGAGCAAAGAGTATTAAGCGATAGCGTCCCAGTATAAGAGTGGGTATGGCTAAGAATAGTGCATAGTGTGGCTTAATAATGGTTAGAGCAAAAGCTAGACCGGACCATAAGTTTTTTTGCTTCAATAAAAAGGCAAAATAAAAACAAATGATGCCTACATATAGCCAGGAAATTTGGCCTAAATACCACGTGTTCCAGGATGGCATTGAAGATAAAGCACCAAGAATAACTAAATAAGCCATGCGATTTTTGGTAAGGTTAAGTTCTTTCATTAAAAACCAGCAGCCTATAAGTCCGATAGTCAGATTGATTGTGTCAAACAATAAATGGGCAGATTCCATTGGTAGTGTTGCATATGGTGCCATCAACAAAAAAACTAATGGAACATATTGAGTGTAAAAATCTTCACCGGTAATGACACAATGAGTAAGATTTTCCAAGAAATGTTTTTGGACTTCCCAGGAGTAAAACATGATTCTTTCTGGTGAAAGAGTAATTTTCCCTGCGACATAAAAATGAACAAAATCAGTGAAGCCTGATTGTGAGCCTTGCTGATCTAAAGAAAGATTGTGGGTGAAAAAAGCAAACAAAAGTTCACCCACAAGAGCGAGAGTCCAAAGTAGGAGAAAGCTTGTATAGCCAAAAGCAAGAAGCCGCGGTAATTTGTTTAGATTGTTAGTCGTTGTCAATTTAGTCATTAGTTAGATATACCCACGGGCTCTGGTTTTTCTATATTCAAAACCTGCTTTATGGCGCACAGTAATAGAATAAAGGTGATAAGTATAAATAGATAATTACCGGGCATACTAAACAGAATAAGCCAAAAGGCAATCCAACTGGTTATAGGAAAAGAATATAAACACCATTTCCATGTTGTTAATGATGGTGATAGTTTAGAGACGTTCATAAGAGGTGCGAGAGTTAGTATTGCCGGAATAGCAATAAGAAGACAATCATGAGTATGCGCATGTGGACTAAATAATAAAGCGCACAAAATAAATAGAGATACTATCCAAATTATGCTGTGCTTATTTGGATTTTTGTGCAGAGCGTAGAATCCAAGTAGAGTGCTGGCTACTAGTGTAATTATGGCTATGATGCAACTTAGTAAATATGCATGTGCTTCATTGAAGAAAAGGCAAAGTATGGCTCGAATGCAAGTCATGTGTCCAGCATTGGTAAAACTTGAATTTAGCTCGTGCTTATTGAAAGTATGAATGTAAGTGTTAATCGCATCGGATCCAAAAGCCAATAAACAGAATATAGTCAGAACGATCTCAGTAATTACGGCAATGAGCAGCAGCTTATAACGCTTGCTAATTAAAGAAAGAGCGCTAAGCCCAACAGCATAATGAGGTTTAAAGCTAGCAAGGGACAAAATAATGCCTGAAGCAAAGTTTTTATTGCGTAAGAAGTATTTCAAAAATACGCTTGTTAATCCAAGATAAAGCCACATTATTTGCCCTTGCATCCAATTGCGCCAGCAAGGACTAGAGGCCAACACACCTATTAATGTGAATATCGGAAATGAACGATTGGGGTATCCACACTCTTTAGTCAAGTGTAGAAGGGACCAAGTGCCAAAAACTGTTGTAACAGTAATAAACGTAAGATGGGCTAGATCTATTGGCAAAAAGGAAAATGGTGTTAAAAAGAAATTGACGAACAGTAGATAGTAGATACTCAAATCAGACGGATTGTCTAACTTAGTACGCGTGACATTTTCAAAGATTGTTTTATACAGGCTTACATCATATATTTCAGAGCGCTGTGCAGAAGCGGTAATCTTACCAGCGAGATAATAGGAAACGAAATCTGTAATGCCAACTTGACTCTCTCCATGGAATAGAGCCAGGCTATGATCAAAAAATAGCCAGAGCACCTGTCCTATTTCAGCTATTATCCAAAAAACTAAATAGCTTAAGTAGGCAAAAGTAAGCAGGCGATTGATTTTAGTCATAATATCCAGTTGGCTAGTGCTGATTAAGATCAAATCACAAAAGAGCACAATTAGTACGGGTGAAATGCACTTTAAAACTGGATTTAGTGCGTGGCTGAAGGAGAGAGATTTTTCTTTCTAAATTCCAGAAGAATAATCTCAAATATGCATATATATTGAGTATGGCGAAAATATGGGCCATCCTGGACTCGAACCAGGGACCTCACCCTTATCAGGGGTGCGCTCTAACCACCTGAGCTAATAGCCCGCCCGAAAATTCAAGATAGAAATAATATCATCGCCAAAGCGAATTGTCACAAGATATTGGCATGGCTGTGACGAAACAATATCTTTAGTCTCATTTTACTGCGTAGGGATTGTAAAGATAGTGTCTGGTCGAAATGACTTATTATCAGCCATGCTGGCTCATTTAGGCGATAAAAAGGAGGCTAAGAGGTGCCTTTAAAGCAAGGAAATATTATAGGTTTTTGGTTGAAACTCATAAAGCAAAGTATAAAAATGCCTGTTTTTGGCTGGTAAAGTGTAAAGAGAGCAACACTTTTGCATGCTATTTTGGCGACTTTAGGGGTTTGCCTATAGGAAAGTATTTGTTCGCGAATATTAGTAAAAACTCAGCTAAGTCTAGAATGAAATTATAGGGCACACATCACCCCTAGTTGAAGGTCAAACACAATGACAAATATGTTTTTGAAGCGAGTAGCTAAATTACTTGATGGCTTGCCTGTGAATGGTTATTCGGAGGCACGTAAACCTATACGTGCACCGTCTCGACAGGGTCCACCGCGGGCTAAAGTTCCATCTGAGTTTGAATTGCACTCTCAAGTTTTGCAAAATACTTGGGGTCGTATTGAGTTTGAAATTCAGCCTTTGACTCAACAGCAAAGTGAAAAGCCTCCTAATAAAAGTGAAATAGATTATCGAGTTAGAGTCAAAACTAAATATAGAATGGCTGTTCAGAAGCAACAAGAGGCTTTAAAGGAAGAGCTAAGAGACTACCGATTGGCCCAGAATATGCCCGGAGGTGACAACAAGCCTCAGCCTCCTACAGAAAATCCTGTTTCTGCGCTGGATAATCCTCGATTAACGGCTAGCCCCAGAGCTGTTATGTTGCAAGAAAAACCGGCTAGCACTGATTTTAAGCATGGAGCGGCATTCCAGGCGGAAGAAGTGCCAGTGGACAGCAAAGTTATTCCGCAGAAAAAAGAAGTAGTTGGCAAAGAATTTCACTGTCGTGAAAGTCAAAGAATGCTCACTTTAATCTCTCAGCGTAAACGAAGTGCTGAAATAATGAGAGAGAAGAGTGTATTCGTAAACTTCTCTTTGCCTGTTTTAAGTACATTGGCGAGAAGCCCACAAACACCTAAGAGTGCTTTGAAGTGGCTTGCTTTTCATGAAAATCCAACTATCAGAAAAGCAGTGGCGAGAAATAAGAATACTGATCTGGATATTTTAGAAATACTAGCGCGGGATGAAGAAGAAAGTATTAGATTGGCGGTAGCTGAAAATTCAGCGGTAGATAAAGAGTTCCTTTTAAAACTACTAAATGACGATATGTCTATGGTGGTAGATAAGGCCAGAAATATTTTGGATCAAATGACTAGATCTGAGGCTAATCAAAATAATAGAGCTACATTGAAAGCTCTAAGTGAATTTGTTGATGGCGACGAGATCAGTGATAACAAAAATATCGAAGCCAATGACACTGATTTTCTGAGAATCGTTGCTTCCAAGGCAACCACTCCATCGCAAAGATTGTCGCAGTTGGCAAAACATGATGATTGGAATGTACGTATGGCTGTTGCAGGGAATCCTAATGCGACATTGAGGACATTGTGTCTTCTAGCAGAGGACCCAGTCTCAGTTGTGCGCAATAGAGTTATAGCTAATTGCAATTGTCCGCCGAAGGTCATACTCGATACAATGGGACATTAGTCATCAGCCATTGTTAGTATCATCTGTGGTGTTAATAAAAACCTGGAGATAAGGGGATTCGAACCCCTGGCCTCACGGGTGCGATCCGTGCGCTCTACCAACTGAGCTATATCCCCGCATATTTGATCTCTCTTGGCGTCCTGTTGGCAATGTGTCAAAATAACAAATTTTAGCCAACCTTACTTATGATTTTATCATCAAGAATGTCCAATTAAGCCTGTTTGCTGGGCACATGCTTTCATGTTTTTGTAGGCAAAAGTAATACTTATTGGTATTTTTTTCATCTTGACTTCGCTGTTGTGCCAGTTTATCCCGTAGTATATGGCTAACAGCTAAGAGGGGAAATTATGTTGAGAAGAAAATATTTTACTTTTGTTCTTGCCTTGGCAGTTTTGGCCAATTTGGCTGGGAGCATTAAAGCATTTGCTAGCAGCAGCGCCAGCACTAACACTCAAATAGGGGAAGCGAAGGTAGGACAATCTGCGCCACAATTTACTTTGCCAGATACAAAAGGTAAAACAATAAATCTTTCAGACTACAAGGGAAAATATGTTGTTTTGGAATGGTTTAATCAAGGATGCCCTTTTGTCAGAAAGCATTATGACAGTGGCAATATGCAAAAACTGCAGAAGGAATACACAGGCAAGGGAGTTGTTTGGCTTTCTATATGTTCTTCTGCTCCTGGCAAACAAGGTAATTACACTGCTGCTGAGCACAATCAAATGTTTGCTGAAAAACAGGCGGCACCAACTGCGATACTAATGGATATTGATGGTGTGGTTGGTCATCGTTATCATGCTACCAGCACGCCAGATATGTTCGTTATCAATCCAAAGGGTGTACTGATTTATTCAGGCGCTATTGACGATGTTGCCGGTACAGATATTACTGAAATTTCAGCCGCAAAAAATTATGTAAAAGCTGCGCTTGATGAAAGTATCGCTGGGAAGCCTGTTTTGATTCCTAATACAAGACCATATGGTTGTTTTGTACACTACTAAAAGCTATAAAATTCTGTTTGATAATTTGGCGTTTGCTGTATTTCAGCAATCGCCAAATTGTATGTCGTGAATTATAAGTAGTATTGGAGCTAGTCGAATCGTTTTTCTTGCCGTTGTTTGGTCAAACTGCACAAGGCTGACAAAAGATAAACGCCTAATGCTACCCAAGTAAGTCCTTTGATGCCGTATACCAAGCTGAGATTCTCAGCTACACCACCAAAGGCAACGCCGAGTAAATTAGTTGCTAGGTAGTTCGCCCTGCAAAACGGGTGGAAATTAATTGAATAAATGATGGGCCAGAGAGATCTTTTTATAGGAAAATTTTG
>DAIDIP010000010.1 GCA_027451745.1 Candidatus Melainabacteria bacterium
TACGGCGTTATTTCTCACCTCCTTCTTTTATGCATTCCGATCATATGCACCTCGGCTTACCCGAGTCGAGGCGCACCGTATGTAATATCGGTGGCCCAAACTTGATTTGATCTGTCTATTCTTAAACCTTTCAATAAGTATGGGTATTTTTTGTGTTCTTTTCTGGGCTTACTCGTGTTTGGTTTTGGTGCTAATCCCTCTATGCCCATCAAGCACATTAATCGCCTAATATGCTTACGATTACCTTTGCGCCCTTTTTGCCTCAACCAGCGCGTCATACGCCTTGTTCCGTAAAAGGGATGCTTTGTATATTGCATGTCTATCATCTTCATTAACTCCAAGTTATTGTCACTGGTTTCAGCTTCTTTGTAATACAGTGTAGAGCGGCTCATGCCAAGCAATTTGCATCGCCTGGCAATTGATAATTTTGGATTGTCTTTTTTTACAGCCACTTCTTTTTCTTCCCGGCTCATTTGAGTCCGGGAATTTGCGCTAAAAAATCGCGTTCTACTTCTAGCTGCCCTATCTTCTTGTAAAGCTTAGCCATCATTTCATCATTGGTCTTAGCGTTTCCTTCTTCAAAAACTTTCGCTGCCTTTTCCAGCACCAGCTTTTTCCATTTGTGAATAACACTAGGATGAACTCCATACTGAGCCGCTAACTCGGGAATTGTGTGATCCCCCTTTATTGCTTCTAAAGCAACCTTGGCTTTAAATGCCGCATTGTGTTTTTTTGCTATTTTTTTCATTTTGTTCTGCTCCCTTTCTAGTTGATTTATGAGCAGAACCCTCATTTTACACGCTCTCAAGAGGTGGCCCGAAATTCGGGGTCCACTTCTGTATTCGAATCATCCCCGCTGTCCCTCGGGAACTTCTGGAGCAATCTCTTGAGATTTCCCTTTCTATTTCTTTTTTCTATTTTGGCATGGTAGAACCCCCATGCCCGACCCTGATCTCACAAAAATCTCACAAAAATCTCATTTCTAGCTCACAAATGAAACTTAAGCTTAAATGTAAGTCGGATCGTTTAGTGAATTTCCAATTACAACCATATGGTTAAGCATTCAATTATTAGCTCGAAAGATCCCCGAACAACAAAAAGGCTCAAAGCTGCTTTGTTGGTTTTATTTTTGATTTTTTCCCATTTGGCGACGTTATCTGCTTCTGTTTCAGCTCAACCTTGGCGATCTCCTAATGGTGGAAGATCTAGAGCTCCTCGTCCGCCATCTGGACCAATAAATCCAGGGACCGGTGGTGTTGGCTCTATTCCAGCTCCTGGAGATGGGGGAATAACAGATCAGGTTCTTCGTGAAACAAATCAGCTTAAGGCTCTATCTAGTTTAATCCAACAGGAGGCAGAACAAGATCGACAAGATCTTACCAGTATAAATCAAGGACTTAATACACCAACTGCTGTTAGTGATCTACTAAATGCAGATAATGATCATAGTGTTGCTCCGGGCTCGTTAGGTGAACAAGTATTTGATGGCTTGAAAGCTGTAACCTATTACACAGTCGGGGGTGGTTGGGTACCTAAACTTGGTTGGTTAGTAGCTAAATACATGCAGCAAGCGGTATCGGAATGGATTGGTCCAACTATCGGTCACTTTTTGATTTCTCGGATGATTGCGTTTAAAGACAGCCCAGATGTTAGTTATGACAAAAATGGTTTTTCGACCCAAATGCGTAGGTTAAATCATTTAGTACGTAATTTCTCCTACGATCTACTTCTTCTGTTCTTTATTATGGCTATTTGGCGTGCATGGAATGGCGCTATTTGGGGTAATGGTCGCATGTGGGGGGCAATAGGCAGGATTATTGCGGCAAGCGCCTGCATAATTGCATGGCCTGAAATTTATCACTACACAATAATGGTAGCTAATTATGCAAGTAATTTATTCTTGCAAGATATGGTTAACAGACCTCAAGAAATTGGCGATGCTGTTGTGAAATTCTTCTTCGATGCGGTGGCTTTTAAAGGTATAAATTCAACCAATTCAATGATTCCATTTGATTGGGTATTTGAACTAGTAGTTAACATGGCGATTGGTTTAGCTACTATAGTCTCATTAGGTGCATATTTTGTCGAAAAAGCTATTCAATTAACCATAATAGTAATGGCCTATGTATTTGGTCCTCTTTTTCTAGTGTGCCTCGCCTCACCTGATACTGAATCCTATACATCTAGTTTCTTGCGGTTATTTGTAGAAGCTACGATGTGGAATTTTATTTGGGGAGGACTCACAGAACTTTTAGTGTATGTAGTAAACCAGGGACAAACTACTGGCTCGCCGTTTGCACAAATATCACAGGCAGCCGGCTCAGTAACAGGTGATCCGCAAAATCCTTGGTTTATTTTGCTCCTGGTATTGGGCATATTACAAGCCATGTTACAAGTCCCGGGTTATCTATCTAAAGGACAGCTAAGAGCCCAAGGCGGTATTCTGGAAATGGCATTTGCTGCTGCCCAATTGCAACGCATTATAGGAATGTTTTATGGAACTGGTGGTCTCTATACAGCGCTAAGGCATGGTCTTTCAAATCAAAATCTCAGCTCGTATCATCGTCCTATCAATACTAGCAGTGGTGCGGGGACAACTGCAGGACAAACACTAAATGGCTTGTCTGGAGCAGGACCTTCACCATTTCCATTGACGAGTGGTGCTGGCACTACTTCAGGCGCAACCGCAGCACAACAATTGCAATTGCAAGCAGCACGCAGACAACAAATGCAACAAGGCGTGCCTTTAACTGGACAACCGCTGCAAGCTCAAGGTGCAGCGACTGTCGGACAACGTATACAACAAGCTTTGGGTGCTGTTGGTGCTGCTGTTAGCGGAGCAACCGTAGCACCAGCGGGTGGTTCGGTAGCTTATGCCGGCGTAGGATTAGGAAATGTAGCAAGCCCACGGGGTGGAAATATTGCACCTATGGTTGTAACCCCGCATGATGAGGATGCTGATGTTCCAAGACCAGGTCCATTAAACGTGGGCAGATTGACAGGTGTACAGACATTACAGAACCAAGCAGCAATTTTTGTGCAAGAAGACGTTAAGAAACGCGGTATTGCTACTGTAGGTGAGAATAGTTTTGACAATAGAAACAGAATTAGCTTAAAAACCGCAGGTACCATCGAACGAGTCCGACTACGAGCCGGTGCTACTCCAACAGAACGTGCGGAAGCTTTAACTGCAGCATCCTTAATGAGATGGATGGGAGACGGAAGAGGTGGAGTTGAAGTTGGAGCAGCTGGCAACCTGTGGTGGGACATGGTCACCAGCGCCAAAATGGGGATTCCCAACTATGTTCCAGGACCACTAGGACAAGCTTTAGGCGCGGCTGTGGCGGCAGTCAATCCATTTGGTCGAACAGATGCATACGGGCATGTTAAACAAAGACCTCTTGATCGTTTTGCTATGTGGTTAAGCAGAGGCAAAATGACACCAGGCTTCAAGAGTGCCATGGAGCTCAGAGAAGGCGTTACAAAAAGTCATTTTATGTTCGACGGTATAAATGCATATTTTGCTGGTGATAGAAATAACGCCATTGCTGGTTATATGACCGATACATTTGGTCCATGGAATGGTCCTGCACATACGCCACAAGAAGGAATGAGACCAGCAAGAACTAATAGAGAAATGGCAATATATCGCTTGACTAATGGACAAGCGCTTGCTGGTGGTACAAATAACAACTTAATTGATGCTATGGGTCAATTAAGAAGCTGCGGCATTGATGATAGTCTTGTTACTAACCGAATTGTGGCATCTCATCCAACCATACTGCGTTTGGGCAAAACACCAAAGAGTTTAGCAATTCCCGCAGTAACCAATCTGGTACGTGAGGTTGCAGCTAATCATTTTGGTGAAGATGCTACAAGAATGACTGGTGCGGAGTTACACTACTTCTATGAAACAAGTGTCATGCCTCATCTTCAAGACGATCACGTATTAGCTGCAATGGCAATTGGTAAACATTACGGTAATTATTTTGCTACTGCTTCTAATGTTGATTCTTTAGTGCAGGCTAAGCGATCAACATATGGCGCAAGGAAAGATGAGAAGTCTTTTGAAAATTCGCTGAGTGCATTGCGCTTAAATTCTGATTTCAATAGCTTTACAGGAAGATTACCTTGGTAGCAATTAATTATAGCAGTGAAGATACTCACGCAACAACAAAAATTTTTTCGCAGTAGAGGAAAGATTATGGGATTCGAAGATAACAATCAAAGAATTGGAGAACAACTAGGTAAAGAGACACAACAAAAACCTGAAGGTCCTTCTGCCTGGCATGATGAGCTTTTGGCTTATGCGCAATTACCCAAAGACGACCCCAAGGTAAAAACACCCGCTAAACCAGCTGATGGCTGGGGAACTGTTCATTTAGGGCTATTTCCAAATACAGAAGTAAATAAACTACCTGATCCTTCCAAGAGGGTCAAATACAGTGAGATGGTTGACGGTAAAGAAGTGGAAGGTTATAAATTCATTGATAGTGGAAAAATCCCAGGACAGGAAATTGACTATACAACAACCTGGTATTGGTCTTTAGATGAAAAATTAGCCAAAATAGAAACGCATTATCGACAGCCCGGGGATCCACACTCAACTACGGGATTTAAGCCCACAGATGACAAGTTTTTTCCAACTTATGCTAACCAAAATATAAGTACTGTCAGCATAGAACCTACGGTAAATGAAGGACAACAAGGGTATTACAGGAATGTCTTTACATTTCCAGTAAAAGATCCCAAATCGAACCATTATCTTGCAATAGAATCGAGATGCTTTGTCCGTGCAGACGGAAAAACAGTTTCTTCAGAAGAAATTTTGGACGAAGGTGATCCTAGTATCCGAGAGGATGACATTAAATACCGAGCCTTTCATCACAAAACTGTTTTGCGCTATAAAAATATACAGCTAGATGAGACGTTCAAGCAAATGTCTGGGACCGAATTAAAAGGTTATGCGCAATACGATGGTGAAACTGGTGATATATTGCGAGACTGTGAGATCACGAATGATGGTAAATTCATCAGTCAAACAATTTACGATCGTGGCAGCACAGAGCCAAAAAAAATTGAATGTAGTTATGACGCTGAAGGAAATCCAAGTATAAGAACAGAATATGATCTAGACTCCAATAAAATTAGACGTTTAGTCGAATACGGTCAAGATGACAACAAGTTGGTAATCAACAAAGAAACAAAATATGGCTATCTTGGTGATGATCGCAACCTAGTTACACAATATGACAGAACCGGTCAGATAGGGCTAAGCAGAGCAGTGGTAATTCCCGAAAATAACGGCGAGCCTGATAAAATAGAAACATTGCTTACTTTCCTTCCAGACACCAAGCAAATCACTATCGAAACGTTTAACGTAGCAGACAGAAAACTATCGGCAATAGTTACACTGGGCCCAGACACTAACGGCGCTTATAGAACTGAAAGCGTTAAAATACCAGTAGAAGGTGCGTTGATAGGACAATTTCATGAGATTACCTATAAAGATGGCAAATTACCGTTTATAACAGCAGCTGATAGTTCGGGTAAACAAGCAATAATTGGATTGCAAGGAATGTTTAAAACTAAGAACGGTAAAACTGTTTCTTCATCAGCCGTGCAGAAAATATTCGGGGATAATCGCACCAGGGCCCAGCTGCAACAGACGCTTTCAGAGCTACAGAAACTGCAAAAATAGGCTACAAACAAACAAGATTATAAAGCGGTACAAATGGGGATTTACACGTATATAGGACAAAGAAAGCTCACAATTATCTCACACCCGTTCGTTACGATTTAAAATAGCTCGCCGGACGGAGGGATCCGTTAAATAAGTGGTACTTTGCAATGACAAAAGTAGTCAAAATCGCAATTTCTATAAGCATATTTTTTATATGCAGCTACGCTACAGCTTCTTTTGCTCAAGGCAATACAGACATTACTAACCCCAATGGACTTTATACTCCAGCTGGAACAGCTCCTCCACAAGGAGCTCCTCCGCCACCAGGGGATGGTACACAATCAGCAAATACAATACCTGGAGACAAGTTAAAAAACACACAACCAGTACCGCGTGGCAATCCTTCTTCTTCACCTAAAACAGGAACCAATTTCCCCACGCAAACGTTATCGCCAGCTCCTAGGGTAAATGTCACTGTAGATGAAGGTCCACGTGGACCAAACGAACCTGCTCGCGGTTCAAGGATACCCTGGACTTTTCAGCCAAATGAAATTCCAAGCAGTAAATTAGGACAGGTAGAATCAAAATTAGGATTAGCCGCAGGAACGTTAACCAATGCCTCTACACCATATCAAAATATTACTGCTAGCCCTGAGCAAATAGAAGCAGCACAGAATGTGCTAAACCCCCCAGCTGGCAATGATGGCATGAATCCAATGGGGTACAGAGGAAAACCAATGCCTGATGATACTATTCGCGGCAAAGAAAGAACCGTGATGTCCTACATCTCAAAGGATCATCCTGGACCTAGTTCTTCTAGATATAGCTCCAGCAACTATGCGCGATTGAATCCTATAGATCCAGTTCGTTTTTATAGTCGCTATTTAGTCAAAAAAGGCGTTGTTGTAGCTTGTATAGAGCTTATCATTGCAGCCTGTTTTATGATATTTGGGCATCAATATGCTGGCAGCAAAGCAATAATAGCAGGTGGAGGATTAATGCTTTTATTAATGGCTTATACAATATGGAAAATAGATATGTTTAACACACTAAATGCAAGAGGTCCTGGACAGGCCGTTAACTTAGCCGGCTCAGTGCTAGATGGCAGCGCTCCAGATTCGTTCGATCCGTATAAACCTAATCCTGTTACTCCCGATGAGCAAGTCTTGCAGAGTCATACTTATGAAGGCGACTATACGTTGAGCGAAGATACAAAGAATGCCCAAAGCGGTGGTGGAAATAAGGGACAGGCTAATTTACCTATTGCAAACTCATTTGCTACAAATCGTTCCGGATTAACACTGAGTCCTCTAGGGGCACAACATTGATGGATGCGCGTTTGCGATAGAAACTATTTCGAGGTGAAAACAAAATTATGGGCGGCGATATTCCTAGCCAAAAAACCGGACAATCTAAAAATGCAGAAGATAGTTTGCTGAGGCGAATTAATGGTGATACTACAGGCAGTGATTCTGGCGAGGAAAAGGAAAAACCCAGTGCTTTGGATGCTTTTCGTAGCGAGCTTATCAAAACAACAGCCCCCGTACTTTCGGTGGCATTTCTTCGAGCTCCTTTAGGAGACGCCGATGTCACTAAAGCTCAAGAAGGAGCATCTGAAAGTAACAAGAAAATCATGGGTGACTTGGCAGTTATTAAAAACAAAGGTGCGTCCGTCGATAGTTTGAGCAATTTGCGCGAAAGGCTCAATACTGATTTACAAACAAGAGTGGATGCTTTGCGCACTCTAGCGAGTAATGACAAACTTCCAAACATGGAATCTAGTCTTCTAAAATCCTTTGAATTTAACGCAACTACAAAATTTAGGGGTAATACATTAGCGCAAAACGTGGCTATTTTAGATGCAGTAGCAGATAGGTTAAAGAAAAGCGGCAACCCAGAACTTGTACAATTGGGCAAAGATTTTGCTCCCCCAGCGGTTTGTTCTCTTGCAATAAAAGGAGCGCATATTCCCGCCGACAATCGGAAGCTAAGAGAAGATGTTCAAAAAGCTCTTGTGATACCAATTAATGCACCCGCTGAAACTCTGCAATCAAGATTTACTGAACAGGCACTTTCTTATTTGAGTGGACGAGATGTTCTAGCCCCTGTCCAAGCAGTATTTGGTCAAGCCTTTAATTTAAATCTGCGAATGCTCAAGAATGACGGCAGCGCAGCAGAGCAAAATAGAATTGCCGGGCTTTTGGGATTGTCCCCAGACGAAGCAAAAGTGGTAAACGAACGCTATATTCAATCTCAAAAAGCAATGACTGACGCATTAGCAGTGTCGCGTAGCACAACTGCGGCCCGAGTATCTGTAGATAGTAAAACAGCTAGTGGTGCTGATAAAGGTGCAGCCGGTAGGGTTGTGTTAAGTGGAGGGGATACAACTGTATCCAATCCAATCCTTGAAGAACCGAAAGTCAAGGACTTTCTTTCATTGGGAACTAGAAGTGATGCTCAAAAAATTGTAAGTTCCAAAATGATTGATTATTTACCGAAGCGTTTTTTAGACGGTCATGGATCGCTGAAAGACTTCAACAATGACGAGTTAAAAAGCTTTGCCGACGGGCTCGGATTAAAATATGATCCTGACAAAACGAAGGACAGAGCAAAGTTGACAGCCACTTCAACAGAAGAAGAAAAAGCTAACGTCAATGTTTACGAAGCAATGAACAAGCTGTATCAAAAGTATGCTGATGCTAAAGAACATATAGGCACTTCTGGTGGCGGAAGAGGAATAGTTGGACAAGGCATAGACGTAATTGCAGAAGAGGCTGAAGAAGCAACCGGCATACCAAAATGGGTTTATGCAACCGGAGCGGGCGTTACAGCGGCTGTAGTAGCAGCAGGGTTCTTTGCACGAGCAATCGGATTAGATAAAATAGCTGGCTTTGTCGCACCCAAGATTGCTCAAGCCATGAAAGATCGCAACGAGGCAAAGAAGGCTGAATATAAAGGACAAGATGCTGAAAATGTAGTCAAACGTTTGAAAAATAAAATAGGCGATTCTGTCACTACTTACGATGCGCTAGAAAAACGCCTTAATTTGCCGACATGGCAAAATGATTTGGCAAAAACAGACGGTGAGAAAGCTTATCTTGCACATCTGAAAGATGAGGTTTCTCTGCGCGCTTCAGAAGCCAGAGAACAGGGCAACCAAGGATCTCAATCTGTTAAAACATTTTTACAGTCAGAACTAGATAGAGCTGGAACAATGAAATTGTCTGAAGGTTCAGGACGAAGATTCTCTCTTCGTCGAGGAGCCACTACCGATGGGTCAGTCTCGAGCAAATCAAAAGAATCTGAAATCACTCCAGAACAAAAAGCTGAAGCTGATAAAGCAGAAATGAGACGCAGTGTTATGCTCAATCTTTTGCGGAGTGGACAAGATAAAGGCCTTCCCATTACCTTTGAAGAAGGAAAGGACTCTGTCGAAGAGCATCTGAAAGATTATGAAAGTATCTACCTTACAGGAGCGAATGAGGCGCAAAAGGAATCCTATGCTGACTTAAAAAATGAGGTGAGTACTTTAGCACATGGTACTATTATTGGTGATCATATAGTTGCGCAATTAGAGCCGCATGCAGACGCCTTCTCGAGGTTTCAAACTGAAGCCCTTAGACTCCTTGGTACTGCAGGTGCAGGGGTTGATCTAAACTCTACTGATCCAGCCGTACACAAAGTAGCAGGAGCGCAGTTGTTGCTTCTAGCTAGCAATCCAGCAAGATTGCAAGTAAGCGACGAGGCCAGAGCACAAATCATTGATAAGGTCGTAAATCCGCTGTTAAATGCAACAGCTCCAACGCAGACAGTAGAGGCTTCTGTGAAAGAATTGGCAGCAACTCCAATTACAGCCATGTTATCTCGTCAACGCACACTAACAAATGCTCAAGAAAAAGCAATGTGGGAAAAATATTATCGGCAAGCCTTTACCGGTATGCACGAAACACATGGAACTGCGTTCAATCGCGATGGCGCAACATTTGTAGATCTTGAAAGAGATATAGATTCAGAAATAAATGCGAATAGCGGTGCAAATAGTAGAATTGACGCTTTGAAAACCATAAAAGCGGACATTGCAGAAGCAAGACGTCCTATTAAAGAACGCCGCGATAAGATTGCAAAAATCGAAGTAAAAATGGATGCTTGTTGGGTAGATCCAGCTGATCATAGCCAAGGCTTTCTACCAGGACAGCAGCGTGTACATAAACGACTAGAAAGAGAAAAGCAGACCCTCCAACAAGAATTGATAATGCTTGAGAAGCCAAGGCCAAAACCTGCAAAAGGCCAAAGCCCACCATCACAACCACAAGATGATGGAAAAACAGTTGCTGAAGTTTTGGCAGGTAAATTACCTGCACCACGAGAAATGGCTGTATTGCGTAATCTTGCTAATCAAGCTGGAAGCGCCGAGATCACCTTAAAGCTCAGTGCTGGTTTGGATCCAAAAGTTAGTGCAGTGGAAATAAAATCTGCCGGAAACACTGAAAGTATGGGGCTAAGCAAATTCAGAGATCGCATTGTCGACTCTTACAAATTAGCTGGAAATGAAGAGGCGGCACGCGAAGTTCGTGGGCTTACAGACAGACAATTTGAGCAAGTCCTCACAGACTCATCTAGGGGACTTGATCTAGTCTCTATAGAGCAACGTGGAACAGAAACCGATGCACGAAGTGGAGTTCTGGGTAAATCAGGCACCACAGGAAGAGTTTTTGTGATGAAATGGATAATCGGCAGCAGTTTATCTGTTTTGGGTGTTGGAGCTACACAATTAATGCGCCAACGACTTGAGCAAAATAATATTCAACCCGATTTAGGAGCTGGGCTGCATGCTGGACCAGGGGCCTAAGTAGAGCTACTGTAGTCGTTTTACGCCTTAATCTCACAAATATCTCATGCTTGAACACTAAACTAAAGTTAGGGTCCAAGTATAAATTTCCAAGGCACAGTTCCCGTTAATTATGGCTGAATATGAATACAATCAGTCTCCTAATCCTGGTGTAGAAGACCCAGACACTTTAAAACGTTTGCAAGACGATAGTAATAGTAGACCCAAGGATGGTCCGGAGCAAAATTCGAGCAAGCTCAGTAATGGTGATATCAATAGTGCACCAAAATATAGAGACCAAATAGCAGCTCAAAAAATGCTTGAGATTTTGGCACAAAAAACCGACGGTCAAAAGCAAAACCAAACTTTTATTTATAGCATGGTTATCAGCAAGGCTGATTTTGGTCCGAAGGTTGCTGAGCGAGTAGCCACAGAAATGGCAGAGAATAAAATTGCTAAAGAAAAAATTGCTAAATATGACGATCTAAGCGAAGGGGAGAAGAAGACAGTAAAAGATGAGTTGTTTAAAGGAATGGATCCAAAATTAAAAGAACAACTTGTTCTCCAAGGGAAAAAAGACATTTTTCAAAACAAGCAAGCCGAATTATCCCGGGCAATGAAGGAACATGTTTTAGAGACTATAAAACAAGAGTCTGAAAAAGGGGAGTTTGGTGAATATAGCAGAATCGCCTATACCGCCTATGTAAATGAAATAAACAAGCAAGTAAATAGTGCAGCAAAGCGTATAGTCGATCAAGAATTACGCTTTCCAAAATCAACCTGCCCCATAAAGTTGCCTGAGGATCAAAATGGTCCTTACAGCATAGACAGACTGCGTGTTGCTATTACAACTGGCAAAGTTCAATGTAAGCTACCCGATTATGCTAACGATAAAAATTCAGCTCCAGGCGCTCAAGAGCGAGATGATTTAGTACTTGCAGAAAATTTTCTGGATGAAACCAAAATTATATTATCTGAAGTTGATGCACTAAACCAAGTAAAAGCGATTAAGGATCAACTTACCTGGATCTTCGAAGGTAAGCCTCCTGCTGGTCTGATGCCTTCTGTGGATTTACAAAAAGATGGAAATAATATCCCCCTGGCTCGAGACTATGTTCAAAATGCCTTACCTTTGGAAGTATTACTAGAACAGGTTAACGATCACGCTAGAGCCATATCAGCTATGACTGATCCACAAGTGGCTGGTGCGTTTGATTCCGCATTGCTTTCTCAGCTTTTAAATAATTTTCCAGGGAAGATAACACAAACCGAAAATGGTTTGAAAATCATTCCAGATTATCCAAAAACATTAGCAGATACAGATGAGAATCGGACAAAAAAAATAGCGCTAGAAAAATGGGTTGACAAAGTACATCAGCCCTTACAACAAATATTGAAAGCGTGTGACTTTGCTAACCGTTATCCAGATCGCGTTTGCTATTGGGCACGTGTTCCGGCTCATGGTATCGATACCGCTACAGGAAAGGAGTACAATCGGATTCAATTTAGATACAATGCTGAGCCTGTCAAAGTACAAGTGGTACTTCTTGATGGAACAACAGGAACCGAAGATCGTATTAAGGTTACTACCACTAAACAGCTCCAATCGATAGGTTTGCTACCTGAAATATTTGGTGCTACAGATATAGGCAAACCCATAACGTCTGGTCGAGTGACTATAAATGGTAATAATTTAGATTCAGACGGCACTGAAATTGGTCTTAAAGGTAATCATATTCGATTAAGTAAGGACGGCATGGTCCAGGTAAAAGCTGGTAATAATAATTCGGCATCCATTGAGTTAAAAGACGCAAGCGGAAAAACATACAAATTAAAGCCTGGCGATAGCAAATGGTACGATATACTGCCTGGTATCTCGCTTAGTGTGGGGAATGAAAAGGTACAAATACACAATGATACACGGCTCTACAAGCCTACAGATACTATTGCTGTCAAAGATAGTTATGGAACACCACATTTGGCGCGGGCTGAAGAATTACCAAATCGCATGCGTATGGATGCCGCTTCAGAATTCATGTCTGAAGCCGTCCCTGTAGCAGTTGATATTGGGTTTACTGTTACTGGTTTACTTGAACTCAAGGCTTTAGCAGTGGCTGGTCGAAGAGTTGCTCAATTGACGGCAGAGGTGGTGGCAGAAAGAGCTGCTTTAGCAGCAGCTAGAGATCTTGCTGTTCGTGAAACCTTTGTTATATCTACTGCTGAAATTGGTGCATTATCAAATGCAGCTACTTTTACCGAAGAAGCTGGGCTTGCTATGACTGGTTTGACAAGCGCACGTGCTAGCACTTCGGTAGCTGAGCGCTTAGCAGTAGAAGGACTTTCTTCTTCTGCATTTGCAGCTACAAGAACATCTGCAACAAAACATTTACTCTTGGGAGTGCCGGGACTATTGCGTCATTCTTTAGAAGACAAACTAAATGAATTAAGTCCTTATAGATTAGGTTCCTGGTTATATACAGGACGAGGTTTATTCATGGCAGCAGACATCTGGGCATCCACCGGATGGGCTAGTGGCGTGGGCAAAGCTTGGGAAGGCATGTGGGCAGCTAGCCCAGAGCTAATCAAAGTAGCCTCTGCTGCTAGCCCTTTTTTAAAGACGGCAAGTGCTATAAATGGTGGCATTTTGAAATTAGCTGATCTCTATTATGTGCCCCAGACAATTATGGAAACAAAGCGCGAGATTAATTTATTTGCCAGAACAATTCAAGATAGCGATGGTAAGGAAGTCAAAGCTCTCATCGACGCACAAAAACGTTTAGGCAGTCTAGAGACTAAACCACTTGAACATAGACTAGCTGAACATCTAGTGGGTCTTTTACACAAAGATGATAGAGAGCAAATTCAAACTGCATTGAATAACTTATCGAAAGAAACGCTCAGCTCTAGTGAACTTGACGTCAAATCCAATCAGTTAGCAAATGTTTTTCTATACAATGGTGCCACCAATCAGGAAAAACTCATTGCCGCTCTTGGACTACTCAAGCTTCGCTTTCGAGAAGACGGTTCTTTGCCAGAAGTGTTGGCGAGTGAAATAACAGATGGACAGTCCACTGCAATTCTTACTTTGCCAGAAGTTAGAAGTTTTTTGGCAAACTTCACACCAACGAAATTTTCTGACGCATCGAAAAAATCAATGGAAACCAATTTTCATGAAGCTATTGATAGTATAGCAGGAACACTAAAACCAACAGAAAAAGATTTGCTCATCGGCCAAACAATAGATGCGTTGAACCGCGAGAACAATGATCCTGTTAGGCAGCAACAAATTAATCACTTGGCTAACAAGTTTAAAGATCTGTCTAGTCCAAGCAATGTGCGGATTATCTCAGGTATCGGATTATTGATGCTAAATACCGATAAGTCGGAAGGAGGAGTGAAAGAATTACTCGGTGAACGCCAAGGTTTTTATGTGAGTGTCAGAGATAACGATAGAGATAGGTTGGTAGAGCAGAATTATTGGGACATTAGTGAAGAAACTGCTAGAAAACTTAGTATGTCTCGCGATGAATTTAACGAAGCTGGAAGTACAGCCAAGATAGAAACGATTAAAGAAATAAAAGAACTCGTTAGTGCGCCAGAGGTTATTTACTTCTTAAGACAAGAACTTGGTCGAACGAGAGAGACTCCAACAGGAAAAGATTCATCTGAAGAACAGGCTTACCCTGCATATGCCCACTCTTCTGATGATAGACTGACTGTGGCTGATGTTCTGCTAAATTACGGACAACTCGAACCTGAAGAGCATGGCAGAATTTGTCTTGAAATAGCAAAAGACCCAAGTTTGAATCCTGCTAATCAAGCGCAGTCATTACTCGCAAGTGATAAACATCGAGTTGCCCAGGTCCTATTGACACATATACAAAGAGGACAATCGGTTGCAAAAGATCTTAGAGAACAACACTTAGCCGACAAAGCAAGAGCGGCTGTAACTGAAAGTCTTACTGATGCAAGAAAAGACGCTGAAATAATAATTAAAAACCAAGCGATAGATCGGAATCTGCGGGCTTTGGCTGTTGCTACTTTAAACGCGACGTGCTCTGGAGTGATACCCGAAAAACCTTTGCGGCCAGTGGATATAGTTCAAAGAGCGACAAAATTGAGCAAGCTTGAAAAAACTTGGCAGAGTTGTATCAGTGAAAACAATGGAAAAGCGACTAACAAGTTCGCTGATAGTTACTTCAAAGGTTTAGTAGATCAGCTGCACGACAAAAAAACACAGTCTGAAGGTGGGTTTCAAGCAGCTAAGATTGTTCTACAAATGAATGATGTTGGAATTATAGCTTTGGCCCCAGCACAGAAGCAGGAGGCACTCAATGAGGTGATGCTTACTCTTTATGCAACTGAGCCGCAAGGAAAAAATCCATTCGTAAAGAATACCAGGTTGAATATAAGTCCAGAAAAGCGAGAGAATGCTAGAGAATCTATGGGCATTCTGTCCAGTCATTTTAAAGACATTAGCGATCAACAAAAATCTCAACTAAGATCGCACATTACGGCAATTCTTAATCTTCCAAATCAAGAGAATCGGGAAGACTCAGAAGCAGATCCGATTGGAGAATCAGATTTAAAAATGTCCGCTTTGTCTAACATCAAAGCCATATTTGCTCAAGCTAGCTTAGATGAATGCAAATCTTTGGCGGATAGTCTCAAAAAAGATATTCACTCCTTGTCTGTACCTAGTATCACCGAGAATAACAGATTCAGATCCATTCATTCTCAATTACTTGAAACAGAAATAAAAGAACTCAGTCAGCTAACTTTGTCACGGCAAGAAAATTTGGCCTTGCGCAATGACATTACCGGATTTTTAAAAGAAATTGTTTTGGCTGAACCATTACCAGCTCAAAGCAATATAAGGCTAGGAGCTCTTCAAGCTTTAAATGTACTGAGTCCCGTTAACGGGCTTTCTGAAATCTGTTCGAGTTTACTTGGAGACGAAAGCAATATAGCTGTAAGAGAAGAAGCAGAGAATATCCAAAAACTTATTGGTCATGAAGATCCATATGTATATCATACTGAATATTTACGCTCCAAAAGAGGAATACAAAATGCATTCGAATCGGTTAGATTAACCGATTCTGAGCATTTCCTCACCAGTGATCCTTTAGGGAGAATTCCTTCGCATTTACTGGCTACAGATTCTGGAAAAGTCCGCTTAGGAAATAACTGGTCGGATACACAAAAGCTCGAAATATTAGAACAATGCATAAACGGTCTAGGTGACCGCGCTCTTGCTGGAAGATCAACTAAAGATATTATAGAGAATGTAAATGCTTTAGCATTCTTGATGTCATCAGGGGGACATCCTGTAGCAGCTCCGTTCAATTTAAAGGCTATGGAATTAGCTGCCCGAAATTGGCAGCGTTTAAGAGAAAGTGACAATCTTGAAATCAAAAAAGTAACGGCACCCTTAAGCATGTTGCTCGTACTGCATGCTCCTGCATTGCCCTATCCAGAGCGCCATCAAGCCCTGCAGGAGTTTTTGAATAATGATATATTCTCTCCAAAAGAAAAAGCTACAGTACTAAGCATGGTCCTTGAACAAGAGTTCCATAGAACTCCTCACAATATTGCCAATTCGAGATTTAAAGAAAGTCAAGACTATCAATTAGCAGTTTTGCATGCACTGGAGCCACTACAAACAACAGAACAAATTCCGCTGCTCGCGGCGATTATAGATGAAAAACCAAAATCATCTGTTGAAAAAGATTCTTCAGGACAGGTGTATAAAGTGAATTACCCCGATGGAGGATATAGATCAGTACAAATACAGGATGGAAAAATAACTGCATTATCTATTAAACGCGGCGCTGGTTCAGAGGAAAAATGGATTTTAGATGTTGCCTCAGGAAATTATTTTAGGGAAAATGATTTAAAAGAAAAGAAACAACCCTGGGCTTGTACACTGCAATTGTATGAGAATGGTGACCTTGTGGTGATAGACAAACCAAATCCAATCGCTGGTAAAGGACTCGAGAATTACGAACATTCTCAATTATCAACACTATATTCAATCGGAAGAGGAATGCAAAAATCTCCTGCTGGAACTGCGATCACTCATTTTGGCAGTAAAACAACTTACACTCGAGATGGGTCCACGATCTTAGAAGTACCATTAGGCAAGCAACCTTTAGAGGAGCAAGTACTCAGATATAATCCGTCTTTAGCTCATACAGATTCAGATTTTTGGGTACAAGTCACATACGCAGACGGAAGCACACGATCACAAGAATGTGATGGAAAAGGACGAGGCTTCCAAAGCCCTCAATTCAAGCCTGTTGTAGCTGTTAACAAAGATGATTATGACGAATTAACAAGATCTGATCCATTCCAATTTCCTAGAGAATGGCAAAGAGAGCGTCCGCTGTGGTTCGACAACCTGAGTATTGTTCGTTATCTTGACTCGACAGGATTTGATAGAACAACTCACTCGTTTTGGCGAACAGATTTATCCAATGATGGAAGAACTTACCAAACAAAAATCAAAACTGACGGCAGTAAAATCATGGAGAGCACTGCAAAAGCAGACGATCTTTCTCGGCTCCCTGGAAGCCATATAATACTAGCAACAGCAGGCAATGATAGCAATGCTGCACATCCCATGCCATTAGTTCACGAACAAGCTTTGTCAATGTTAGCCAAACTCTCTCTAGGGCTGGGTCCTGAACAGTCGGTAAATCTAAAGGCTAACAACTTTAATCTAAATAGGCAAACACTTATAGAACGATATAGTTCCGCCAAATTAGCAATAGAGTCGAGCAAGAATAACAGTCTTATTGAATTCAAAGATCAATTTATTAGTCAACGAAATGAGTATACTCTTATTGACGCACAAAAGCGCGATTTATATGCGAAAACAGAAGCAGACAAAGAGTTGGGCTACTGGTGGCTTGTTGGTTACTCTGCTGATTATGATAAAGCATCTAGGAATGCGCAGGTTCGCGCCGAACAACAACTCCGTCGATTACAATCTGATGCAAATTTTGGTTCGAATCGAACCAATGTAACTGGACAACAAGCAAGAACAGCTCTTGCATATCTTGCCATCAGCGATCGTGGTCCTATAGGCCAAAAGGCAATAAAAGCCATAGGAGAAATATGCGAAGGTAATAGCTTTGGTTCAGGTCCAATGCGGGAGATTGTAGCACGAGACTTAATAAGTGAGCCCACTATAGGTACAGCTAGTAGAAGAGTGCTGTTCGAGTCTTTAAAAACTCATGTAGCACGCTACAATACTGCAGCTTCACAAGCAAAGGCAGCTGAATTAATTTGCAAAGCCTTAGAAATAGAGTATCAAACGATGCCCAGCGAACTTAGTAATCCTTTGTATAAACAAAGCGAGTCGCTACAAGTAGACTGTATTAAGTTTCTGAAGGAACAAACTCGATATAACGAAAGCAGTATTGCTTCGGTGAGAGCTCTGTCCGAGTTATCTCCTAGCAAAGCTATTCGTGACGCTGCAGGAGAATATATGGCTATATCAAAGAAAATATCCAAAGAATCTAAAACGAAACAGAATGGCTTATCTGGTGGCACAATTATATCTTCGACTAATTCCAAGAAAGCAAGCGCTCAAAGCCTAAACAAACATGCAGCCTCTTTGCCCAAAATAACAATCGACTAACGATCGGTATTATCTTTTGACTCGTCAGCTTGTTTTTTATCGTGTCGCTTTTTGTTTTCTTGTAGCAATTGTCCTAATTCTTCTGCCACAGCTCGCATTTTCAAGAACTCTTGCTCCACTAAATATTTTGCTGGTACTGAATGTGGATCGACATAAGTTCCTTCCATCATGCCAGGAAGGTGCCACTCGCAGGCTTCGCCAAATTCTTCTTCTTCAATTCTATCGGCAAAATATTCTTCGAGAGCTGCAGCATCTTTAGCATCGTCATCAACATTATTGTCATTGGCAATATTTTGTGCCTGTTCTTGTGTATTTTGCTCGGCAAAAACATTATTGTTAGCCGAATTGGCGCCACTTGCTTGCCCAGGCTTAGGCTTGGGTCGGGGCGGCGGAGCCATTGGTGGTGGTAGTGATTCATCCATATTAATATCTTAGTGCAATTATAGCCCTATGGTCAGTAATTAATGCCCTTACCATACATACGACTAGCCTACACATTTCCTGTGATATTTCTGTGAGGTGAGGACGGCTGTGATTGTTGATTAAATGTCTGCTCTTTTCCGAACCTTTTCGCGCGTTTCAGCGTTTATATATTGAACGATTTTGATTCTGACATTTCTTGACAGCATAATACATTTGTATTAGGCTGTAATACAATAGGTAAACATTGTGATTACTAAATATGTTGATCATGAACTATTCAAAAACAAGATAACTAGAAAAGATGCGGACTTCGTGCTGAGATCACAAGTATCCATATGGGAAGATATTGGTCCTAGTAAGCGGGGGCTAATGTTTACAGGATTTGATTCAAATGGAAGGCTGCTAGAAATTGCTGTTGAATATTTCGACGAGGATGATATTGAACTGATTTTTCATACAAAAGATGCGACACCAAAACGTCGAAAACTATTTGAAAGGATAAAGTCATGAGTAGGGATCGTGAGAAAAAATTGACCGAAAGAGCCTTGAAAACGCGAGCTGCAGCCCACGAGCGAATTGTTAAGGATGCCACTATTCAATTTCGTTTAGATGCAAACAATATGGGAAAAATTCTTCGTTTAGCAGACGATAAAAAAATGGGAGTTGGAGTATTAGCACGCATGTGGGTCATCGAAAGGCTAAATAAGGAACTCGGTATTATTAATCAAGAAGTCCTCGCTAATCAATCGTTGAGTGAAAGACTGGCACAATTACAAATACAAATTGACTCGTTGTCCAAAATTATTCAGAGCTCCAGCTCAAAACGCGCAAAAGCAAGTTAGTTATTTTTGTATGAACTGTAACTTAGGAAGCCGTTTGCAACTTAGTAAACAAGCCATCCGGTAAATTAATTGGATTTGAGGATCAATCTCAAGTGCTTGAAGATTATTAAAGCCTCGGTTAAACTTCGGCCTATTGAATATTTGAGGGGTAATTATATGGCAGTTTTCCTGGGCATTGACATAGGCACCTCTTCTACAAAAACACTGGCAGTTGATGAATCGGGCAAAATATTAGCCGAAGCAAATAGCAGCTATCCTTGCCATCATCTACAGGCATTGTGGAGCGAGCAAGATCCAGAAGACTGGTGGCAAGCCACTATCACCACTATTCAAGCGGTGATGAAACAAGCCAATTTAAAACCTGATTCTGTAAAAGCTATTGGTTTATCGGGTCAAATGCATGGAGCTGTATTTTTAGACGAACACAATAAAGTTATAAGACCAGCAATTCTTTGGAATGATCAACGCACATTTCAAGAATGCGAACAAATTGAACGCTTAACGGGCGGCCGCGCAAAGCTCATTAAACTTGTCGCAAATCCGGCTTTAACAGGTTTTACTGCTCCAAAAATTCTTTGGTTGCGCAATCATGAGCCTAAAAACTTTGACAAATTGCGCAAAGTATTACTGCCCAAAGATGAAATACGCAGACGTCTAACTGGTGAATTTGCTACAGATGTAAGTGATGCCAGCGGAATGTTATTGCTTGATGTAGCCAAACGTACATGGTCAAAAGAGTTATTAACCATGTTAGATCTAGATGCAAAGTTATTTGCCCGATGCTATGAATCGCAAGAAATAACAGGACAATTAACGCAAGAAGTTGCTCAATTGTTAGGATTAACTACAAAGTGTGTGGTTGTTGGTGGGGCGGGAGATTGTGCAGCTGGTGCTGTTGGCAATGGTATTGTCAAACACGGATTATTGTCTACGTCTATTGGTACATCTGGCGTGGTTTTTGTTCATAGCGACAAAATGGAAATTGATCCAGCCGGACGTTTGCATACTTTTTGTCATGCAGTGCCTGGCAAATGGCATATGATGGGAGTGAATTTATCAAGTGGTGGTTCGTTAGAATGGTTCTCCAAAAAACTTTGTCAATTTGAAATTGAAACAGAAGCCTTCGGCAAAGACAAAACATTTGAAAAGTTAGTCAGTGAAGCAGAAGTTGTGCCAGCTGGCAGTGAAGGGTTATTTTTCTTGCCATATTTGTCAGGCGAAAGAACACCACATGCAGACCCCGATGCTAGGGGATGTTTTATAGGACTAAGTTTAAAACATGGACGTGGGCATATGACGCGCTCAATATTAGAAGGGGTTGCTTATTCTTTGCGAGACAGTCTAGAGATTATCAAAGAAATGGGTGTACCAATAGATGAAATTCGTGCTGGTGGCGGAGGTGCACAAAGTCCATTGTGGCGCCAGATAGAAGCCGATGTGTTTGCGTGTGATGTAGTTAGCCTAAAGGCAGAAAAAGGATCAGCCTTTGGTGCTGCATTACTAGCCACTGTGGGTGGTGGCGCATATAAATCTATTGAAGAAGCATGTGAAGCGACAATTGAAGTTGTAAGTAAGACGAACTTTGATAAAGAAGCTGCAAAGACCTATCAACGCGGTTTTAGTATTTATCAAGACCTTTATCATAGTTTGAAAAATGATTTTAAGCGCATAGGACAAATGACAAAAGATTTGCAGCATAAACATCCAGAGAAAGTCGCTGTAAAGTAGTTCGATAGTTTTAAATGCAATTTAGGCTAATTAAATTTGTTGCATCTGGGCAATTGTTAAGCAATAAGCAAGATAGAATATTGACGCTTATTCCATCCCAGTGAGGCAAATAAAATGACTAAAGTAATTGCTGATCAATTTACCCCTAAAAAGGAAGACCGTTTTACGTTCGGACTATGGACTGTCGGTAATCGTGGTGGAGACCCATTTGGTGATCGGGTAAGGACAGCATTAGCGCCACCATATATAGTGAAGAAACTTTCCGAGCTTGGTGCATATGGTGTAAATTTACATGACAATGACTTAGTGCCATTTGATGCTACGCCAGCTGAAACAGACAAAATCGTAGCTGAGTTTAAAAAAGCATTGAAAGACTATGATATGAAAGTGCCAATGGCTACGGTCAATCTTTTTTATCATCCGATTTTCCGTGATGGTGCTTTTACTGCCAGCAATGCCAAAATAAGAGCTTTCGCTATACAAAAAACCATGAAAGCCATGGACCTGGGCGCCGATCTAGGCGCATCAGTTTTTGTGCTTTGGGGTGGAAGAGAAGGTGTTGAAGTAGACGCAAGCAAAAATGCTTTGGATGCCCTTAAATGGTACAGAGAAGGCATAAATTATTTGTGCGAATACAATGCTGAACAAAAATACAATTTCAAATTTGCTTTAGAAGCTAAACCAAACGAACCACGCGGTGATATTTATTTAGCCACAACCGGTCACATGCTTGCTTTTATTGAAACCCTGGATCAGCCAAAAATGGTAGGCGTAAACCCAGAAGTGGCCCATGAACAAATGAGTGGTCTCAATTTCTATCATGGCATTGCCCAAGCAATTGATGCAGGCAAGTTGTATCACATTGATTTAAATGATCAAAAACCTGGTCGCTACGATCAAGACTTACGTTTTGGCAGTGAAAGCATTAAGCCTATGTTCCATTTGGTCAGACTATTAGAAGAGTCTGGCTATAAAGGCTCACTGCACTTTGATGCCCATGCTTATCGCACTGAAGACGAAGAAGGTGTCTGGTCATTCGCTCTAGGTTGCATGCGTACTTACAATATTCTGAAAGAAAAAGCACGCCAATTTGCTGGCGATCCAGAGATTCAAGAATTGCTTAGAGATATAAAAGCTGCTGGTGGTACTGATGAATATGGCTTAAATAAATACAGTAAAGATAAAGCAAGCAAACTCAAGGCTGCCACTTTTGATACTGAAGCATTGGCTAAACGTGGTTTGCCTTATGAAAAATTAGATCAGCTTACAACTGAGTTAATACTTGGTGTGCGCGGAAGCGCTGCAAATTCAGATCAATTGAGATCTCAAGTTAAAGCCGGAGCCAGAGTGTAGTGGATTATTCGTAGTGTGTCCACATACGCAAAACTTTAACTGTATGTTCTCGCTTTAAGACCTGATACACCAATCGATGCTTTATATTTATCCGACGCGAATAAGCGCCGGTAAGGTCGCCTGCGAGTTTTTCGTAAGGAGGAGGTTTGGAGAAAGGATCTTTACTTAAAAGGCTGATCAATTGCTTTGCTTTTTCTTGCAGCTTAGCTCGCGAAAGCTTTTTAGCATCTTTGACAGCCGCAGCTGTATAAACAATTTTCCAATCTACCATTGAAGAGTCTTTTCACACTCTTCAACAGGTGTTTTCATGCCTTCAACAATAGATTCTCTCATTCCAGGCACAGATAAGAGATAAAGCGTTTCTTCTACCGCGCGCCATTCATCCTCGCCGATAATCACAGCATTGCCACGCTTGCCCGTAATCATGATTGGTTCGTGCGTTTGTGCTGCCTCGTCTACTAATTTGTATAAATTATCCCTGGCTTCGCTAACACGCATACTACGCATAATCATATCTCCATCACTTTAAATAGCGTACGCTATTTCGTACGCTCAGTCAAATTAATAAGAGCGAATCAAAGATCTAGCGCAGTTGCGCTAGATCTTAAAGGAAAGATTAATGTGCAAAAAAGCAATGAGTTTAGACTAAGTTTTGAATTGGCGCAAAGCCTTGGCTTCTGGGTATGAGCTGCAGGTGGCAGCTTCCGCATGCTTACAAGCGCACTTATGCTTCCTGGTTGATTCCAATCCAAGAGTTTAGTAGTTCGAGAAGTATTGATTTAGACTTTTCTTTTATGAGAGTTTAAAGATGTTTTTATCGCGTCCCTTTCCATCGGTCGGCATCATTTAATTACTGCTTCCGCAACTTCAGCATGCATCTTGCATCTATTGCAAGATGAGAAAGGAGGGCTTCGGAGTTGATAGTAGGCGAGATTCTCAGCAACGAGCGTAATTAGTAGTTGAGTCGGATGACCCCAAGGCTGCTAACTAGAAAGGATGGCGGCTATGTGGGACTCTGTTCTGTCCGGATTGCGCGAGTGGGAAGAGGAGACCGTGGGAGTGATCAGCGAGGCGTTCAAGTACCAGCGGCGACATGGTATCGTCTTCGCAGCGATCATCGCTGTGGTGGTCGCGGTGCTCCTGCTTTCGCTGCAACTCATTCTCCTTACAGGCAAAGTCATCGGGCTGGTCATCCTGGCAGTCATTTGGGTCGCCAGCGCGAGCTACAGTCGTTACGGAACCCAGTCGGGGAGTGAGTTACACCCGGCTCGGCATCGCCACTCATAAGTGCATCCATGCGCAACTCATCATGAACAGCGTGGGCACTAACAAGATCGCAGGAAGCAAAGGACACCCTGGGTCGCCATCATCATGAAGAGCGATGGCGACCTTCACTTTTCACTTTTTTGACAAGTCGAAAGGAGGAATTGGAAAGCGCGCAGTCCGAAGACTAACACTTTCGTCCAGAGTCTCTAATTCTTTTTGTATTTCTTGTGCTTTTGTTTTATGGACGAACAGCAAAGCTACCAATTACACTCAAACGATTGAGAAATCTATGATGAGTTCGTGTCACTTTAGGCAAGAATTTGTCCATTTGAATTATATTGGCTGAGCCAGTAAAGCCCGACATACGCTCTCTGTCCATGCGCAATAAATAGAAAATATTCAACACATCATATTTGTCTGTAGATTTAGATTTGCTGAAGTCTCTATCACCCAATCCAGACAAACTGAATGAATATTGATTGACTTCAACCACATTTTGGCATGGCAAAATACAAGCTTGAATGCGTTGATCAGGCTTCTTGTTGAGATATTTATAAACAGTGGCTAGGTCTGGTTGCAGCCATCCTTTAACGCTGCAGTGAATGCCAACCATTTTGCCTGCAAAAATATAGACCATATAAGTTGAATCGTCTTTTTTGTCAGTCATAACTATGCAGCCTGGCACATTTGATTCAACAAGTTGAGCCAACACTTCATCAAAGAATTTGGTGGGCGGCATATCTGGCTCTTCAAATGTTGGTCCATGAAATAACGATGATGCAGCAATAACAAGCTCATCTTTTAATCCGTAAACGTCAACTGTTTTTTTATTGCCTTGTAAATCTCTCAATGCCCGCTCATAAGCTTGATTTTCAAAAAGATAGTTTTTAAGATTTTTTTGTCCGTACATACAACCAAGGATGCGCCCACGGAAAATAAGAATGCCTGAGCGCGATTTGCTTTTATCAGATTGAATGATAAGACAGCCAGATTTTTGATTAGCTTCTAAGGACAAAAGTAAATTACTGTAGCCATTAATAGACGCGCCTTTTAAAAGAACATCTGCGGTCGTTTGTGGTGCAGGCAATAAATTGGTGGCTCTGCGGCTGATTCCCCAATAAGGAGTACTTTTAGAAAGTTGTTTTTTCAAGCGTCTTCTAAAGATTTTGACTTTTTCAGAAGTAAATATCATATATGTGTCTCCAACAAAGAGTATGGAATAGTAAGTAATTGAGCCGCCCAGAAGGAGCGTCAAAAGAACCAATCAAAAGGACTAAATAGTAAGTTCTCCAATAAGGGAGTATTTATGACTTCTATAGAAATTCTAAATGTCAAGAATGAGATATTTGTGAGAAAAAGCTAGCGCCAGCTAAGCTATATGTAAAAGTCAAGAGAAAGACTAGAAAGTGAAAAAGGTCGAAAAGGCAGTAAGCGCACCAGAGATGGTCACGCTTACTGCCTTTTGCTTAAGTATAGCCAGGCTTGATAGGTGTCCGAAGATCAAAGGTCGGTTCGACCTATTTGCTATCCTTCCAGTCATCGGAAACTGGCGGCGCGTCGAAGTATGTACTGTCCACAGCAAGAACCATAGAGGGATCATCTGGAAAGCCAAACGACTCCCGCCAACGCTCGAACAACCAATCAAATTCTTCGGCGGTGGCAATCTGTCTGGGACGAGGCATCATCCACTCCCAATCGACCGTGGACCCGTCGCCCTTGGTCATGGGCTCAGGGGTCTCGCCAATGATCAGGATAGCTTGAGAGCCATTGCCACCTTTCTTGGTGATTGCCTTTCGGGCAACAGCAAGGAATTGATCGAATTTGCCCGCCTCAAGAAGGAAGCCGATTTCGGCAAAATCGGCTGCACTCAGGTCCATGGTGTCCCTAATTGTTCGTTTGCCGCCGGACCTGATAAGTTCTTGGGCCTCGATTTCCTCCAGGATGAGAATTGCATTGGGCTTATCGCTACGCCGGTAAGCCACCATCGCCGGCTGCTGCCCAGACTCCTTGATGCAGATGCCAAAGCCCGGCGGCCATGCGGCTGGGTTGAGAAACAATTCGGCAACCGTGACTTGGCATGTGTCGAAGTCGAGATAGGCCTCCAGTCTGGTCCACTTGGTCATCTTTGCGATCAGTGTGTATGACCGCCATCTTCTCTTTCCTTTGAATTGGAGTCCCTTCCAGATTTCTACAATGAAGATTTTCATCTTCTGTTTAAGAGTCTTGATTGGGTACTCCCTCATGGGGCGCCAGACAAAACTAAAATCGCTTGCATTGTCTGGAGTCTGAATTTGAGACTCGATGCCCTGGACCAACTGTCCAGACTCATAGCCCCCACGACCGCCCCTGCCTCGATTGAAAGGATCGTTGCCATCGCTGAAACGGTCGTCGAGATTGCCCGTGCCACCCTGACCCGAACCACCAATCTTGTGAGCCATCTGTGTGTTCCTGCCCTTTGGGCGTTAGAGACGTGAACGGCATATTATTGAGCTGGAGCAAGTTCACAACCAAGTTTTCTTCTCGTCACTCCAAAAGTAACGATATCGAAAGAAGAAATGGTTGCAAAAATAGCTGCGGCTTAACTTCCAAAGAATGAGTTGTCAGTAAATTCTGTTTATTTGTAGCAAATTGAGTGGCCAATTAGCAAATGGATAAAAATGGCAGTTAAGGCTTGATGATATGCGACTGCTCCTGCCTCTTTTCACAATCATTAGACTGCCAGGAGAATCTTTTGAATTAGCCTTATCAATAATTTGGCCAAATAATGGGTCTTTAGAACAATTAAAATCCGCCAATCAGGTAGATTAAATAAACTGCTTTACAAGCGAGTGAATTGCGCTAGCCTATATACATTACTAGACTAAGAAGCGCAATGGCGCGAGCTTTCGCGAAGCTATCTACAGTTAGCGTAATTGTAAATTGAACTTTTTAATTATTAAACTGTGTCTTAACTCTTATGCACGTCTGTGCGAACCACAAAGCTTGGCAATGACGAAAGTCTCTGCCCGTGGCGAATCGTACTGGTATATATGAACTGTATGCTGTTTTTGGACACGTTTTTTCGACATACAAATATAAATATTTGCTTGTGATGTCAGCAGTGAAAAATTAAATTGAAAGTGTATTTAACGAATTCTTCCGAATTTTACGCAGGACTCTTATTTAGTAGACATCATTCCTAACAGTCATTCTCCACAAACGCTTTTTTAGCGTTGTGAAGAGAACGGCTATTGAAAGGAGGTCTTGAAGTCTGGTCCGATATACTGCGCATCGGAAAAATAGTTGAGTACGTGGGTAGATTCGAGTGGCGGCATTGTTCGATATGGAATCGACAATAACGCTCGAAAACCCGGCTTGAGTGAACATAACTCGGGGATAGCATCAATGTCCAAATCGTCTGCACTCGCTCCTTTGGCGGCAATCGCTAAGCTTCCTGAAATCACGGTTCAACAGCTTCGGGAAGAACTTCAGAGGGCTCAACATGTCCTCTGCAATCTGGTAAGCGCAGGCACACGTGCCTGTGACCGCCTCATCCGTGTGGCAGAAGGGATCTATGGCACGATCCACGAACGACTCACAGCGCTTGAGATCGAAGGTCTCGAGCTGCCCTCCTGGGACGCCCATGCCACCCACGGCCCGGCCAAGTCTCTCATCCTGACGCTGGATGCCCTCTTTCGGGTTCATCCTCAGGTCCTGCCGCTCTTCCTACCGGTGACCAACGTCGCCATCAAAGAAAAAGGCGGTTCAACCATGGCGTCCTCGCCTCGATCGGGCAGCTCCGGTCTGGCTGGTCTCACAGCCTCGGATGAGATCTGGGAGCCGTGATTGCTCAGCGGTAATGTGTGACAATCGGTTGTTTCGTCTGATTCGGAAAGACGCCGTGTAGCGTCTTTCCGAATACTGGCGCCCTAGCTCAACTGGCAGAGCATCTCTCCTTGTAAGGGAGAAAGTTGTGGGTTCGAATCCCACGGGTGTCATACCGGATGTTCAATCAATCGGTTGGATCGATGATTGCATCCGGTGTCATGTCAGAGTTTTCACTTCGAGGTTACATCACGATGCGCGGACAAGTTCACGGGGAAGTGGGACACAACGGACACAAGACCAAGGTCCACGGTGCGCCTCAGGTCGTTACCACGGGGGGGAGGACGAATCGAGTGCCGGTTCGCACGCGGGTGGTGTTCCCAGGCGATCGCAACAACAAGAGCATCAAACCGCCTGCGCAAGCAGCTAAAGGAGGCAGCGGAGAGACGACGACACGACAAGACACGCTCCCAGTCGCCGCGACCAAGAGTTCCTACACCACGATGGTCGAGGCCGTCGCCGCCCTCTGGGTTCCGAAAGCGGCCGACGCAGCCGGCTGGAGGAGATTCGCCCAGTCCGTGCTGGGACTCCCGATCGTCGACTCCGGCTTCGTCGCCACCCTTCGTCTGCTGGTGGATCGGCTCAGGGCGAAGGGCTGGATGGTCGACCCTATGGCCATCCTCGCCTACCCATCTGGCGAGCCTCTGTCGGCGGAGCTGATGGTCAAGATACTGGCGGCGGCCACAGGGATGGCGGCGCTCAGCGACGATCCCATTGGGCTCAAGGCAGAAGCGTCCAGGCTCAGCAGGGCTGTCAGAGCATTGAAGACGCCTGAACCGGGCAAGCCTGGTCAGTGGAGCCGGTTCATCGAGTGCGTCTGCGCCCTGCCTCTCAATCCCGGTGGCTTCGTCGGGGTACTCAATTTGATCCTCGACAAACTCCAATCTGGGAAGTGGACGATCGACCTGGAGTCCCTGCACGATTACCTGGCGGACAAGGGCGACAGGTCGGGAGAACTCCTTGTCTTGCTGCTGGAGGTAGCAACCGAAGAACAGCGAGCAGTGCGTCCGACGCGCGAGCGCACCCTCAAGAGGGGCACCGGACCCAAGCATTTCAGGCGCGCATTGTCGGACGACGAGGTGGACGCGTGTTCCACCACAGTTCACACCAACCGTAAGGAGAACCCGGTGAAGCGCAAAGCCCGAAACCGGGTCCCGCTTCCGGACGTGTCGAGTCATCGACGAGTGGCAGCAAGAACAAAGGCAACAACAGCCTCTGTCTTGGCGCAGCTTGACGAGGACGGAGGGGACCGGACGACGGCGTCCATCAATCAGGTCTCGGCGTAACCAACACGCCAACAACAACAACCCAGGGGCGACATCAGTGATGTCGCCCCGAACATGGAGCCCTTAGCTCAGCGGTAGAGCACTCTTGTCCCTGGATAAGCAGAATTGTGGGCCGCGCCAAGCTAGCAATTCTCTGCTTAGAAGAGGGTCCAGCAAGAGAGGTCCGGAGTTCGAATCCTCGAGGGTTCCCTGGGAAAGCGCGTAACTCACAAAACCTGTATGGGACCAGGTTTCGGCGCGGCAATCCCAATTGGAGAAACCTTATGAATACGAGTAGCGGCATGATTTGGAGCGGCAGATTCAGATCCAGCGCACTCGCCGCAATTCTCACGTTCTCTTCTCGAACCTTCGGATATCCATCTCGCCCAAATTATCCAGACCAGCGTTTGGTGGGCGAGATGCAGCGGCGAAGCGCCAAACATAATCGCGCGAAGCTCTCGGCATACTATGTCAAGTCGAGCGACCGTCGCCATAAAACAATGAGGTGACGACGTCCGCGCCGGCTCTTTACTCCCCAAATCCGAGGAGAACAATTCTCGCGCGCCCCCCGGGCTGGCTTATCTCGGAAAGTTAAAGCGCCATTACGAGGCAGTGTTGACCTTTCGATCAACACTGCCTCGTGACTTTCTTTCCTTATTCCACTTTGTATTTTCTGATGACCTTGTGAGACTCCCCCTATGCTAATTCATCTTTTTTGACTTTTAAATCTTTTTGACGCTTGATTTTGCCGTATACTTTCAAAGAAGAGAAAATTATTGTGTATATTGTGCGTGCTAAAATTTCTGCAAACCACTCCAGCAGGCAAATAACTATGCAAGCAGTAGGCACCCTCAACGAAATCGTAAATAAAGTAGTCAAAGAAACTATTGAACAATTTGCCGATACAAATTTGCAAGCCAGTGATTTGGCTGTTTCTTTAATAGACTTTACTAATCAAATAGGCTTAGAGCAGAGTCAAGGAAAGGCTAAACCAAGTATTAGCCTAGACACAATATCTATTGCCAACCATCGCGGGGAAGAGCCAATATTTCCTGCTAGTATTGTCAAACTTTTTTATTTGGCAGCCGTTCACAGATGGCTGGAAGACGGAAAACTAAAAGATACTGAAGAACTCAAACGTGCTTGTGCAGACATGATCATCGAGTCGTCAAATGATGCTACACATTATGTTTTAGATTTACTAACAGGCACTACAGCAGGACCTGAGCTGTCTGAGCAAGATATGGCGCAATGGGCAGAAAAACGCAATGCTGTTAATAAATATTTTCAGTCTCTTGGTTATAAGAATATCAATGCCAATCAAAAAACGTGGGGAGATGGTCCATACGGGCGTGAACGGGTGTTTGTTGGCAAAGAAAAAGAAAATCGCAACAAGCTAACTACCAATGCAGCAGCGCGCTTAATGGCTGAGATTGTCACTAGTCAATGCATCAACGAAAAAAGAAGCAAAGTAATGCTGGATCTTTTAGCACGTGATTTTACTAAACCATCAGATGATGTTGATAATCAAGCTACAGGTTTTATGGGTGGCTGTTTGCCCAAAGGGTCCAAATTATGGTCTAAAGCTGGTTGGATGAGTACCGCAAGACACGATGCTGCTTATATAGAGTTGGAAAATGGTATTAAATTTATTCTTGTTGTTTTTGTTAGTAACCATGCTAGAGATTATTGGATATTGCCTACAATCGCAAAAAAAACAATTCGTGCGTTAGAATTATTGCATGGTGTCCAACCGTGTAAGTTACGTTAAAATGCTTGATTTAAGTATAATTTTGGTTTGTTAATGAGTGAATATTTTGTCGTTAAAAATGTAGCAAACATGATGAAGAAAGCGGATCCAGATTCGGCGCTAGATTCACAAGCAATTGCTGGCACAATTGTTCACGCAGAAAAAACAGAAAATGATTATTGTTATGTACAAACGCCTGACTTGTATCATGGTTGGATTGCAAAATCACGACTAACAGAGGTTTGGGATCGTTCTGCTTATGAGACTATTTGCATAAAAACTTTATTTGCTCAAGTTTTTTCAAAACCTGATGAAAACTCGTCTTTGCTTACTAAATTGGTTATTGGTACACGTCTAGCAAAAACTAATAATGACGTTGATCCATTTGTTGAAATAATATTGCCAGACAAACAAAAAGCTTATGTGCATAAGAACTGTATTTCTTTGTGGTCCAAAACATTTGCCAATGAATCTATTTTTGAAGAAAAATGGTTGGCAAGCAACAGTGATGAACGCACACAAATGATTGCCAAATTAGGCAAACGAGCTGTAGATCTGGCTAAGCACTTAATGGGCACTCCATATTTATGGGGCGGCAGTTCGCCTTTTGGTATGGATTGTTCAGGAATGACACAGCTTACCTACAGACTAAATGGTGTGCAATTATTGCGTGATTCTTATTTGCAATGGGACGATAAACGCTTCGTTAAGATTGCCGAAGGAAAAGCGTTAGATGAAGCAGAGCTGCAAGCCGGAGACATAGTAGTGTTTGACATCAAACAAACAGGGAAAGTAGATCATATAGGTATCGCATGTGGTGATGGTACTTTTATACAAACGCGTGGTGAAATGAAAGACAGTGGCGTAGTGATTGACCGCTGCTCAGATTTATACTACAAACGAGCATATACAGGCGCAGCCCGGCTCTCAGAACTTGCTGTTATCGATATAAGCCATGCTTAGGCAATTGGCATTGCTTGCATTTGCACAGACAGCAACAAAAAAGCCAAACAAAGATTGTAAGTGACTGTCAAAAACTGTATTTAAGTCTACCTGCCACGGTATTTATGAAATATATTGTGGCAGGTAGACTCATCAATTATTAGCGGCATCGCTCACAAGATCGATGTAACAGTCTGGTGCGCAAGGGGTATGCAGAACCCAAAACTCGCCCCTGGTTGGCTTCCCGTTGACTTTGGCATGTTCAATCCTCTGGATTTCGGCTTCAGATCCAGGCAGGAACATCGTCAAGTACCAAAGAATTCCTTGCGACCTGAGTTGGCAAAAACGGTATGCCGGAGGGACCGTTTTTGGAATTCGCTCTTTAAAGGCCAGATTAAGTGCCAGCGGCTTTTCGCTGCTATAGAGCACTTGAACGGGCTGAAAGAGCCAGCTAGGCAATTCGGTGCAGTTTGCTTCAGCCTGCATGCTTGTACCAATGTGTTTACTGAGCAGGAGAACAAGCATTGGTGGCAGGTTTTCTGGCGGGGCTGGAACTCTCCAACCAGCCTCCCAGAGTTCGGCACTGGCTGGTTCGTTGAGCTGAAGCCAGTGGTAAAGAGTATCACGACTTTGCGCTGTGAGCATAAAGCGTGCGGGCAATCTTGAATTGAGAACGGCATAATCTTTCGCTGACACAGACGCATCACTGCTCGTATCAGCAGCCTCGTTGCCAGCAATAGGAAGATCTGGTTTCATCGCTGCTCTCCTTGTTACGCCAACACGGTACCAACCGCGATGGCTAGTGCCGAAGAAACGAGGAAATAAATCCAGATGAGGCTAAAAAACTCCCAAAACAATAAAGAGAAAACATCTAATATCTACATGGCTTACGGTAATGAGATCAAGTATTAGTTTTTTGGAGACACTTTGCCGAATGGCACTAAGTGGAAGACAATGGCGATATATAACCTTATCAACACATTTAAATACTTGTTAATCAAGTATATTAATTTATTGAGTAATGCTTGCGCTAAGCGCGCTAACGCTTGATTTCTTCGTGCTGAATCTATTTTAAAAATGTCCTAAAATAAGGTTATGGATTTAAACGTATTAAACGAAAAAGAATCTCTTTTGCGCAGTCAGTTGCGTTCTCTTGGAAGTATTGTGATTGCTTACTCCGGTGGTGTTGATAGTTCGTTGCTGTCATATTATGCGCGCCTGGAATTGGCAGACAAGGCTGTGATTGTTATTGCTATATCCCCCAGTTTGGCAGAGGATGAACTTAGATTTGCTCGGCAACAAGGCTGGCAATTCAATTGGCATGTAATTGAAATCAAAACAGATGAAGTTGAAAAAGCTGAGTATAAAGTCAACAATGAGATGCGCTGTTATTTTTGTAAAACAGAGCTGTTTAATTGTATGAAAAAAATAGCACAAGAAACAAACATAGCTTATTTGGCTTACGGGGCTAATCTTGATGACATAGCTGACTTTAGACCTGGACATCAAGCAGCAGCTGAATTCAAAGTTTTGAGTCCATTGCAAACCGCTGGACTAAGCAAAGAAGAAATTCGTTTTCTTGCCCAACAGGCTGGGTTGCCTAGTTGGGATAGGCCGCAAGCAGCTTGCTTGTCTTCGCGTTTTCCTACTTTTACACCAATTACCGTAGCGAAACTATCACAAGTAGATAAGGCTGAATCCATAGTAAAAGAATTTGGTGTAAAACAAGTCAGAGTGCGTCATTATGAAGATGTAGCCAAAATTGAAATTGGTCAGGACGAACTTGCTCTATTTTTAGCTAATCCAAATAATGAGCTTAGAGTAAAAACAAAATTGCAAGAATTAGGTTACAAACAAATCATAGTAGAGCCAGAAGGATACAAACAGGGATCAGCAAATATAATTAGACAATCTAACTGATCATTCCGTATCGAAATACGCAGCAAACACCCATCATTTGTGCTTACAACCAGGTAAAAACATTGGATAAAGATAAAGTAGTAAAACTATTAACACAGCTTTCTCAAGGTGATGCAAGCGTTGAAACTGTTTATAGTGAAATGCAACATCTGCCTTTCAAAGATTTGGATTTTGCTCGAGTAGATACTCATAGGGCGCTAAGACAAGGATTTCCAGAAGTTATATTTTGCCTCGGCAAAACACCAGAACAGATAATAGCTATAGCCCTAGAGCTGACCAAAAATCATAATATTATTATTGGCACCAAATGTAGTGCAGAACAAGCAAAGTTTATAAAAGAAAAAATGCCAGAAGTAAGTTATTTCGCTCAAGGCAATATTTTGTTCTGGGGAGAATTGGCTGGCAAACCAAAGTTAGATTTTACAGTCAGTATAGTAACAGCAGGAACAGCTGATCTACCTGTTGCTGAAGAAGCAAGTATTTATTTGCAGGCAGCAGGAGTTGCTGTCAAAAGACAAAATGACATTGGCATAGCTGGATTGCATCGTCTAATTAATGTTTTGCCACAACTTAAAGACTGCTCTGTGTGTATTGTTGTGGCTGGCATGGATGGAGCATTACCAGGCGTTGTGGCTGGTTTGCTTGCCATACCAGTCATCGCTGTGCCAACATCGGTTGGTTATGGCGCCAGTTTTTCTGGTGTTACACCATTACTTACTATGCTTAATAGCTGCGCATCTGGAGTTACTGTAGTAAATATAGACAATGGCTTTGGAGCAGCAGCAGCAGCTCTGCGTATCATGCAAATCATGCATAAAAAGTAAAAGGCGAATTAAGCAATTTCAATATCAATACGTTTATCGTAGCGACTAGCAGCAGCACGAATGAGTGTGCGCAATGCTGATATTGTGCGTCCATCTTTGCCAATTAAACGTCCGGTAACAGATGGGTCACAAGTTACAGTCACTCGGCTACGTCCTGGATGTACTTCTTCTCTTTCGAAATGGAGAGTACCCATGTCATTATCACGGGCAAGTACTCTAAAAATGTATTCGGCCAATTCTTCAGGCGCAGTCGAGTTGCTTAACTCGCTTTGGCCGTAGTTTGACCAGCGGCGTCTTTTCTTAAAAGGCTGGCCACCATGTCGCTTAGTTGTGCTCCGGTTTTCGTCCATTTTTCCACAGCTTCTCTGTTGACTTTGAGTTCTTTTGTCTTAGGGTTGTAATAGCCAAGTTCTTCGATTGGCATACCATCGCGGCGTTTGCGATTATCAACAGCTACTATTCTATAATGTGGTGCTTTAGGAGCGCCGGCTCTTTTTAATCTGATTTTAACCACAAGAAATTCCTTATTTATATCTGTCACTGCCTGCAACATGCGTCAAAGGCAGCAGAGCGCAATAAACATAAGTTCATTGCAAGAGAGATTTATTTTAGCAGCCATTTGGCTACCGGCTGCTGCGAGCTATTAATTCTTAATAGAAATTGTCTTAGTTGTTGCTGGATGCAAAGAGACAGGGATGCCCAACAGCAGGAAGATTGATTTTTGTTCATTTATGCATCGCACTGTATACAGATTGATTGATGCTTTGGATAACTGGTTCGGGCATGCCTTTTCGGTATATTCTATTGACGCCCTTTAAAGCAGTTCTGACTGTGGAGTCAAGGCGGTCGTCGGTAATAAGGTCAATTACCACCTTTTGCAATTCGTTGCTGGTATTGGCATCCTCGTTAACAGTTACATTGCGTCTTTGTAATTCCTTGGCAATGGCATTTAAAGCTAAGTCTTGTGCTTGGTCAGCTGAGTCTACCGGGCGATGGGCAGCGGTGTCTTGATTTAAGCTTTTTGACCTGGATTTTGGTAATTCCGATTTAACTTTTGGCACTGTTTCAGCTTCAACTGCATGCACTCTAGCTGCATCAGTTCTTGCTTTAGTTAATTCAGCGTCATTTTGTGCTGAACTGTCTGGTATCTTGACACTGCTGGCGACACTAGATCTTGCAAGCGGATCTTTAAAATCTTCACCTAAAAGTTGTCCGATTTTTTGCCCCCGTATCGAAGCTACCAATTCATCTATTGTTTCTGTACTTAATAGATCTTGTTCAATATTTTGTACAGCATTTTTAATGCGGTCAACTACATACAATTTATCTTGAGGTATTCCATCAGTTGCTTTTTTCCATTCATTTTGAACTATAGATTTGATAGATGTGCGATCAATTTTGCAATCAATTTGTAGTCCCGAATCAGTAGTTAACCGCAACCTATCAACACCTACTCTCTCCACCTGATGCCCTGATTTGTTACCAGCATTACTCTGTAAAGATTGGGTACTTACGATTTGCCTGGGAACAGAAGGCACACCAACTTTAGGAGCATTGACTTGTATTTGTGATGGTTGACCAGACCTTCTTGCTAAGTCTAATGCAATAGTAATGCTCTCTCTCACATGAGCCCTTACTCTGAATTTTATTACATTCTCGACTGCTGTTCTTAAATTATTAGCTGCAGTGTCATAGCCACCACTTTCTTTGAATGCCCCTATAGTAGCTTCAGTTTGTACTCTGGCGGAATGAGCGGCTGCTTCTCGTTCTAGATAACTAACAGCACCATTAAGACTGCGTCCAAATTCTTGGAACGCTGGTTCGTTAGACTGTAAGAGACTATCTCTGTATTGCGCCACAGCTCTTCTTGTTTCATTGGGTGGTAGTACTTCTTTTGGTGGCAATGGGTGCTGTGCCTCATTGCGTTTGGTGCTTGGTTTAAAAATACTGTCAATAAGGTTCTGTTTGTCTGTCGTATTTAAAACATCATCTCGTTTTACAATAGAATCCCAGTGAAGATTTGAACGAACAACTTTAGCGGCCTTATCTGCGGAAGAAGATCTATACGATAATCCACGTCCGTCAACTATTCTGTTTTCGGTAACATCTGGAGTGTAATAATCTCCTGTTTTTGTATTTCTTACTACTATGTCAGCTTTTATATGATCGCGAGCAGAGCCCTTGTCTGAGAGTTCTACTACCCATCCTTCTTCCGTAAGAGTCTTTCCGCTTGGTCCTGTAACTTCATCCAGAGCAGACTGAAATCTTTGACCAACCTGAGACTCACTCCTTTGTGATGGAGTTTTTATGCGTGGAAGTGCAGGCGCCTCTGGTTTAACAGTAACGCGACTAAGATCACTGGGTCTTATACTTGCAGCACCCATACCGCCAGGTCCTTCTGGTCCAGGAGTCATGTCACGAATATTACTGTTGAATGGGCGGGGGATTTCCATCACGCTAGGAGTTCTTGAAGATGGGCTGGTTTGTGGTTTAGGCATGCCAGTATTAGCATGCGGTTCGTGAATGGGGGCTGGGTTGGTTTTCAACCAATCTAAACCTTTCTTGGTTAAACCTGCACCATGTTTGATAATTGGTCCCATAACTGGGCCCATAATAGCGCCGCCTACCAAGCCTTGCCTGGCGTGTTCCAAAGGATCTTCTCCTTTAACTAGTCCTCTTGCTCCGCCGATTAGAGCACCATCAATACCACCAGCGGTAGCATATCCCAAGCCCTGTTTTGCGGCTTGTTTAGCAATATAAGTTGTTTGTTTGGCACTAAGGTTGAAAATTTCTGCTGGAGTCTTTTCAGCTAAGTCTTTAAGCAGAGTTTTGCTTGCCAGAATGCTGCGCCATATTGTCGACTTTTCTGCAGTTATTACTAATTGTTTGACTTCTGTAACAGCTAATTGTTTGATAGCCTTGCTTTCTGCTTGTATCAAGGTTCTCGCCAGAGCGTTACCAGGCATTAAAGGCATACTCGTTAGAGCTGCTATGCTGGCATCTTGTAATACATCAGGCATAGTATAGGCTTCACCTGTAACAGAAGTACCAGATTCCAAAAATTTGGTCATCGTCTTTCCGGCTGCTCCTGCGGCCATCGGTGCCACTACTGGAATTGCAACCAATGAACCACAGAAAGTTTCAGGAGCAGCACTAGCACATGCTATGATGGCAGATACAGCAGCGGTGGCTGAAACAATATCAGATATTCCTTCTATGCGGCCTTGATGAGCTTGGCTCATTTTGTCGAGATTATCACTAACAAGCTCTAAAGATTGTCCCAAGTGCTTTGTACGATCCTGATAAGCTTTGGCAAAATCCACATTGTTGCCTTTGAATTCAGATAGCGCCAGCAAGCTTTGAGTGACTTGTCTGGCCTTTTCTAAATTGGCTTGGGTTGCCTGACTTGTGGCATCGGAATCCATAAACATTCCGCCCCAACCCCCAGGTGTACCTATGTGTCCAATTAGACTGTCTGCAGCACCGCTAACAAGCCCTTGCTTGCCTTGCTGATTACCCAAAACAATATCTAGTTTTGTTACTTCATGACGCAAGCGTTCTACGAGCTGGCGGCGACTGGCACTCTCTTGGGTTTCTATGTCTGTACGCAATTGACGTTGTTCTGGAGTGAGTTTATCTAGATCTTTGGCAGCAAAAATTTCTGGATTTTTAGATCTAATATGATCTACAGTAGCCAGAGTTCTGAACTTGTCGTAGTCGCTAATATTGTAAGGATTCCGAGAACGTATATCTTCTAAGAATTTTTTATCGTCAACACCAAACCAATGACTATCCTCATGCCAGTGATTTCTGTCATATTCTGCTTGAAGTTGGTCTATATGATTTGCTACAGCGTCGCCAGTGCGTAAAACTTTTTGCAAGTCTTGCTGCTCTCTATAAATTTTTTGTTGCTCAGGAGTTAATTGATCTACAGGAGTTTTTAGCCTGACTTCAAGAGAACTCGGACGGCGCATCGATTGATCCCATTGGCGCTCGTGTTCTATAGCTTGCCATTGTGCATATTGTCTTTGTTGTTCCGGTGAAGAAGTTGCCAGCAAAATTCCTTCTATGTACTTTTGCTCTTGAGCCTCAAATGCAGCTTTGTCCATTGTTGGTAGATTATTTAAAGAAAAAGGATCTGCTTTACGTTTATCTGCTTGCGCAAGACCATTAAATGGAAGTGAATCAGCTAAAAAATTGTCTTGCGAATAATTTCTTTGTCGGTTTGCTTGAATTTGTTCGGCGCGTTGACAAATATCGATAAGATTCACATTGCGAGAATCAGGACGATACAAATCCTCGGGATTAGCAAAAGGATTATTCGGATTATTATTTTCTGTGCCAAAACCTAAAAGACGTTCTCTGGGATCATAGCCACGCTCTCTTAAATCTTGACTGATATCATGCAGAGCGTCCCTGGCATCATTCAAGCTCATAGTATTTATGCGCTGTGGCGTTAATTGATCATAGGCTGATTTTATTTGATGAGTATTAGTGATTTCAACTTTGGGCAAAACTTTATTGTAGTTTTGGACCCCATGTCCGTTATTAGCAAAACCAGTTCCAGGTTGAGAAGGATTTGCCGCACCAGACGCGGGAAGACACTCATGGACGACTCTAGCTTGATTTTCGATATCTTGCTTTGCAGCAGGCTTGTGGTTTTCTGGCGATTTATCCCCTGGAGACATATTTGCGCTTCTTATTAAAATTGTTTGGTAAGTGACAAAATTGTCTGGCTGTAAAGTAAGTCGACACTGGATTTAAACCCATTTTTAATAGAATAATTTTTTACTGTGAGATTATTGTGAATAATGCCTTTCCCGGACAAAGTTAATGTCTAAATCAGAATGATAAAAACAAAAAGCAACGACAAAAAATAAAAGACTATAACGTGAAGTGGATAAAAAAGAGACAAGAAAAATACAGAGACTATAAAAACTAAAACGGACAGACACCCGTGCATATAAATGGGATGAGTATGCACACGGGTGTCTGCCGCTTGTAGCAACTGGTTTGCGCTTGGGCATTGTCGCGTCTTATTCGTCGGCGGACTGCGGTTGAGCAAAGTCTTCGTCACGGAATGACGTAGGCCGCTCCCTCGCCTCAGGATCGTCCCCCTCTGTAGCCGCATCATGAAAGATGCAGTAATAGGGATTGTTTTGGTCTTCACTTGGCCCCATAATGGTTACGTCGTTGCGTGGTAGGGCGAGTGGATTTGTTTCATCCAAGTCATAGCCCTGGTATGCTAGCCATTGAAGGTACAAATGTTCTGGGCTGCCGAGGAAATACTTTCTTCCATCAACAGTCCAGATACGTCTACCTTCGTAACGCGAGATGGCAGCGGTTGTCTCATAGGTGTCGCCACTTTTATAGACTGCGCACACCGGACGATCATCGCCCACTTGATCGCCTGCCCATCGAAACATGTAACGGTTAATGGGCAGGAAATATGGCGGCACCTGTGGTTGCAATTGGTCCCCCATATTGATTCTCCTGTATTTCTTGGGAGCGCTACAGTATTCTCTGAACCCAATTCAGAGCTTGCTAGCGCGGGGCATGTTTATCTGCACTATGTGGGGCAAACGATTCGCTAGACACACAGTCTACTGTTTGATTTGAATTTAGATAAAAATTTTTCGGTGCGACTTTATTTTAATAGATACAATCATGAATACAATGGAGCCTAAACCTTTTGCTATCGACTATTCAAGAGATGAGTAAGAGAACTTTTTGGCAGAGCATAATGACTTAAGTGAAATTCATTCTCGACTTTATCCCTAAAGTCCCATGGAACATAACTAATAGGGCTTTTTGAAGAAATTTGTCTATTGTGTATTCTTTCAGATAAGCGCTTTTTCAAGTGTTAAATTGAGTTCGTCTCAATGCGCCAGCTGCGCTAGGTTTGCCTTTTTAACTATTTCTTTTTCTTTTTATAGTAGCCGCCGCCTGGTCCACCAAAAGGAAAACCAGGAATATTAGCGCTGGGGCGTTTATTACCAGGAGTTTGCATATTGCCTAATTGTTTGGCCATTTGTTGGGCTTTCAATCTATTGGCAGGTGTATCCATAGCAGCTAGATCGGTTGCATTTGGGGCAGCGCCACCACCAAATAATCCACCAGCACCACCTGCCAATCCGCCCAGTCCGCCAAAGCCGCCTAATAGCTTGCTGAATTGTTTGAACATGGTGCGCATTTTTTCAAATTCATTGAGCATTTTCCCAAGCTCGTTTTCTTTTAGACCAGAACCTTTAGCAATGCGACGTCTGCGACTCATGTCGACAATTTGAGGCTTAAGTCTTTCTTCTTTGGTCATAGAGTTATAAGCTGTTTCGTAGCTTTTCATCATGGTTTCACCTTGGCTAGCGATTTGCTCTTGTTGGCTTGAACTCATACCAAGCATGCCGCCAACACCCATCATTTTCATGATGTCACCCATGGAGCCCATCTTTTTCATCATGCCTTGGGCTTTGATGAACATCTCCAAAGTAAATTCGCCTTGCATCATTTGTTGGGCAACTTTTTGCGCCTCTTTTTCATCAATGGCTTGCTGAGCCTTTTCTACCAGGCTTACTACATCGCCCATTCCTAGTATGCGACTGGCCATACGATCTGGATAAAAGGCTTCTAGATCTTGTAATTTCTCACCTGTACCAATAAATTTAACTGGCTTACCAACAGCTTCGCGCACAGACAAAGCTGCTCCACCACGAGCATCGCCATCAATTTTGGTGAGAATGATACCACTCACATCAAGTTGAGTATTAAAAGTTTCAGCTACATGCACAGCTTCTTGCCCGGTCATAGAATCAACCACAAGCAGTTTTTCTTTAGGCTTGAAGGCTCGTTCTAAAAGCAAAACTTCTGCCATAAGCTCGGTATCAATTTGCAATCGTCCGGCAGTATCTAAAATGACCGGACTTAGACCTTCTTGCTTAGCTAAAGCAATAGCGGCTTTACTAATATCAAAAACATCACTACCTGATTCTTGGGCAAAAACTGGCACATCAATTTGTTTGCCTAATGTTTTTAATTGTTCTATTGCGGCTGGTCTTTGAATATCACAAGCAACTAAAAGTGGCTTATTGCCTTCATTTTTAAGCTTGAGAGCTAATTTGGCACAGGCCGTTGTTTTTCCTGAGCCCTGTAAGCCTAACAACATTACTATTGCTGGGGCATTAGCGTCTGCGTTTATATCTATTGGAACATTTTCGCCACCTAATATGGTGACAAGCTCATCATGAACAATTTTGATAAATTGTTGTCCAGGCGTAACAGATTGGACAACATCTGCACCTAAAGCTTTTTGGCGGACATTACTAATAAAAAGCTTGACCACTTTCAAGCTAACATCTGCTTCCAGAAGTGCGCGACGCACTTCGCGTATAGCTTCTTCTATATGCTCAGCATTAAGTTGGCTGTCGCCACGGATGGCATTAAAAGCGGCGCTTAAACGATCAGTTAAAGTATCAAACATGAGTTGTTAGTAGAAAGAAGTAAAGCGAAAGACGGCGATGAGACATCCGAGCTGAACAAAGAGGAATACACGTTTGAGTCGAATACAGAAAATGAGTTATGTTGCTACAGCTTCAGACAGCGCTTATTTAGTATAACCTGGGCTTATCTTATTAGTTTAATCTCAATATCAATATTAAGCTTAGTCCAATGTTTATCTGCGGTAATAGCCGGCTTTTTCAAAGTGTAAGCAAGGGCTAGGCAGGCCCTATCACCTAACGATAACCCAACAGCTTGTGTGGTTTTAACCAGGATAGCAGCTTGATAAGCCGCTTCTTCGTCAAAAGCAATAATGCGCAAACTCAAATTGCTTATAGTGGTGAGAGCAAGTTTTTCAGGCATGCCATATTTGACAAGTTGCGCGATTACTTCTGAAAAATTGACAGTACTCATTACTGCTCTGCTTAAATAACCCTCCACGGCTTTACTTCCTGGCTCTTCTCGTAAAAGAGCAAGTACAGCTGAAGCATCCAGAACAGCCTCATTCACTGGCTGCCTCTTTGCGCCTATCTTTTATTAGGCTCTCAGTCAAATTAATATCTGCTTGTATGTATTGTTTAACCAGCTTGCGGGCGCGCTTTAATGCATTGCGCATATTAGAAATATGCAATTCATCTTCATCCATGCGCAAAATGACTTCATCACCTGCTTTAATGCCTAACATTTTTCGGTAGGCGGCTGGAATTACCAGTCTGCCATTTTCATTTATTTTTGCTCGATGTTCATACATTTGTCACAGACCCACGAAAGTGTCATGATTTATTATATCATGACATTCAAGATATCCTAGCGCGGCTAGCGCTAAGTAAAAGCAGAAATTAATACAGAAAGAATCTATAAATTATGACTAAAGAACCTACACATTGAACATACAAATAGCAGCGACTGTCGTTGACAAGTTGAGACAAGTCCGTCTCCATCAGGTTTAAAGCGAATATGCACAATATTGGCAGATAGCTGTCCAAGGATTTCAATTACTTGTTTATTGAACAAATAAGTTGATTTTGCTAACAGTAATTTGCCAAATTTAAAGAGTCTTCTCCCCGATAACCATGAAAGATAAAGCCTCACCCTAGTTTTTCTTGATTAGTGCTAATTTATTGCGTTGCTATTGCGACGTAAATGAAGTGGCCGTGATTAATGTAGTCAGGTAGAGTTAAGACCCGTTTTGTTAAGGCAACTAGTAAGACTCCGTAGGTAAGGCAATAGTAAGGTAATCCAATAAGTAAGGCGGCTGTTGGTGCTGGCAGTTGCATTTTCATCGGACTGCAACTACCAGTCGGAGTCGGTTGTTGTGCTGGTTCGAGTCCGTATTTGAATCGTAACAGCTAGGGGAAAGGGACAATTTCACAAAAGACTGTGAAGTCCCCAGCAAACGCACCCACCTTGAGACCGGTCCCTTTCCCCTAGCAAAACTTCCCTCAATCTTTTCTCTAACCAGGAGATGCCTATGCAAAGATAAAAACACGGGTAAAAAGCCTGATGAAGAACACTGAAAACAGGGTGATAGAGGACTTGGGGATAGACGAGTCCTCTATCACTATTTCTTGCGCTATTCTTTGATTTTTGTCCTTTTTTGTTCTTTTATTTTTTCAGCAATTTTTCTAACTGGCTGGCACTGCCACTAAAGCGATGTCATCAAGACTATCTGCTATTTCAGGAGAATAAATCAACCAGCTGGTTTGATAGTTGCCTTTTACCATGGCACCAATTGGTAAAGACAGAGCAGATAAATCGTGCACTTTTCCATCTTCTCCTAATACCATAATACTGGCTTGCTGTTGAGCACTACCTGGCTCATGCTCATAAGGGCGAAAATCTGTAGATTCCACACCGACATAATAGTCTGGATCAAGTCCTTTTTCCTTTGCCACAAGACAGGCTTTATTGTGCACATCTTTTATAAGGGTAGGATCGTTTGCAGGAATGCGATAAGCTTTAAACAATTGTCTATTTAGAAAACGCTTAGCGAGATCAGCTAAGACTACATCATTTGCTTCGCACCAGCGCTTGATGTGATACATCAATAAAACATCATCAAGCAGCAGATATTTTTCTACACTAATATTTTTATCAAAAAGCCAGGCTTGCATAGTGTCGTCCATAAAACAACTGTCTTTTTTTGTTTGCCAGGCAAATTTGGCTCTTTTTACTATGCTGGCTAAATGTCCGCGTGCAGCTAGATTTTTTTTGTGCGAATAGACTTGAACATACATGGCATAGCGGGCAAAGAGATAATCTTCTACGGCTGTTTGTCCTTTTTTACCAACAATTAAAATGCGGTCTTCCTTTTCATCTACTGCTAAAGCACTAGCAATACGATGTAAGGCAAATTGTCCGTATGCTGTGCCTGTCATATAACTGTCTCGCAAAAGATAATCGCAACGATCACAATCAAGTTGGCTAGATATTAATTGAGAAACATACTTGGGAATATATTTTTTTTGCAAAACCTGTACAACACTTTGGGCTAAATTTGGAAATTCTTTGTACGATTCTAAAATCTTATGTACTTGAGTGTCGCCAGCAATGATGCGACAACTCCAATCTTCATGATGGTAATTGATAATTTTTTCAGTAACATGACTAAATGGACCATGACCAATATCGTGCAATAAAGCAGAAACTAAAATAAGAGGTGCGTATTGATTTATTACACTTTGACTGGCAGTAATACTATTTAAAAACTTATAGGCAACATACATTGCTCCAATGCTATGAGTAAAGCGTGAGCCTTCAGCGCCTTGAAAAGTATAAGAAGTTATTCCTAATTGTTGAATCCTTCTTAGGCGTTGAAATTCTTTGCTATCTATTAGATCAATTATGAGACGTTGTTCCGGGATATCCCCATCAAGAACAATATCTTGGTGAACAGGATCTAAATATGTTCGTTTGTGCGATTTCATTTTGCACTCAAGATTATTTTTTTGATTTATCGCTGGTCTTTATTGGTGAACTTACTTTAGAAGATTCACTGTTTTCATGATTTTGAAACACAGGCATGATTAGTGATATCCAGGCAAAAAGTATTATGCCACCAAACAAAAGTCTTGAAGATTCATGCAAATTTTGAAAAGCTTCGTGAATACCGACACTATTGTGGATATATGGCAATAAATGTTCCATCTCTGGAGATACGACAAAAGCAAAATTAAAAGCACAAAGACAGCACACAGCAGTAGCAATATACTGAACCAGCTTGAATCTTGTATATCGGCGAGAAAAAAAGCTGTCTGCCGCTTCAGCGATTAATAAGGCAACGCCAGCTATGGCTATAATTTTGCTGAAATTCAAAAAAACAGGTGCATTAGTCGTAGCAGCAACTGAAGCAGCTACACCCTTTGCTTCAGCGGCTTTAACTAAAGTTATGGCCGCAAATACTATTGCTGAGCAACCAGCAAAAAGAATAGATAAAGAAGTGACTCGCAGTATGGCGCCTATTTTTAGGATAAAGGCAAATTTAGTACGAGACTGTTCGACAATTAAAGTTGGGGAGGGCATAAAACACCAATAGAAAAAGTAATAAAAACAAAAGCAATTATACCTGTTTAGAAAAAGACATTTGCTTTATTAGTGAAGGTGCAAAAAGAAGGTGCATGAGGTCCGAGCATTGGTTGCGCTCGGACCTCATGGCAACAACAAAGTCATCCATGGTTGAAGAACTGCTGTTCATCCTGTCTTAGTCCTCGATAATATGGGCAGGCGAAATCGCCTCAGACGTGTGTCCATGTCCGGGGAAATATCATCCGCCCAGGAAACAGTGGCCCACGACTACTTCGACACCGATGATACCGACAGTTTGACTCGCAGTATTGAGTCTATTTTTGATATTTTCAGATTGTAAGGGTATTTATAAACAATAGTGCCACTTAAACGGTGCAACACTGAGACTTGTAAAGACATACGTTAATTGGCTTAGCAAAGATTTACTGCTAACAATTTTAGAAATTAACTCTATGCTTCTTATCTAGCGTAGCTAGTGCTAAATACAATCCAAGTAGTAAATTCGTTTTTGTCCTTTCTTGCTTATCTCATGCAAAAGACTAATCGGGGGTTTAGAATTAAGCGGGTATAACGAAATAAATTAAGGAGTCGTTCTTGAAGCCAATTCACAATATTGAAGTAATCCCCTTTTTACCACCAGTTCTGGAGCCTCTGCGCGAGCTCGCCTTCAATTTACGCTGGAGTTGGGAACATGAAATTATCAAATTATTTGCTCGTCTTGATGATGCATTATGGGAATCATGTGGGCATAATCCAGCCCTAATGTTGGGTCTGATTAGCCAAGAGCGTTTACATCATAGAGCTAATGATGCTGGTTTTATTAGTCAGCTGCAGCGCGTTTATCAAAAGCATCAAGAATATATGCGCAATGAAAACACCTGGTATAAGCGGCAATTTAAACCATCTGGCGAAACAATAGCTTATTTTTCTGCTGAGTTTGGACTATCTGAAGCTCTGCCTATATATTCAGGAGGTTTGGGAATTTTAGCTGGCGACCATATCAAAGCTGCCTCAGAATTAGGCTTGCCTTTGGTTGGCGTAGGTATTGTTTATCAAGAAGGATACTTTAGACAGTATCTTACTCAAGATGGCTGGCAGCAAGAACGTTATCCAATGAATGATTTTTATAATCTGCCCCTTATACAAGTAAAAGAGAAAGATGGTAGCCCTGTAGTTATCTCAGTCGATTTTCCTGGACGCAAAGTATATGCTCAAGTCTGGCAAGTACAAGTAGGGCGTGTTCCGTTATATCTTTTAGATACTAATATTTCTTTGAATAGTCAGCAGCAAGATCAAGACATCACAGATGCTCTTTATCATGGCGATTCTGAATTGCGTATGAAACAAGAAATTATCCTTGGTGTTGGCGGTATCAAAGCACTTAATGCCTTAGGCATACATCCTACAGTTTGTCATATGAATGAAGGACATTCTGCATTTTTAGGATTAGAGCGCATTAGGATGCTTACCAGAGATCACAAAATACCATTTGCTCAAGCTAAAGAAGTAGCTGCTGCTGGACAAGTTTTTACAACTCATACTGCAGTTCCAGCTGGTATTGATAAATTCAGTGTTGAACTTATCGATAGATATTGGGGACCTTATTACCCAGAAGTTGGTATATCACAAGAGGAATTCCTTGCTCTTGGACGCGGCAATAACCAAGACCCTAATGAGCCTTTTAGTATGGCATTGTTAGCCATTAATCTTTCTTCCAAAAGAAATGCTGTAAGTAAAATACATGGCGATGTTTCACGCAAATTATTCAAAGACGCATGGCCACAAGTACCGGTCAATGAAATTCCTATTAGTCACATTACAAATGGTATACATGCTAGATCTTGGATATCAGGCGAAATTTGCGAATTGTATGAACGATATCTTGGTCCACAATGGTATGAAGATGTTACCAATGAAAGAGTGTGGAAACGAGTAGAAGAAATTCCTGATGAGGAGCTGTGGAGAATACACGAACATCGCAGACAAAGATTAGTCAGCTTTTGCCGTAATCGCTTTCGCAATCAATTAGAAGAACAAGGTGCTCATCCAGCTGAATTAAAAGAAGCCTTGGAAATATTAGATCCAAGTATTCTTACTATAGGATTTGCTAGACGTGTGGCAACTTATAAACGGGCAAATTTGCTATTAAGAGATCCAGAAAGATTAGCTGCACTTTTAAATAACAAAGATTATCCAATACAACTTGTTTTTGCTGGCAAGGCTCATCCAGAAGATAATCCTGGCAAAGAACTGGTTCGCCAAATAGTGCGTTTTTCTCGTCAAAAAGATATTAGGCGTCGTTTTGTCTTTTTAGAAGACTATGACATGAATGTAGCTAGGTGGATGGTTGGTGGTGTAGATGTTTGGTTGAATACACCAAGACGTTTTCTTGAAGCCAGCGGCACAAGCGGCATGAAAGTAGCCTTCAATGGTGGGCTTAATCTCAGTATCCTTGATGGTTGGTGGGATGAAGCCTATGAAAGCGATGCCGGCTGGGCAATAGGCAAAGGCGAAGTTTACGACGATAGCCAATACCAAGATGAAGTGGAGTCCGGTGCTCTTTATGATCTGCTTGAAAAAGAGCTCATACCTGGCTTTTATGATCGAGATCAGGAAGGATTGCCGCGCGCCTGGATCAATCGTATGAAAACATCTATGCGTAAATTGTGTCCTGTATTCAACATTGAACGTATGGTGCAAGAGTACGCTTTTAACATGTATGTGCCAGCAGGGGCTCGAAGCAAAGACTTTCTTGCTAATGGAGCGGAGCGAGCCAATAAATTAGTTGATTGGCAAAACAAAGTTCATCATCTTTGGTCACAATTACAAATAGATGCTGTTGAGTCATCCAATAATAGAGTTATAAAAGTTGGCGATGACTTAATTGTGCGGGCCTGGATAAAGCTGGGCGATTTAACGCCTGATGATGTTTCAGTACAGATTTATCATGGCTTAATTGATACTGATGGTGATATCACTGATGGAGAAGTTTTGCCTATGCAAGTTACGGACGAAAAGAAAGGTGCCTTAACTTTATTTTCAGGCACAATTAAATATTTCAAGAGCGGCCGTCATGGTTACACAATAAGAATATTGCCGCATAATGGCGACCTCAGTTCACCTTTTGATAGCAAGCTTATTCTTTGGGCCAAAGAACCTATAAGCGTTACTGCCTAATTACAAACAAATAGCTAGCAATTGCTGTGTTAAGCAATTAGCGCAACCTCGCTAATCTTAGTGCACAGCATTAATTTATTAATTGTGGATAAATTATTCTATTGGACTGAGCTTCTCGTATAAGCAATCGATATTTCGTATCACTATTTACAGCATTAATCGTAGCTTTAGACTGGTTGACAAGCATTGCTTCAACTCATCTACAAGTGGCACTTTATAGTAATCGTCGTTTCTCCACTTCTTCACAAACTCACAAAGCCCAACACATCGCCAACCCGACAGATCAATAAGCTTCGCAACAGTGCACAACAGCACCTGGAAAGGAGATCTTTATGGGCGCGCAAACTCTCCCAGAAGCTCGCCCGAGCTTCGGTCTCGTCATCCTCAACGAATACACTGAAGCATCGCCCGCTTTCCCGGCAATCCCCGAACCGATCATCTTGCCCATGATCGGTCACAAAGAACCAACCATCGTCAGCATGGACGAATTCCGTCAGCAGCTCGATCTGCAAGCAATTATCAATGCTCGGCGCGAGCAGATTGAGACGGAATATTCAGTGAAAATCCCGCCCCGACAATTCGATTCAATCATGGACGAATTTTCGTGGTTGCGGCTTGCGCATCACGCACTATGGCGCGTGTCGGTTGAATTTACTTGTGATGGCGGATGGGGACGGCATGAATGGATTCTCACTCGCTCGTTTGACCAGCTGGTCAAACTGCTTGCTGACTACAGAGTCGTTCCCAAATCTGCCCCGACCGTTTAGCCCTCTGCCCTTCGATAGGGACAATGGCATGGAAGCCATTGTTCTCTACCGTTTTTTTGCTTTGTATAAATCACGCAAATAAGTAATTTTTTTTCGCACATAATCTTGATAAATTGCATTCGCTTTCAAACCTGTTCGTCCATCAAGAAAGCCACCACGAACAAAATAGCGATAAGAGAAAGTCCAAATAGGATGAATAAGCTCGTTTAATTTGCTGGTGCGCCATGAGCTCATATTATGATTGCTGTCAGTCTCTTTTGAATCTCTTTTTCTATTTTGTCGACTATAAAATTCTTCAGCAGATAATTGTGCATAGCGATCAAGGGTTGAAGCGTAATGATCAAAATCGGTATATGAATAATGCAACAGGGGTGAATTCAGTCGGCCAGCAGAGCCTTCTACTTGCACCGATTCATGCACTTTCCGTTCAACAAATTTTCCTTTTCCTTTTTTGAACAATCGCAATTGAGCATCGGGATAAAAACCACCATGCTTGAGGGGCGCATCACCAATATAAAGCAAACGAGGTATGTGATAACCATCACGCAATTGAGAGTCGCGAGCATTAAGGAGATTGGTAATTTCTTTTGCTAGGTCCTGGCTGACTATTTCATCAGCGTCAAGACTCAAAATCCATTCTTGGCTAGCTAGAGACAAGGCAAAGTTTTTTTGCGCGGCATACCCAAGCCACTGCTGATAGTGGCATTGGGCTCCATATTGCTTGGCTGTTTCTATGGTTTTATCTGTTGAACCAGAATCTACAAGAATGATTTCAGAAGCCAGGCTTGATATAGCCTTTAAAGTTCTCTCTATAATGCGTTCTTCATTATAAGCAATTATGACTACAGATAAAGGCAGCGTTTTCATAAGCAATGCTCTACAAACAGCAGCATCCTTCCTTTCATTAACGACGAACTCTCATAATGTGATTAGTATTATCAATATCTACCCGTAAATCCCCAAGAAAACTATTACCTAAAAGGGGATAAGGGATACCAGAACTCTCAGTAACAGAAATAGGCACATCATTTTTTATAACAGAACCCAGACGCATATGGGGAATGTTAAACTTCCAAGATCTAGTAGTACCAGCAACGCCAGCATCCATTCCTTCTTCAGCATCTTCAGGAATACTGAAACCAAGGGTCTTAAATTGTGCATAGGAGAAAGCACAGTGAGAAGCACCGGTGTCATAAATCATTGGCACCATTTTATTATTGACTTCTACATTTACAATTATTTCTTTGCCCCAATTAGTAAAAGGTATCACGCTGCTTTCGCTTGCAGAGAAGCTTTTAGCGGCATTTTTCTTTCTAAAGGTGATTGTTCCACTGGTATTATCAGGAGAATTATCCATACTAAGGGTGAAGTCTCTAAAGAAAGATTCACCAAGCAGCGGATGTTTGGGAGTGGAGGTCGTAGCATCCTCTTGCACATGCAGGGGGAAATTCTTGCGTTCGATTGGCCCAACTTTTAAAGCGACATTCAGCACCCAAATTTTTTGTGCACCGCCATCGCCAACACCATGACTGGTTCCCACATGTTTTCCTTCCGGGGCTCTAATACCCAATTGCTCCAATTGGCTTTTAAAAACAACAGTAGATTCTGCTCCAGAATCAAAAAACATATCAATTGGACGACCATTAATGTATGTACTGACTACAAGATTTTGTCCATCTCTTTGATAAGGAATTCTTACAGTGTCAGGAAGATTAGTAAATTCAGCACTCTCAGTGCTTGATTGTGCTGGTTGTGCGGCTATTGTGGATCTAGCAGCTGCTGCCTGTTGTTGCATATTTTTATAATAGGCGGGATCTAAGTATGTTAAGGCTGCTTGAGCACTTTTAGCTGCAGGAGTATTCGGGCAACGTTTGATACATAAAGAATAAGATTGTTTTGCCAGGCTAAATTCTTTCATGTGATGAAAAGTCAATCCTTGATAGTAAAGGGCATTTGCATCATTTGGATTATTTCTTAAAGTTAAAACAAAGTGATTAAGCGCGTTATGATAATCACCTTTGTTATATAAAGCTATGCCTTTGTCCATTTCAGTAACAGCTAAAGTCGGCAAACACAAATAGCTAAACTGACATAGTACTAAGCAGATTGAATAAAGGATAAAGGATGGGTTTCTCATATTTTGAATTCTAAGCAGCACCGTGTTTATTAGTATTACATTTCTAATTTTAAATACCAAGTAGCTGGCTCAATAAGACCTTCTCTTCTTCGTTCGAAGTATCAAATGTTTCAAGCATCTTGCTTTCCAAATAGAAGCGTATCAAAGTAGAATCATTATTTTGTAGAAACGGCAAAATAATTTGCAGGCTTTCACCAGTATGATGGCGGGCAATTTTTGTAGCATAAGTTTTTGCCATGGTCGAATAACGTATAAATTTGTCTTTGTTTTCATCTTTACTGCAAGCAGCGCGATATATCAAAAGACGAGCCGCACTTGTATCGACTGCAGTATCAGCCAGCTTCCATTGTATGGCTTCTGATTTAGAGAGCTGTTGCCCATTGTGCTCACCTATCTTGGCATAATCGGTGCTTGCTTTTAGTGCATGTTCAACCATACCCAAAGCCGCAGCGGCCAATATAATTTTGACTATAGCGTGGGCGAAAGCCAGCCTTTCTTTGTCTAAGTCTTCTATTTCTCCTAAAAGGGCTTTTTTATTGAAAGAATAGTTTTCAAAATTAATGCTAGCCAAAGATAAGGCTTCTAGTCCCATAGGCGAATGTTGTCGGGTAATTTTAATTTGAGGTGATGATAAATTATCGACAATAACCAAACCCTTATCAGTGGATACAAGCATTAAACAAAGTTGGTCCGTTTGTGATGAACCCGGCGCGGAAACGATAGAATTGATTGGAATATTTATTTTTTGACCGGCAACAGTGAGATTGTCATTTTGCATCGTAGCTTTTGTGCTTGAATTACCCAACCCAGAATACGCCAATGTACCTATCAATGAGCCTTGAGCAAGCTTAGGCAGGAAGGTAGTTTTTTGGCTTGCAGAACCATATGTTTTAATAAGCTCAATTGCGGCAATATGATATGCAAAATAAATGACAATGCTTGCTTCATAATGGGCTAATGCTTCAGCTAAAAGAACTATTGGCAATAGAGTATATTCTTTACCACCATAAGAATTTAGTATATTCAACGAAAGATAGCTTTGTTGCGCCAACAGTTTAAAGATCGAGCCAATGTCAGTTTTTCCACTGACAAGGGCTGGGGCCAAAGGAGCAATTTTATCTTTGGCAAATTTCTCAAATTCTTCTTTGAGTTTCAGGTCTTCTTTAGTAAGAAATGTGTTCAATTTTTAAAACTTGTGCTAGTAGCGTATTGCATAATTATAGACTAAGCTGAAAGGACGAAACAGAGATAAATGTCATTATGATTGTTATTCCCAAAGAAATTGACCCAAAAGATTTATATAAATTACTTATTGGTTCAGTATTACCAAGACCAATAGCCTGGGTTTCGAGCATTTCAAAAGAAGGTGTGCCTAATTTAGCTCCATTTTCGTTTTTTACAGTTGCTAGCACTGTGCCGCCAGTGCTTTGTTTTGCGCCACAATATAGCAAAGTAGAAGAAAAAAATGGCAAAACAATTCCGGTACCAAAAGATACTCTAGCTAATATCAAAGAGACCAAAGAATTTGTTGTAAATATAGTTAGTCATTCATTGGCAGAAAAAATGAATCAAAGCAGTGCGCCTTATGCACATAATATAAATGAGTTTGAAAAAGTAAATTTAGCGTCAAAACCGGCTACACATATAAAACCGCCCCTAGTGGCAGGCTCTTTAATAAACATGGAATGCAAACTTTATGACATAATCGAGATAGGACATGGATTGCTTGGCGGCAACCTGATTCTGGGTGAGATTATTTGCATACATTTGAATGATTCAGTTTATAAAAATACGCACATTGATCTTGATGTATTAGATCCAGTAGGACGCTTATCTGGCAATTTATATACAACAATAAAAGATCGCTTTGAGTTGGAAAGACCATAGCGGAAATCAACTAAGACAGAACGCCATAAAATAGAGTCTGCCTTAGTTTGAAATGATTTATCGAAAAGGATGAAAAGATAAAAAGAAAAGCCGACAGAGTCCGCACGTAGCGGGCCCTGCCGGCAAAAGATTGTTGTCTCTCCTGTTGAAAGTCATACTGTGATCAACGTTCCATTCAGCCATTCAGTAGTATCCCCTTTGCTCATTTCGGCGATGATCCTCTTCATCACCGACGCGACTTCGTCTCTGTCGCCCGTTCCCAACGCTGCAAACAGCGCTTTCTGTTCGGGAATGAACAAATCGGGGTACCTGGTGCCGAAAGCGAGAAGGTGCTCAGCAGCGCTGTCGAAGTCCCCGGTGACTAGCGCTTGCATGAACTGCCAGAACACCGTGTGAATCGTGGTCATTTTGAAGCTCCAGAATTTCAGGAAGCTCGAACGCTCGAACGCATTGGCGATGGCTCATTGTCTCGGACAAAGATCCTCCTGTTAGATACAAGCTATCTCTTACCTGTACCTACCTACCACGGAACTTTCCCAGATTGTGCAGCCTGCGCCTTTCTGCAACCGACTTGATGGGGTCGGAACTCTTGGGCTTGGGCAAGCTGTCATTGTCCCGGTTAGCTTCAATCGCCTTCCTAATCTCTTTCCAGGTGGCGGTGGCGGGCAGCCCGATTTTGACAGCAGCTTGTCGCCGCTCCTCCTCTTCAATCTCCTCCCAGGTAGCGGTGGCGGGCAGCCCGAACTCATCAGTAGCCGCACGACGCGCGGCTACTGCAATGTCTTCCCAGGTAACGGTGGCGGGCAGCCCATACCAGGCTGCTGCAGTTTCTCTTGCCTCTCTTCGGCTTACCATCTCCGGCTCCAGCCATCTCGACTGTCGCATTCTGACTCCTTCCGATGGTAATTCACCGCTCCAAATCAGCCTAGCGCAAAGCCAGTGCCCACATGCCCTCACCTCTGAGGGACTTACAGCTCACACTAACAAAGACACTACGCCAACTCAGGTACCAAAACGAGAAATGAAACTAACACCCAAATCCTGCTATTTTTAGGTGGACAAAGTCAAGCCCGCCCGAAAATAGCCCAGAAACTTCCAATTTTATCCTGACAACCGATCCTGTCAAACCAGGTATCAAAAGCCCAAATTCCAGGTACTGCTTGCTCTATATATGTTTGAAAAATTTAATTCAAGCATCATCAATAGCGCAGCGCGCCGAGCACTTTTCTTAAGAGTACCTCATTTGTCTTCGCTCAATAAATTGGTATTGCTTTGTCACTTGCCCAAAGGAAAATTTGATTTTTTTGAAAAATCGTCTGAATATTTAGGTAGCACAAATCACGTTAATATCTGAGTCTGCTTGCTACTAACCCGCTTAAAGACCGCAATCATTCGAGGTGAATTTTCTTGGTCAAAGGCTTGTTTGAGATTAAAGTCACCAAGCAAGGCTACCACTCGCCATTGTTTGCCCATATATTTAATGAGTTCTTCTATGGAGAGAAATCTTTGCACCTGAGCGTCGTTGATAATTTTTGTGGCTTCGCTAGCTTTATCAATGAATTCATAAACAAAAGAAGTATGCAAAAGATCTTCTTCAAAATGCCATTCTCGCAAAACGTTAAATAAGAAATGTCTATCTTCAGCCTGGCAATTATCACTGTATGACTTAGGTAGACGATGAATATTTAGTTGATCAAATACCACCAAATCATTTGTATACTTTTTGACCCAATCGTAGAATAATTCACGATCAATATTGTCTAACAAATAAGTATGACTAGACATCATACAAATGCTGGAATCAAAATTTTGATTGAGGTTAATAGCCTCGAAAGATTCATTCACTAGCTTTAATTGCGAACAACTGCGTTTAGCAATGTTTAAAGCAATCTTTGATTTATCGAGCAAAGTGACATCAAAGCCGTGTTTTACCAGAGGTATGGCATGTATACCAGCACTGCCACCCAAATCAATAATAGTTTTGATTTTAGACGAGCTAGCAAATATATCAAGCAAGAATTTTACTTCTTCAGATTCACTGGCTTTTTTGCCTAGACAAGCATCCCGCCATAATGTGTAGAACTCGGCGAGGTCATCATGAATTCTTGGCTCTATTAGTGTACTTTTCATTTACCTGTGCTTCCTGGTAAAGCGGCTAAAAATCCTCATGCTTTTACTTTAAGACTTAGCTGTGAGATCCATGTGAGCAAAGGAAATTATGAAAGACGATTTTAATCCAAGCTAATCTTTCCAGAAGCAATATTTTTGAGGGTTTCGACTAATAAAATGTGTTCTTGTTGAAGCACACGAGCAGCCAATATCTGTGCTGTATCGTTTTCCAGTACTGGTACAGTGCATTGAGCAATAATATTGCCTTCATCATAGCGTTCGTTAGCATGATGAATAGTTATGCCAGTTTCTTTTTCTCCAGCATTAATTACTGCCTCATGAACACGAATGCCGTACATGCCTTTGCCACCATATTTAGGCAAAAGTGCAGGGTGTATGTTTAAAATGCGTTTGCGATAAGCGTTGACTACCAGCTGACCAACCAGTTTCATATAGCCAACTAATAGCACCAAATCAACTTTATGATCTTGCAATTTGGCTAAAATGGCTGCATCTAGAGCATCAGGATCTTTGTGCGTGGCATAACTTAAATGACAAGTTTCTATGCCATGCTCTTTGGCAAATTGCAAAGCAACTGAATCTTTGTTGTTGCTTACAACTATAACTGGGCGAGCAAACAACTCTCCTTGTTCGCAGGCGCGAACAACAGCTTGCATATTGCTTCCATTGTGGGAGGCGAGAAAACCAAGATTGAGCATGGGAATATTTTGGCACAATACAAGAATTGTCTTAGCTGTTATGTCAACAAATCAGCAAAGGTTTACGAGAGCCTAGACAAGTGAAAATGATTGCAATTTTTTCACCGACGCATGCCTGTTTGCATATACAAGTTATAATAATAGCCCTTTCCAGCCCTTTCCGACATTCATTTGCCTGTTGATATTGATCTTGCTAATGAATCTAATGAATGTGGTATAAGAAGGCCAGTCCTCATCCTAAACTTTAGGCTGATAAAAATATCAGGAGCAAAAAGCTGTTATTGAAACTTGGTTGGAACAGCTTTTGCTCCTGATATTTTTATCATTGGATTATTGTGCCAACGACAACTTACTCTAGATAAAATAGTGGAGCAGAGTCAAGCTAACGGCACTCTTATCTACCACTGGCTGTAGAAAGTCTGCAAATCTAATTTGGGCATAGACAATAGTAACTTTTAAAGAGCTGATATTCTCAAACTCAGCCATTCGATTTAATAATGAAAGGTCAAATAGGGGTCATTAAATCAACTGTTTGAGGTTAGCGTAGCTAGCGCAAAAATATACGAACTTTGATGTTAAGGATTGCCGTGTTGCATCACGTATTGCCAGTGCCGATGCGTAGATCAAAAATAAAAAAGGAAATGGCAAAGAAAGTGCGCGATGATTGTCCATCGCGCACTTTCTTTGAGTGTAAAAACTCACGAACTCAGATTAGCTCTGCCGAGGCGGCAGCAGAGCCAGCAGTTCGTTTAGGAGATCCTTGGACTTCTCCAAAAAGTCCTTGGCTGCGACGAGATTGCGCTGGGAGCTGCCAGGACAGTAGAATCCATCCCGCAGCCGCAGCCGTCGATTGACAACCCGCAGTCGCATAATCGCCTCTTTGACACCGTCTAGAGCGTTGGTGAAAGTGTTACGCAGCACCTCCACTCCCATTTCTTCTTTAATGGGGGCCGCCAACCAGATTTCGCAGGACTCGATCTGCTTGTGGGCTTCGCCTACAAATCCCCACAGGATCAACCCCTCTTCTGTGTATTGTGTGTGTGTGTCCTGATTTGGCGAAAGCGAGCGCAAGATCGCTGCCATCGCCATCCCCAGCTCGTTCATAGCGCGACGATACTGTTTCAGGGCCGAGTCCTGCAGACTCAGCAACTCTTCGTGATTCATAACACCCCCAACATTGTCAAGGTTTTCACTGCGAAAGAAAGGAGCAAAACCGGTAGACAGGATGTGCCCGTCTACCGGTCAAAGGTTTGCGGTGAGGTGCGGGCGGGGGTCAAATTCGACGATACCCACCAGCGCACCGTTCGTAGCGATCGCCTCGATCGCCCATGGTCGTCCCGCTGCCTTCGTCAATATAATCAGCCCAGTCCTCTTTGCCGAACCGGGGCAGCACCCGCTTCTTGGTGCTGTGGTCCGACGGCGTGGGTTTGCCGGTGCGCGTGGTCTCCTGAGTCTTGGGGACCAGCTTGCTTCCTCTCTTGATTGAGACGCTGGCTTGCGCAGCAGGACTGACAGTGGTGGCGGGCTTGTTGTTCGCCGGGGTCTTGGTCTTGGACTGCGACATCATGTCCTCCTTCTTTCTGTCGTTCTAGTCTCTAATCCTGTGATGTGTGGTCCCCGTAACGTCGCCTTGAGCCTTTGCTACGCGCTGTGCGCAGTTCGGAACACACAGAAGATAGGTTACCTGCTCGCGATGAGCAGAGAGGAAAGACCTTTCTTGGGATTCTGTGTTGCTTTCGGAGACGTTGGATTGACTAAATAGATTGGAGACATCCTAAACGTGACAAATCTCTTGGGGCTAAAGCAAGCTTTACTTGGTAAACATAAATTAATTCGAAATATATTAATCGTACGTCTTTTGCTGTATGGTACTTCTTTTTACAATTCGCCAATTCTTAAAACACTAAAAATTTAAGCACAGTAGACCCTATTAAATACTTGATAACCAGCTAGCGCAGCTAGCGCTATGCGCTCGTAGATTCAAAAATTATTCTGACCTAAGCTAGCGTTTTTTTAAGTTATGGGTCACTGAGCAGAAGTAAATTCAATACTGCCAACTAAAAGATCTTTGCCAATTAACTGCGGTTTATTTGGGATGGCGCGGCAATAATTCAATTTTTCATTGCTTTGATCATCAACAATTGCTAGATACACTTCGTATTTACCTGGCTTAAGTAGCGGGGCTTTCAATTCTTCATCGCTTGAATTAATTTGTTCGCCCAACCAATCACAAGTTGATGTAGCGGGGGTGCGGCGCATCAAAGCTTTTGTTTTGCCTTGAGCATCTCTAAATTCTAATTGAATTTTATAGCTGCTTGGTACACCTTTATCCATTTCACGACTTAAGCGCTTGGCTGAAGCAGCACCGGTATTAAAAAAGGCAAAATGAATTGGCAATGTTTTGCCTGTCCCTACAGTAGCGGGGATGGATATTTCTTGCAATACAAGCTGATAGCCTAAGTGTAAACGCATTTGGGTAAGCCAGTCTTTTATAGCTTGGTCATTAGAATTGAAAAGTTCAGCTGGTATTTCAGCAAAGCTTAAACCATCATCAAAAGCATTTTTAGTTACTTTAGCCAATAATGGTTTGATAGCATCAGAGCCAATAGCGGGGGTGAATTGATAACCAGAAAGAGTATCATTTTTAAATTTCAACAATAAGCGGTAATCATCAAAACCACGTTTGTCATTTTTGACATTTTGACGGGTTATATAAACTCTCTCGCCATAGCGATAGACCAAATAGTCAGAAATTTCGTCCAAACAATCTTGTCCTTTTCTATTAGGCAAAGGTGGGTCAAGATCAAAGTTTAGATGTTGCTTTTGGAATGCTTTTGGAAAAACATCGGCTGCATATTTCCAATGATTAACTAATTGACGAGGATTCATACCAAATGAAGTTTTGAGCTTTGTTTCTAATTCATTGTAAGCGTCTTTGTTTCCGGCAAATTCAGGCACAACTTTTGTGCTGCCCATTACGCCACCGCCAGTAATACCAATACTTTGAAAATTAGGATTTTTGTCATAGCGTCTGCCTAATTCATTTATAAAGTTAGTCCATTTAGCTAAATAAGTGCCATCCCAGAATATTGGCATTAGATGAGGCTTTCCATCTTTTCCTGTATAAGTTAAAGATTGTGTGCCGGCATCAAATACCCAGTCGGGTGTATCTGAACTAGATACAATTTCTTTGCCTTTTGCTGAGGTTGATTCAGCGGCTTTTTGCTCAGGGACGTCCATTCCGCAAGTGGAGATGCGCAGAATTAATTGCTTATTGTGTTTTGCACAAAATTGCAAAAGTTCGTCAATGATTTTCCAGTTAAAATTCGTTTCTTCTGGCTCTAGTATGCGCCAAGGTAGGGTACAAGAGATGCCACTAAGTTCTGGTTTGCTCAATAAGTGACTAATGTAGGTAGTGTCTTGGCATTTGTCAAAATCAATAGTGGCAAAAAGACCGACATCTTTATTGGCAATTGGTTGTAATCCTTCAATTTCAGTAGTTTTAAAGGACTTCTTTTTGATAAGTCTGTCTTGCTTTTCATTTAAATAAGACTTTTCGTGGATTGGATTTAAGTATTTAACTATTTCGCTGCCATTAGGCATTGTCATAGCTGGTTTTATATAAAAGAACTGTCCAAAAATAGAAATAGAAGCGGCTATTATTGCAACTGTTTGGGTCTTATTGAACTGTTTCATATTTAAATTCATACCTAAGCTTTTGAGTCCACGAACATTACACCGGGGTTGCCATGGGCAAACTTTATTCTTTTCACTGTAATTAGCGATTTGGGATTAGCGACAATGTTAGTATGCATGCAAATGCTACTATGCTTGGGCAGAAAATAAATTGTTTTGCTTATTTTTAAAAAGTCAAAAAGTTTTATGGGGTATCCGACTTGGGTTTAGTTTATCTAGGGCATAGCGCCGTTAGATTCGAAGTTAAGGGGCTGAATATATATGTCGATCCTTATTTTCACGATCCAGTTCACTGGGAAAAGCTGCCGCCTGGCAACATGATTTTGTTTAGTCATGGACATTTTGATCATGGCGTAATGATGGCCGAAGAGCTTTATAAAGCCTGGCGCTGCCCAATAGTTGGTCCAAGAAATTTAATTCGCTGGTTGGCGCGAAAGTATAAAAAAACAATCCCAGTTAAAGCTTTTGTGCCACTAAATCATAATCAGAGCACAGTTGTTCAAGGTGTGAAGATAAAAGCAATTTCTGCTTCTCATCCATTAAATCGATTAGGAAAAACAATTCTGACAATATTTGCCCGCAGCGCTGCACCTGGCAAGCCTGTGAATGGCTATTATTTTGACGGCTATTATCATGCAGGCGATACGGTTTATTCAGATGATATTGTCAAAGCATTAAAAGATTTGCCAGTGCATACAGCCTGCTTGCCAATTGGTGGTAAATATGGCGTGGCAAATCCACGTGAAGCGCTGCGCTTAGCTGAAGATATTGGGGCGCAAAGATTAGTGCCCTTGCATTGGCAAGCATTAGTACATCAAATTCATTTTCGCTATAAATCGTCTGATCTAGTTAAGCTAGCAAAGCAAAAAGACACCGAAGTAGAAATTTGTCCTTTGGCTATAGGTGAAATGCTTGAATTGGCAGCCGCACATGTGCTTGTGAAAAAAAATTAGACATATAATAGAGTATGTCAATGAATTTTATAAATTTATCTATCGAGATTATAAAAGAAGGTTTTCCGAATGTTGTAGGTATCTGGCTATTTGGCAGTGTCGCAGCACAGACCGCTTCTGCAAATAGCGATATTGATCTGGCCGTCCTTCTTCCTCAAAAAGCGAATAGCATAGAGCTGTGGAAATGTGCACAAAAAATAGCCAGCAAACTTGGTAAAGAAGTAGACTTAATAGATTTACTAGAAGCTTCAACTGTATTACGCTCCCAAATAATGCAAGAAGGAAGCAATATATTTTGCGCAGATAAATTTAAATGTGATTTGTTTGAAACAGAGTCTCTAACTGACTATTTGCGATTTTCAGAAGAACGTAAAGAAGTTTTAGAGGCTATCAAATCTCGAGGCACGGTGTTAGGCGATGGATGATGTTTTGGTCAATAAAGCAGCCATAATTGAGCGTTGCATAAAAAGAATCAAGGAAGAATATATAGGTCACGAAACTGATTTTGATCAAGATTTTACACGTCAGGACTCAATTATTTTGAATCTACAGCGAGCCTGTGAGGCTGCCATTGATATGGGCATGCGTTTGATCAAAATCAAAAGTGCAGGAATTCCGCAAAGCAGCCGCGATATATTTAGTTTGCTTGAATCAGCCAAGATAATTGATAAGTCTCTAAGCCAATCCCTACAAGCGATGGTAGGCTTTCGCAATATAGCCATACATGATTATAGAAAAATGGATCTTCTAATTGTGCGCCATATCCTTAAAGAAAAACTGGATGATCTTTCTAAATTTGCCAAGATAGGCTTAAAATCAGGATAAGAAAAAGGTCTAAAAGACAAAAAACCCGGGAAGCAGCTTGCGCTACCGCCCGGGTTGTGGTGAGTTTGACTTTGCGCAACATCTAGTTGACACGCCTAGGCTTGGCGCGGGTCGAGCAGGACGACCCCGACGGGCACCGGCCTTTTGCCGATGAGACGATTGTAGCGCAGCAGTCGCAGTGCTTCCACGCCTGGGAAGTATTGTGGTGGCATAATGCGAATTTCTTCGCCCGCCATCCAAACATGTCCACCGTACTCGTCGCGGCGTTGGGCTTGCGGGAGGATCAGCAATTGAGAGGCTACAAGAAGCAGGCGATCCCATTCCACACCAGCCGGAACCCAGACAATGTCGAAGTCACCTGGGTGTTCCTTGCTGGAAACGAGGCTACCGCCAACGTACAGGTACTTGCAGCCGGAGACTCCAAGGAGTTGCGCCAGTTTGCGCATTTTAGCGATCAACTCACGGCGGACGTCGTTGGTGGCGAACTTGGTCTCGAAATCGTCCCAACTGACAGCATATGTTCCTGGGCGCAAGAGCCCCTTTTTGAATCGCGACGGCAACTCCCAATGGATCCATTGGGACTCTGCCTCTTGAATCAGGCGCTGGATGTTGATGCGATCACTCAAGGCTTTCATGGACAGTCCTTGTAACGGGGTTAAGGTTGGACGCTAATCACTCTGTTGTTGATGGAAGTCCAAGTTTTTCAAGGATGAAGGTAACGCGCGCTGGCACATTGCGTTGCTCATCTTCGAAGAAAACCGGCACACGGATAGCTGAGATAATCAGGGTTCGACTAGCTAGTTCTTTGCCGCCAGGAACTCCGGTGGAGCTGGTGAGGTGTGGTTAAGTACTTGCCTCACGATTAGGCAAGTACTTGGTTTAATTTGGTATGGAGAATGGCTCTGGTTTTCTGTTTCGGGTTTGTGGGCAAGAAGCGATATATTACTAACATCCTGTTTTTGCCATTTAAAAATCAAGTCTGGTTTTATTAGCCTGGCAAATCTTTATGGACAACAAAATTAAGCACTCTAAAAGACTTAAAAGCTGGCATGACTGACCGATAAGAAAGTTTAGAGCAGAATGAATAAGCTGAATCTTGATAACTTCTCATCTATAAAAACGCACATTAAATCTCCCTTTGCAACTTAGCTAGCCTCCGCTAGGTATTGTTTTATGGCAATCGAAATCATCAAAAAATTAAAGCAAAACGACACAAAAAGCTAATTCTATTTTTGATGGCAAATGGAAGAGACTGATATTAAACACGAATGCAAACAAAGATGTCGCAATCGAATTTTTTGCACTATGCTTCTTGCCTGGCTATTAGAGTAAGAGGCTAGATAATTTACAATTCGGCAAGATTAGGGCGCTATTTTCGGGTATGAAAGAACTTAGCGCCGGTATAATGCGCATGGGAACATAGGCAAAGTAATAAATAAGTTGCCAATATCAAAAATGAATGGGTAGGGCAAATGGGTAAAGCAGTCGGTATAGATTTAGGGACAACAAATTCAGTAGTTTCAGTGATGGAAGGCGGTAAACCAACCGTTGTTTCTAACGTAGAAGGCGGACGAACAACCCCATCAGTAGTTGCATTTACTAAATCAGGTGAGCGCTTAGTTGGACAACTTGCTCGCCGTCAAGCTGTTCTAAATCCAGAGAATACTGTTTACTCCATTAAACGTTTTGTTGGTCGAAGATTTTCAGAAGTAGACAATGAAAAACGTATGGTGCCTTATAAAGTCAAAGAAGGCGACGATGGTGGCTGTAAGGTTCAAATTCAAAGCAAAGATTTCACACCAGAAGAAATCTCAGCTATGATTTTGCGCAAATTAAAAGAAGACGCAGAAAAATATTTAGGAGAAAAGGTTACTAGCGCAGTTATTACAGTGCCAGCTTATTTTAATGATTCGCAAAGACAATCAACAAAAAATGCCGGCACAATTGCTGGGCTTGAAGTTATGCGTATCATTAACGAGCCAACAGCAGCAGCATTGGCTTACGGATTAGATAAAAAAGAAAACGAAGTTATTTTAGTGTTCGACCTTGGTGGTGGTACTTTTGACGTTTCTGTTTTAGAAGTAGGCGATGGTGTTTTTGAAGTTAAGTCTACTTCTGGAGACACTCACCTAGGTGGAGACGATTTTGATCATTGCATAGTTTCATGGGTTGCTGATGAATTCATGAATTTAGAAGGCATTGATTTGCGCAAAGATAGACAAGCTTTGCAGCGCCTTACTGAAGCAGCTGAAAAAGCAAAAATAGAACTTTCATCTGTAATGGAAACTAATATTTCTTTGCCTTTCATCACAGCTGATGTAAGTGGTCCTAAGCATTTAGAGATGAAGCTTACTCGGGCTCGTTTCAATGAATTAACTCATCATTTGGTTGAACGTTGTCGCAAACCAATGGAACAGTCCCTACAAGATGCCAAATTGAGCTATGAAAATCTTGACGAAGTGGTGCTGGTTGGTGGTTCCACTCGTATACCGGCTGTACAAGATTTAGTTAAAAGTTTAACTGGCGGCAAAGAGCCAAATCAAACAGTTAATCCAGATGAAGTTGTGGCTGTAGGAGCTGCTATTCAAGCTGGTGTGCTTGGTGGTGAAGTCAAAGGAGTTGTACTTTTAGATGTAACTCCATTGTCTTTAGGGATTGAAACTATGGGTGGGGTAATGACCAAATTGGTCGATCGCAATACCACCATTCCTACACGCAAATCAGAAGTATTTTCAACTGCAGAAGATAATCAGACAGCAGTAGATATTTATGTTTTCCAAGGCGAAAGACCAATGGCTCGCGATAATAAGCTATTGGGCAATTTCCGTTTAGATGGCATTCCGCCAGCTAAACGCAGCGGTCCTAAAATTGAGGTTACTTTTGATATTGACGCTAATGGCATTATGAATGTTACTGCCCGTGATCAATCCACAGCGAAAGAACAAAAAATTACTATTACTGCTAGTACTAATCTTTCTAAAGACGATGTGGAAAGATTGGTTAGAGAAGCTGAATTATATGCACAAGACGACCGGGCGCGTAAAGAAGAAGCCGATCTACACAATGAAGCTGACAGCTTGGCATACTCAGTAGAACGCTTAGTCCGAGAACTTGGCGATCATATAAGTGCTGGTGAAAAAGCTAGAGCAGAAATGCTGGCTGTTGAGCTGAAACAAAAAATCAAAGAGAATGCTGACCGTGAATCTGTTAAGGGCATCATGAATGAGTTGCGCGGTATGTTAGTCATATTGCAACAAGCAGCGTCCCGGGGACAAGAAATAGAGGCAACACAAGGTGGTTCTCCAGAAGGTGAGCCCGGTGCCCATGAATCCACTAATGGGGGCGGTGAGCACGAACAAGATTCCGAAGCAGATGTAGCTCAATATACTGCCGCCACTTCTAGTAACCCAGATGAGTCAATCGACGCCGAATTTCGTCCTAGTTCAGAAGAATAAAGCCTCAGTTGGTCTATAATTTAAAAGTCAGTCTAAGTTTTTTATTAAAGCTGTACGCGACATCTTTGGACTGTGGCTTATAATGAGAGGAGGAAGGCCTCAGATCCTGGTTTAGGATGGTAGGTAGGACTTAGATGAAGCATCAATTGCAAACAAGTGCACTAGTAAATAAAAACAAAACTTTTGTGTTGACTGTGATAGTAATAGCAATGGTTACTGTTGCTTTGCTGCCAGTTAAGACTACTGATAGCGTGAGTGCTCAAATTAATCAGAGCATTTCTGCAGAGCAATTAGATAATTTGGAGCGTAAGGTATTTCAGCGAACATATGAGAACGACCCCATAAGTAAAAGACTACAAAGACTAGAATTACTAGCCTTTGGCGCCACACAATATGGAAGCAATTTCGAACGCTGGCAAAGAATACAAAAAAATTTGCGCAATAAGAATGACGGTTTAAAAAACAATCGTTTATCACAAGTCGCCCCTAAACATAATGATACTTCAGCATCTTTGAATGAATTAGAAAAATATGTATTCAAAAAAACTTCATCTGGACAGAGTGCCTCAGCCCGTTTAGATAAGCTAGAAACTAAATTATTCGGCAAAACTAGTAATGCTATGCCAACGGACCAACGAATTGCTCGATTGGAGCGCACTTTAGGAATTGCCAGTACTCCGCAACAAATGGCGGAAGCATCAGGCATGCCTCCTTCGAGTCGCAGTTTTAATATGCCATATTTTCATCATGGACAGCCAGGAATGCCTAATACATTTGGCTTTGGTTTTAATCGTGATGATATGAATGATCCTGATTTAAGTCAGTTTGAATCGCAAATGTCACAAATGTTTGATGCAATGGAAAGACAAATGCAAGAACAAATGCGTCAACAAGGAAAGACAACACCTAATCCGCGCCAAATGCCATATTATAATGCACCGCAGATAATACCGCAACCCAAAGTATCACCGGATGGCAAAGTTCCGGCATATAGCGATCCTAATTTTATTTAGCTTTTAATTTAAAGGTGATCTTATAAAGTCATTTTTGCTCTTGAACGGCAATACAATTTATTTTGTCGCCTTTGGCAATTTTGTTTACTACATCCATTCCTTGCACCACACCACCAAATATTGAATAGTCGCCATCCAATTGAGGCTGGGCTGATAAAGTAATATAGAATTGACAGCTGGCAGTGTTAGGATTTTTAGGAAAATGGGCCATAGCCACCACTCCTGGTGCGTTGTGCTTTAAGTATGAACTTGTTTCTAAAGGCAATATTCGGGGTTGCTTGGTGTTAGGTTCAAAATAAACACCAAAACCATCACCTCGTGGACATCCGCCTTGAATACAAAAACCCGGTTCAACACGGTGAAAAGTGAGACCGTTATAAAAACCCTTGCTTGCTAAATCAATAAAATTCGCCGTTGTTTTGGGGGCATATTTGCGAAACAACCGGATTGTTATATTACCCTTAGCCGTTTCAATAATAGCAATAGGATCTGGCCTATTATCGGTCGGATTTTCTTGTCCAGCTTGTCCAGATGGATTAATCTGAGGCTGAGTTTGATTTGTCGCAGTATTGGGAGCATTTTGATAAGGATTGGCTCCATAATTGCCAGTAGGATTTGTATTGCCAGCAGCTGGATTAGTTGGGTATGAATTTTGACCAGCCGAGCCAGGTGGCACAGACCCTGGTGCAACAGCATTGTTTGCATTGGGCAAAGTGACTTCTGGTGGGATAAATTCAGGGCTCATTTTATTACTAGCCAGATTCAGTTCATTTGCATCCTGAGCCAAAACGGATTGACCACCCATCAATAATAGGCTAAGCATAAGAGATGCAAGATATTTGTTTGCTTTTTGAATCACTTTCTTTTCTCTAGTGCTAGGCAGGCTGGCTTGATGAGTGGATTTCCTAGATATTTGATCTGCCATTTTTCTGCGTTTCTGAACTTTTTCAACCGTCCATCGTTAATACCTATAGAACCATCGATTTGTTTTACGTCGATTGAAAATACAAGGTTGGGCATATGGGGTATGATACTATATAACATACATGAAAAAGCACTATTAATCTATAAGAATAAAACTACATTTCCCAATGGAAGTATTGCCGAGATTATAATTTGGCAACTTCCGCAAACCGCCATAGAAAGACCACATGGATTTAAATATAGGTTAAATTATGGTCTTCCAAATGGTATGTGCCTTGTGCGCTACGACAATAAAAAAGGCAAAGGGGATCACAAGCACCTGCGAGACATACAAATACCATACTGTTTTACTACTACAGATCAACTGCTGGAAGATTTTCATATGGACGTTTTAAAAGAGGCATCTAGATCATGAAAGAGAAAAATCAATCACGCCGATTGCGAATCACAATAAAACCTTTTGCCAAAGTTATTCAAGAAGCAATGAAAGTATGTAAGCGCGCTGAAAAAGGACTAATTGCTGAAGAGGCTACCGAAGAGCTTAACTTTACCAATGCTGCAACTATGTTGAGTACGATATCAAAGAAACGCATGGAACTGATGATGTTTTTGCATCAAAATGGTCCTTCAAATATAAAGCAATTATCTAGGAAGCTCGGTCGCGACTACAGCAGTGTGCATGGGGATGTCCAGTTGCTGATTAAAATTGGGTTGCTGACTAAAAACAAAATGCAAGAAGTTTTTGTACCTTGGGATGAGCTAATGATCGAATTGCCTGTAAAACAATGGTCCACAACACGTTCTAAAACTGCTTAAGAAATTCTTTGTCCACTCATTAATAGCAACTCAAGAGCTGGCAACAAGGTTAAATGGCAAATTCAAAGTCAGTGACAACTAATAAGTCAGAATGACTTGTTAAATAAGAAGCAGGACATTGCGCATTAGCTGGGTTTTTTAATGTGTGGATAAGAATTTCTTTTTTGTGTTTGCCTGAAACAGCTAAAATAATGCGCTTGCTTGCCATAATTGTAGCTATACCCATGGTAACCGCTTTATTGGGTACAGCATCTAGACAAGCTGAATCGTTGCCACTGCCTATAGTATTAGATAAGTTGACCGAATTAGCAGGAACAAATTCGTCTTTATTTGCTTCTCGTGTTGAATTGGTAAGAAAAACACAATGAGTGTAGCTTGAATTTGTTGTGGGCGGCTCGTTAAAAGCAATATGACCGTTTACACCAAGCCCAAGTACGCATAAATCAATACCACCACGATCTTGAATTAATTGATCGTAGTTATCACAATTGCGAGGATTAAATCTGGCATTAACAGGCAGATTAGTGAAGCAATACAAATGACTTTCTAAAAAGTACTGGAAAGAATGTTTTTCTTCTGCGCCTATGTAATCATCAAGCGCAAAGCATTGAGCTTGTCGCCAATCAATTTCATTAGATTGAGACGCCTGGGCGAGTATATTGTAATATCCACGGGGGGAGTGTCCGGCTGGCAGAGCAATGTGGCTATTTGCTTTTTTATTTAGCTGATCTTGAATTTGCTTGGCAACAACAATGCAAAAGTCATCATAATTATTAGTGCTCATTATTTTTATGCTTGACTTGTTTTGTGTGTCCAAGATGCCCTCTGCCTTCGTTAATTAACATATTTGCTTTATTACTTATTTCAATTATGCGAACCAGGACTTATACTCTAAATTGTAGTCTCTAATAAGCTGATTCGTGCCTGAAGATAAGCTAAAATATTAGGCCAATGAAAAAAATAATTGTACTTTTTATTTGTAGTGTTGTGGTGTTTGGTCCAATTGCTGAGCCAGCGAATGCTCAGAATCGCAAATTACCAAGAGCCGGCTTCCCAGTTCTTGCCAGTCCAAATAATGGCAATCCCAGTTCATCCAATGACTCAGGTGCTTCATCGCCATGGCCAAATTCATTGCCCTCTTCATATGGAATGCATCTAAGTCCTGGACTTGACAGAAATAGAAATGCGCCTATAGAACATTATAATCCCGGTGAACCAGAGCAAAATATGGCACTGGTTCGCTGGGAAAAGAAAAGTATGCCTTTGCTTATTTGGATTTCGCCCGGATATAAACTGCCAGATATACCACTATCGGAATTAAAAAAAACGCGGGTTGATTTTGTCACTAATTTATTACAAAATGCAGATTCATTTGCTGGCATTACACCAGCACCGGGTTGGACTCCTGCCATTAACGATCAAGTAGCTGCCGGCATTGAACAATGGCGACAATTTGAGAACGAAGGCTTATTTAATTTTGCATTTACCGACGATCCGCATAACGCCCATATTTGTGTATTCTTTACAGATGTTTTTCGTGACGGAAATGCCCCTGGCGGTATTGCAATTGGTGGTAATACTTGTGCACAGATGTATCCTATCAGCCTGGCTCACAGCATGAATATCCATCAAAAACCAGTAATTATTGAATTATCCACATTAGTAAATAACACTCCTCAAAAAATGATCGGTGCTTCCGCACATGAATTTGGACATGCTTTAGGTATAAAAGCCCATAGTCCGTATCGAAGCGATCTAATGTATGAAGATAGAGTAGTAGACAGTCTGTCTGAAGCAGATAAAGCAACTATTCGCTGGCTCTATCATCAGCAGCCTGCATTCGTACTGTAAATAACATAGAGCGAGCTTCGCTAGCTTGAAAACAATCAAAATCATATTGGCTAACACATAAAAATTTCATCAGCAAAAATTAGAAAAGCGTCTGAACATTGTTATTTGTGCCCAACAAGGGAACTGCTCGCCGTCTGGCTAGACGTGTTCCTCAACGATCCTCACAACCTGGAAGGGCGCAGCCCATGAGCTCGGAGAAGGACTCTTCTACGCCATGGGGAGCGGGCGGATATTTTCAATAAGAATAACCTGGATAAGCACTAGATAAATTGATGGGGCTTGAATTATTGTATTGCTCAGCATTGCTCTTTTGCAAGGCTTGTTTTTGGCTTAGCATAAGCGCCTGCAAACAAGAAGCAAAATTAGAAAGCATACTTATGTGTGCTGGATCGCTACAATAAAAACTTTGCGCTACCGGATAATATGCATAGCCAGAAGTATTTTCAGGTAAAATAAAAGATTGATTAGAGGCTTTTGGATCTAATGGCGATTTAAGAGGAACATTTTGCAAACTACTGTCCGGTAGCGAGTCAGGAACAGGACTAGCAACGCTAGGATCAGCTAGATTAGGACTGCCCGGGAAGGGCTCAACATTAGTTGGCATTGTGGCTCGCGGTGGCGCAATTAGTGGCACAGCTTCAGCGGGGATTGTGCTCGGCAATGGACTAGCTACTGGAACGCCAATTGCCGACTGAGCATTGCCAGTTGGGTTTATGATCGTCGGTTTGAGCGCTGCAGAATTTTTGCATTTTAAGTAATTCACGCGTTTAGCAGCTTCAACATTTTTTGGATCTGTTTTTAATGCAGACATGTAAGCATCGTGAGCTTGATCATGAAGACCCATTTTTTCCAATACCTGCCCATGATATAAGTGAATCTGTGAATCATCAGGCGAATAACCAGCAGCTTCAATGAGCTTTTGATGTGCTTCAGCATAGGCACCTTGGCTATCGAGAGTTTTTGCTGCTTGCACACATTTGTTAGCTTCTTGCTTAGACAAAGCTGTCTTAAAACTGGCTCTAGCTGACGGCAATGATGGATGATTAGGGTCGATGCTAACAACAGTTTTGTATTCTGCTCTTGCTGCTTCTAAATTGTTGGTTTGCATATAAGCACGTGCTAAGCCTAAGTGTCCATTAACCGCATTTGGATCGTTGGCCACTTCTTGCTTCCATAAACCAACTAAAGCATTAGAAGCTAATTGATCATCTGGAGCTAATGAAACAGCCTTGCTAAAATCACTGTTTGCACCTACAGTGTCACGCATAACATAGCGCAAAGCACCACGCTGGCGATAGGCTAATGCTGAATTAGGATCAATATTTAGAGCTTGTTCGAAATGTCTGTGTGCTTCAGTAATTTGTCCTTTTCCTATAGCAAGATTACCCAAACCAACATGAGCTGGAGCACTGGGTTTTATATCTAAAGCTGTTTTGTATTCAACTGATGCTTCTAGCAAACGTCCGTCTGCTGCCAAACCGTCGGCAACAGAAACATGTGTTGCAGCAGAATTTGGATCTAATCCTTGGGCTTGCAGAACTTTACCTATCACTACTTTTGCTTTTTTATTGTTAGGATCAGCAACTAAAGTTTCACGGGCTTTTTTACCAGCGCTGTCATAATTTTTAGCGAGCAAATATGCTTGCGCCTCAGCGGCAGTAGCAGAAGCAAATTGAGTTTTTAATATACCGCTAGTAGGAAAATACTTTAATCCGGCACGAGCAATATTTTCTGCATCTCCATATTTGCCTGTTTGCAGCAAATTAGAAACTTTAGATTGAATCTTATCTACTTGGGTTGAAATTCCAGGAATGTCTTTGTAATGGGAAGCAACATCTTTTACTTTATCCCAATTTACGGCAGAACCACTTGCATCTACGCCGCCTGTTAAAGCTGTTTGTTCAGGGCTTGCTGAGCCACTTCCCAAAACACCATTTAATATAGATTTAAAATTGGCAGGACTGCTGGAGACATTTGTAGCAGCGTTTGTACTTAAACCAGGGAAAGTCCAATTATTGGTGCCCAAAGCGTCGAGATCTCGACGTATATAAGAAGGTGGAACATAAGTTTGTTGGGCTTTAGAAAAATCAGCCGCACTGATTTGTCCAATGGATAAATAGTTGAGTGACAAAAGACAGGTAAGTGATGTAAGGATACGAATTTTCATTGATAAATTATCTGAGCCTAAGCGCGTGCAAAGATTATTCCCCGCTTGCCCCATAATATCTTGTTTCGGCAAATAATTTTATAGAGGGTAATTCTATCGCCTATTAATAGAATTTCAAGAGATCTTTTGTCTATTTAATGAAAATCACTAAAATAAGGAGAAGAAAAACACAAAAATAAAAAGAAGAATAAAAAAATGAACCGGGGCAGGACATACTTTTCTAGTAGTCCAGCCCCGGTCTAAAAGACTTGTTTGTTCGAAAAGCATTTATTTGAAAAGACTCGTTGCCCGCTAGTCTCGGTGTGCTTCAACGCATACACCGGGACCTCGGCTGTTCGCCTCGTTCAAACGGGGGGGCGGGGGGGGGGGGGCGGGTACACAACCTCATCCCCTTTTCGAACCGTAATGGGTTGCGCCTCATCAAACGGGACGAGGACGGTGCAACCGTCAAGCTCGGCGATGGGCACGTCGGTCAAGACACATCCGAAGCGGCTGCTTGGACTCAGTCCCAACTCTTGAAGGTAGGTCGCGACGTTGAGAAATAATTTGTTCGGGTTCGGCGGAGATTCTTCTTCGCCGATGAGGCATTGATAAACGTGTCCTTCATCGTCAATCCTCAGGACGATGCCGTTGCTCGAATCTATACTGCCATAGTGAACCTCGAATCGGGTTGGCATTTTTGTCTCTCTTTCTGCGATCTCCTTTTCGCTTTCGAGCACTCAATCTGAGTGCAGGCAGTGTTGCGGGAAAGAATAGCCATTGCCGAGTTGGCAATCTGTGCTTGGCTTGGCAATGGCTGACGATGTTTGTTTGTTGAAAATCGATGCTTTCTGGAAGCGGAAGACTACTAACCAATGCCTCCTTTGGAGCAAAACGATAAGCGTCCTCGGTTAGTGGTCGTTATTGTAAATAGGTCTTGCCGACTGCAAGCTGTATTCGTCCGTACATTTGCGCACACTGTTGCGGCTCAAACCAGCGAGCATGGTATGCAACACGAATTCGATCCCACTGAGCGCCGGTAGGATTGATCCTGTTGTTGTGATTTTCGAGGAGGATGGCATAGATCTCCCCCAGGCGCATAGCAACGAGGCGGTCGCCCGGCTTGCCATCCTCGTCTGCGGCAAGAAGCCAACAAAAGCCACAATTCTCTGGAACTCGCATCAATTCATAGGCATCAAGATCGTCGTATTCCTGTCCCGAAAATGGCACTCGCCTGATGACGAAGTTAGAGCCAAGTGCCTCGCCCTTGCTGATAGTGCAGTGGTGTAGTGGTGGCTTGCCCTTCAAATTCATGAACTTGCGCAAGTAAACAGTCTTTGGTTGCTTGACTCCCTTAGGCAGACCCAGGAGCTCGGCGCTCAACACGCCCAGAAACTCCGGCTCCAACGTGGTGAGCCACTCTCGACCGTCGATGAAGTTAGCGACGCCTGTCTTCGACATGTTCTTCTCCTCCTCGTACAGCAACCAAAGCGGCTTATCGCACTGGACACTCGTCCATGGATAAAATCGCGTTATAGTTGCTGTGTATTGCTGACTTTTGGGAAGGATGATTGGACCAGGGATGCAATTTCAAACTGTCAGATCGCTAGATGACAAATCAAGCAAGAGCTGGAGAATATATTCACTTTGTTAATAGCCCCTAATATCCATCCACAGCGGATATTTTGGTCAAAAGAAAGAGCATTTGGGTGCGAATCTAATTAATTGAAAATGTCTTACATGAGCAATTAGTTATCCAGTAGGTAAAATTAAAGAGAGATGTAAAGATTAACACTGCTCGCGCTAGCATCTCTTTACAATTTACAAAAATATCTGTTTAGATCAGTTAAAATTACAAAACGATAGAATTTTCTAGGCTCTAGATAAGCAGTTTGCGATGCCAACCACAATAACTGAACAAGACCTCGGCTTAATGGATCAAGTAAATAGTCTCGCTAGAAAAGCAAGGCTTGCTGCTGCAGTTTTCAGTCAATACAGTCAAGAACAAGTAGACAATATAGTCAAAGCAATGACTATTGCGGCAATTAATGCTGCTCAAGATTTAGCTGTATCAGCTTGCGAAGAAACAAAGATGGGTTTGGTTGAAGACAAAATCCAAAAAAATCTTGTTGCTTCAGAATTTCAATTTCATCAAATTCGCAACAAAAAAACTGTTGGCATTATAAAAGAATTTCCCGAAGATAATATGGTGGAAGTAGCTGAGCCAATCGGTGTAATTCTTGCTCTCTCGCCTGTTACAAATCCTACGTCTACAATTATCTTTAAAAGTATCGCTTGTGCAAAGACTAGAAATAGCATTATTTTCAGCCCACATCTTATGGCTGCTGATTGCAGTAATAAAGCAGCAAGAATTGTTTATGAGGCAGCATTGGCTGCCGGTGCGCCTCGCGATTTTATTACCTGGATAGACAAATCGCCACGCTTGCGCCGTGTAACTGAACTGCTTATGGCGCATCCAGAAGTTGATTTGGTTTTTGCTACTGGCGGTACGCATATGGTAAAGGCCGCTTACAGCTCTGGCAAACCAGCTATTGGTGTAGGTTCTGGTAATACACCGGTATATGTGCACAAAAGTGCAAATATTACTGCGGCTGCTACAGATATTATTATTTCCAAAACTTTCGATAATGGCACTGAATGTCCATCTGAACAAACTTTGATTATTGATGATGAAATTTCAGATCAATTGCTGAGTGAATTCAAGCGTTTAGGTTGCCATGTTTGCAGTGCAGAAGAAGTTGATAAAGTGGCCGAAACAGTTATTGATGCTCGTACTGGCGGTATGAATTACAAGTATGTTGGTCAGCCAGCAAATCTTATTGCTGAGCATTCTGGTTTTACAGTTCCAGCGGATAGCAAAATATTATTGTGTCCTATGCTTGGTGAATTAAGACGGCATAAACTGGTTGTGGAAAAACTTATGCCTGTGCTTGGTTATGTGACTGTGCATAGTGACCAAGAAGGCATAAACAGAGCTTTGGATATAAATTATGCTGGCGGGACTGGACACACAGCAGGTATATTTGCTGACGATGAAAGTGTAATAGCAAATTTTTCTGAAGCAATAAATGCTGGACGCATTATTATAAATAGCCCTACTTCTATAGGCGGTTTAGGCGGCGTTTATAACAACTTAAATACAACACTTTCATTTGGTTGCGGTACAGGTGGCGGTAATATCACCACGGACAATGTTGGTATTTCAAACCTAATCAATTACAAACGCGTACCCAGACGTAGTAATTTTATTATGAGTTTTCAGACAACCAAAAATCTTTACATCAATCCTGGTAGCCTTGATCATTTACGCGAACTTAAAACAAAAACTGCTTTTATAGTCACTTCCAAATCAGCCGCTAAACGTGGCCACCTTGCTTTAGTGACTGAACGTTTGCCTGCTCATACACGCGTTGATACGTTTAGCGAAATTGATGCAGAGCCTGATTTTGACACTATTGCCAGAGCAATAAAAAGAATGAAGCAAAGTCCACCAGACACAATTATTGCTTTGGGTGGTGGTTCGGTAATAGATGCAGCAAAAATTATTCGTTTATTCTATGAACATCCAAATTTAAATCTAGCCGAAGTAGCAGTGAGCTTCTTGGATTTTAGACACAGATTAGCTGTATTTCCTCAGGAAACTTCAATTCAACTAGTAGCCATTCCTACCACATCAGGAACAGGGTCAGAAGTAACACCATTTGCGGTGCTAAGTTTGCATGATGGCGAGGATCCTATAAGCTTAAATGTGGGCACGGCTGACGAGCACAAAACAAGTGCGCAAAAACGAAAAGTTTCTCTAATCGATCAAGTTTTATTGCCTGATATAGCCATTATAGATGCGAATCTCACCAAGACTCTACCAAAAGATATTACTGTTGATTCAGCCGTAGACGCCCTTACACATTCTTTAGAATCTCTAGTTTCTTCTTTTGCTTCTGACTATACAGATGGTTTAGCGCTTGAAGCGATGCGCTTAATTCTAGAAGCACTGCCAGCTGTTTTAGAAAATCCAAGTAATGTTTTATTGCGACACAAACTACATAATGCTGCCTGTTTAGCTGGAATGGCAATTGGCAATGCCTCAGTAGGATTGAATCATGCTTTAGCCCATAGTCTTGGAGTTGTATTTGGTATTCCACACGGAAGAGCCAACGGTGTTTTCTTGTTGTCTACCTTGCCTCATAATGCAAAAATTCCTACGAAGTTTACAGCTGTTTCTTCTTATCCTTTATGGATAGCAGATGAAAAATATGCTCGCGCGGCTCAGTTCCTTAATCTGCCTGTTGATGAAAAAGCAGAGAAAGGAAGTAGTCGTGAGGGGCTCAAACAAGCTTTAATTGTTGCTTTGCGCAGAGCGGTATTTGATTTGCTGCAATCGTGCGGACAACCTAAGTCTATTGCTGAACTTGGTATAAGCGAACAACAGTTCCAGAAAGAATTACCTAAATTAGTACGTTTGGCTTTCGAAGATTTAAGCTTGCGCACTAATCCAAGCTTACCCTTGCAAGAAGAAGTAGCTCAATTGTTTGTTGAAGCTTATCCACCAAGATCCAGACCATAATTTTCTGACAGTAATGGTCAGATATAGAAGAACAAAAATGAAAAAAGATAACGAAAAAGAACATAATCGCCATAAAATTGTCGGCAGCTTATTACGCAATGACGAAGCGCTAGAAAAAGTTATTGCTTCTGGCAAAAACGTAGTTGTTGATTTTAGCCAGTGCAATTTTATTTCTGTGGCTGGTCTAGAATGGCTTGAAAGTATGCTTTTGAAAGCCGGTTCAGGCAAGGCAAAAGTCAATTTTGTTGATATACCTCCAACTTTGTACAAGGTATTCAAAGTGGCGCGCATTCCTAGTATTTTAGATGCTTGTGGATCGCCAATTGTATCTTCAGTCAATCCTAATTGCTAAAAGTATTACGGGCTCAACTTACCGGCTACGTCTAAACGCGCGACACAGTACTTGGACAGACTTTTATTACTGTACCGATACTCCATAGTCCGGGATTTCTCCTGTTGCACCACAGTGTGGAACATTGTTTCTCATCTGCAAGGGAAAAGACAAATAGAAAGCAAAAAGAAGGAGAAAATGAAAAAGCGCGAGGCGACCGATTTCTCGGTCGCCTCGCGGGCGTATCGAGATGGTTTGCAAGCCAGCAGGAGGGACTATTTTTTCACCTCCGGCTTCTTCCCTTGTTGTTTCACTCCCGGCGTCAAGGTTCCCTTGCCGCCGGGAGCGCCAGGCTTACCATTGCCCCCTTTACCCGCCTGGAGTTTGGCGGGGGCAGGATTGATGGCGTTCGCTTTGGCCTGTGCTGCCGCAATGGCCTCATCCGACCTCTTCTTGCGTGCTGCGACAGCTTCCCTTTTCTTCTTGGCGGCAGTGCGACCTTCCTTCGAGAAGAAGGCAAGAATGGGCTCCAAGAAACCCCCTTTCTTTTGAGCCTTAACCGACGCCACCGCCTGTGGAGGCGGAGCAGTGCGCGGCGGAGGGTTTCCCTTGAGATCGACGACTTCTCCCCGGGAAGGCATGTCTTTGGTCTTCGGCGCTGCCTTCCTTGCTGCTTGTGGCTCGTTGCCTGCCACAGAGCCCTTATAAACTGCGTTGATGGCAGCCTGGACTTCGGGAGGGAGGTCGCTCATGTTACTAGTTTGCAACGTTGGATCGAGCGTAAAACTGTTGTCCTCCTCGCCGGTGGGAGCAAGTGGCACTGGGGGTATCGCGGGGTCGTAGGCTGGGGACGACCTGATCGAGTTAAGGATCGCCTCGATCGTCTTGAGCCCGCTGGCGTTGGACCAGACATCCAAGGGAGCACCTTCCAGCTCGTAAAGCCTATTGCCGCTGGCGGTTTCAAGACAGATCCTGCCGTCGACTGCAACCAGTCCAGTGATGGGCGAAGTGCTCAGAACTTCGCCTCCTTTGACACCTGGATAGTCATAGAACTCGCCGACAAGGGACGCACCTTTGACGGCGCCGAGTAAGGGCTTGGTGCGCGGATCGACTCCGTTCTGTTGCTCTGGGGCGGTTCGACACTCATTGAAACTGCTGCGCTTAACGCGCACGATGGGACGGGGATTTGCCGGCATGGAACACCTCCCTCAAACGATCCAGCGAGTCAACACACTGCGACACGCCGCAGCGACGTAAAGAGCACAGCAGGCTTTCCACTACGCTCCCGCGATAGTGTTCCTAAAAGCCTTACTTGACTGCCTACTGTGTTCTACTAACCAAAAATCGAATGACAAACTACCACTAAATTGACAGCTTCGGCAGGGCGGAGTCAAGATCACAACTAAAAGCTCTGTATTGCTCAAATTCTTATACTTAGGAGCTTTCGCAGTTCAACACTGCATCTCTTTTACCGTCTGAGAGAACTTTAAATAGTCTGACAGAATTAATCCAATTGCAACAGACTGCGCTAGTTAGCGCTAGCGATACAAAAGCATCACAAGATAAATTCTCTTGGCATTGATAATAATGCACTCTGCTAAAATACTTCTCATTATGGAAAATGTATCAGCTATCAAAGCAATTGATTTAACTAAGCATTTTGGTAAGCGCGTTGCTGTCGACCGATTGAATATTGATATTCACCCAGGCGAGCTTTATGCATTGCTTGGAGATAACGGGGCTGGCAAAACTACTACATTGAACATGCTCACCACTCTTCTTAAACCAAGTGCTGGAGAGTTTTATATATGCGGCTATAACGGCATCACACATAGCGAAGACACTAAAGGTGTTTTTAGTGTAGTCTCGCAAGATGTAGCAATTTACAATGAGCTTACAGCTTATGAAAATTTGCAATTTATTGCTTCTCTTTATGGTCTAGAGAAAGAAAAAGCACAAGTGCGTATTCAAGAACTACTTGCTCAGGCAGATTTAAGTGATAGGGCTAATGATCTTGTCAGCACTTTTTCTGGTGGCATGCAGCGCAAATTAACAATAGCCATTGCTTTGTTGCATAAACCAGCAGTACTGTTTATGGATGAGCCAACAGTAGGGCTAGACCCAGCGGCAAGAAGGCAAATCTGGGCAACATTATCTAATTTGCGTGAAGAGGGCGTGACTATTCTTCTTACTACACACTATTTGGAAGAAGCAGAAATATTAGCCGATCGCATAGGCATTATTCGTCAGGGGAAACTTGTAGCCGAAGGCACAATTGATGAATTGAGAGACAGAATCAAAGCCATTCGCAATGTTGAGGTGCGTCTAGATAAGCGGCTGGCAATTGAAGAAATAAATACAAAAATTGCTCATGCCCACAGTATCCTCAATATGCAAGTTAGTTATGATAATGTGCATAATACAATTTTATTTGTGCAAAGCGAAGAAACAAAAAATGGCACTAAGTTGATCTCCTGCCTGGAACATGTTCTTAGTTGGCTTAAAGAAGAAAATATGACCTTTACTAGCTTTTCTACCAATGAACCTAGCTTAGAAGAAGTTTTTCTTGCTATGACAAAACAAGCTGTGACTGCATGAAACAAATTTTTTCTATAATGCACAAAGATATTTTGCAATGGACAAGACGTCCTTTGTATTTTATTTCTAGTGTATTATTAGCGGTGCTAATTATTTCGGTTGTGGGCAACACACTGTCTGGAGCTACTGATATGCCTTTTGGGCTTTATGATCCAGCGGCAGTAAGCAGCCTAGCTAAACGTCTTAATGACACTAAACGCTTTCATGTTTTTAATTATGATAATTTAGCCAAAGCAAAAGAAGATTTGCGCGTTCATAAAATAATTGCTCTAGCCAACGTGTCTCAAGATCCGCTTGAAGATTCAGTGCAAATTTTAACTGAAGGACATAATCCACTTATAGACAATCAAATTGCTATGGGTTTAATTACCGCACTAACTAGCAAGGCTAGTAATTTAAGTTTAGATATAAGTACGGCTTCGCTTTATCCAGTCAAAGTCTCATTGAGAGATTTTATAACTCCTGGTTTAGTGGCTTATTTGTGTTACGTTTTGGCCGCCATGAATCTTGGTTTTTCTTGGATTTATGAATGGATGGAAAAAACATACAGACAAATAATACTGGCGCCTAATGGACTGCAAGCAGTAATTACAGCCAAAACACTTACAGTCACCGCAGAAGCATCAATGGTTTTGTGGTTAGCAATGGCGATAACTTCGCCATTGTCTGGCTTTACTCTTGGACATAATTTGCTTAGCCTGGCTGGATGCACGCTCATATCTACATTTACTTATACATGTATTGGTTTGACCGCTGCTTGTTTATTGAAGACTATTAGAATTTATACAATGACAGTATCAATTGCTGGTGTAGCTTTGATGTTTATGAGTGGCGTAGTAATTCCTGTAGAAGCTATGCCCGCCTGGGAACAGTTTTGTGCCCGCCTGTTTCCCATGTATTATTCAGCCGATGCTTTTAAAGGTGCGATGCTCGACTTTCCCTGTAACTATAACCGCGATTTAATGGTATTGTTAATCTGGGCTTGCAGCGGCTTGCTTATATCTACAATACTGCTGCAAAGGCGCAAAGCACAGCTATAATTGTGTGGTTAAGACTGGTGATTAGAATGGAAAGAAGACAGTTTTTTGGTGTCACTTTTTTAGCGCTTACAATATTGTCTTGCGCTGACACGCTTTTGTCAGTACAACCAGCTCAAGGACAAACCGGCAAAGAAACTATTGATGCTTTAGTAAAAACATTGGCAGGTTTGCAAATAAACAAATCAGGTATTAGCTCTCCCCAATTGGCTGAAGTAGCTAAATATATTGATTATCAAACAATGGCCGAACAAGCATTAGGAAATAAAGAATGGCAGCAATTGAACACAACACAAAGAAAAATATATTTGCAGAGCTTTAAATCTTTAGTAGAGCACAGATACTATAAGCGGTGGCATAAAATTTTTTCTAAAAGCAAAATCGCCTATGAAAATGAAGACAAAACCGCAACAAGAAAAGACAATGAAATTATGGTGAAGACAGCTCTTAGTGTCGACAAAGACACAAAGGTGGTTATCTGGACGCTAACAGCACAACAACCAAAAGTAATCAATCTCGCCGTCGATGACAGAGATATATTGAACAAGGTGCAATCACGCTTTCAAGGAAAAATAGCTCGGGCAGGCGTGCCCGCATTTCTTGCCTGGTTGCAGAATAAAGCCAAACAATCTTCGGATACAGATGAAGACAATCTGAGCGCTGAAGATAATAGGCAGATCCACCAAATCTCAAAAAGTAACTGACGGCTTTCGTACATAGTTCGCAGTCCATATTCCGTAAACTTAACCATGCCAGAATCGAAAAATGCTAGATTCTTCTGCTTTTGGGGTCTAACTTTAGCGCCATACACGCGTCCTGAATCAAAACCTGCGTGTTAGTTTATTGCTAACGATTGCTGAGCAATTGCCCAGTCTTCTTGCGCGTTAATGACAAATATTTTTGTTAGCGACGATGGTGACGAAATTTCTTTGGCAATTGAGTTTTCGCCATTTTTATTCTTGTTGATATTTTTATTGGCTTCTTTATCTAATTTTAGATCCAAAAATTCCAGTCCAGACATTGCCTTTTCACGGACAAGAAAAGAATTCTCGCCAATACCAGCAGTAAAAACAAGTGCGTCTAGTTTTGGTAAACTGGCTCGCATTGCACATATTGATGAGCGCAAACGATCAATGAACATATCAAATGCTAATTGGGCCATCTTGCTATTCTCATTTTTATTTTGCATTTGCTCTATGATTTTTTTCATATCGCTTATTTTGGCAATACCTTTTAAACCAGAGTTTTTATTGAGATTAGTTTCTAGCTCGTTTACCGTCATTATTTTATTTTGCAGTAAATAAATCAAAATACCAGGATCTATTGAGCCTGAGCGGCTAGACATCATTAGTCCTTCCATTGGGGTAAAGCCCATAGTGGTGTTAACACTTTTGCCATTGTGCACAGCAGCTAAAGAACAGCCGCTCCCTAAATGACATACGATCAAAGAAAGAGTAGAAATATCTTTTTGAAGAGCATGGGCGGCTTGTTTGGCGCAGTATTCATGATTGATGCCATGAAAGCCAAAACGTTGAATATCATATTCTTCAAACCATTCATATGGGATGGAATATGTTTTCACTACTTCAGGCAATGTGCGGTGGAAGGCTGTGTCAAAAACGGCAACTTGTTTTGCGTTTGGCAGTATTTTTTCTATAGCTTTAATTTGCGCTGAACTTACTTTGTTGTGCAAAGGTGCTAAAGGAATATATTTTTCTATGTCTTTTTGTACTTGCTCATCTATTAAAGTGGCTTTATTGTATTTGCTGCAGCCATGTACTATACGATGACCAACAATGTCTATATTTGAAGCAATTGCTCCTTCTTTAGTTTGGCTACCATTAATTATAGGCGTCAAAGTTTTAGCTAGAACATTGTTCCAGTCTACAGTGTCTAAGCTAGCTGAGGGAAATTCGGCTTCGGTTCGCCAAATAGGGGCTTGTGGCGCAATTTGATTGCGCGCATTTTCAGCCAATTTATAGAAAGAAATTTTTTCGCTGCTAGAGCCGGCATTTATCACTAGGATATTGGAATATGTCATAGGTCCGCCAAAAGAGAGCCCTATAAGAGCGTCTAGGAAGCATCATTGAAATTATGGCATAAGATTCCATAATTTCAGGGTTAATTTTGTCAAGGACTCTGAGTTATGCGTTTATCTAGCGGCCAATTAATGGCCAATAAGATCAGCTACATCAAGTCCACGTAAGCTCAAACTTATTTTGTGCTCGCGAGGGGAGAATTTTTTGATGATTGCTTTTACAGCTTGACCAACTTGAACAACTTCTTCTGGTTTGATATTAGGTGTTTCAGACATTTCGACTGTTGGCAGTAATGCATCAACACCAGGATAAATTTGCACAAAAGCGCCAAAGGTTTGGATCTTTCTTACTGTGCCATCTATTACTTGTCCTTCGTGGAACTTCTCTTCGATTTCTTTCCAAGGATCTGGTTGCATTTGCTTGAGACTCAAGCTGATATGACCCTTTTCTTGGTCTACTTTCAATACTTTGGTTGTAACAGCATCGCCAACTTTCAATACATCTGAAGGATGGGATACGCGCTCCCAAGATATTTCAGAAATAGGCAATAAGCCGTCTAGACCACCTAGGTCTACGAAAGCACCGAAATCGGCAATACGTACAATTTCACCAGTAACTACTTGTCCTGATTGCATTGTGTTGAGAATTTTTTCTCTTTGCGCAGCTTTTTCCTCTTGGATAGCCATACGTTGGCTCAGAATAAGTTTGTTGCGCTTAATATCAGTTTCCAAAATTTTCATTGGTATTTCTAAACCAATCAATTCTTCTGGAGTAGTGCCACGCACTCTCAATTGACTGGCTGGTACAAAACCTCTTAAGCCATAAATGTCTACTACGACGCCGCCTTTAACAACAGCGGAGATTTTGGCTCTGATGGTTTCATCGTTTTTCTTATGATTTTCGAGCAATACCCAACCGCGAGCTTGAGCAACTCGCTTAAGCGACAGAGTTAATTGACCATTCTCGTTTTCTTCGCGAAGTATATAGAACTCTAAACGATCACCAACTTTAACCAGGTCTTCAACTTTTTCTACGCTTGAATTGGATAATTCTTTAACAGGTACGAAGCCTTCTGACTTGCTACCAACATCTACGAGCACTCCGTCTCTTTCAATTCGAACAATATTGCCTGAAACAATATCGCCTTGTTCATACTTGGCACTTAAAGTTTCATCCAATAATCTTTCAAATTCAGATTTAGCCTTTTCAGATGTTGCATCTAATTGTTTTTCCGTCACAGAAATATTCGCTCCTATACCCTCTTTTCCCCAGGCTTTTTCTAAAACATTCCGCAAAACCAATACCTCGCCTGGACTTATTACATAAAGACCCGATGACCACTTCTTTGATCGATATATATCAATCAAAATTCCATGTGGTAGTCATTATAAATTGCTGGTAAGCAATCTGTATTTAAAGACAACCAAAATGCTTCTGATTGAAAAAATGCAAAGAAGGAGTATTCAGGATACAAGACAAGAGGTAGACAAGCAAGCAAATAACGGCTTTGCGAAGATTTTTTATAGAATTTGTATTGATTCTTTGTCTCTACCTAAAGGCAATCTAATTTAAATCTTTATCTTTTCCTCGCATTTTTGATATCGATTAGATTTAGACAAGATATCGGACAAATTAGGTTTAACCGGCAGAGCTTGTCAGATAGTCTTATAATTTAAAAACTTCTAGTTCAAGGTTTTGGTTTAAGTGCTGGAAGCCAACATTCAATGAGGCATAGTTCATGAAATTAGACAAAATAGTAAAAGCTAGCTTAGTAGCTGTAATATTGAGCTCAGTCAATGGTATCGCATACGGTGTAGAATCAAACCTGGTAGTTCCTGGTGTTACTACTAGCGCGGATCAAGTACCGACTTCACCTCAAATAGAAGCCGCCACACGCAGAGTAGACACCGCTAAGACCAATCTAGACTTAGCCCACAAAAGACTGGATGCGGCAAAATCATTGTTAAAAGCCGCAGAAGCTGAATATAAAGCAGCAAAAACAGATAAAAGTGCTTTGTTATTGAGTACACAGGCACAACAATTGGCTGATGCTTCTGGTTTGCCAAAAAATGGTGAGAATGTTCCTGCTCCGACAGGCGCTGCAGCCACAACAAATGCTTTGCCTGCCACTCCAGCTGCTGCTCCTGTATATAACAGCGAAAACACAATTGATTATTCTGGCGGCAGTGCTCCAGCACCAAGCGCTCAGTAAGCCAACAATTCTAAAATATCTAATACAGCAAGTCCAAAATTCATATGGGCTCTTGCCTGAATTTTGAAAAGGTCACACAGCCAAAGATTGACCAGGTGTGGCTACCTCAAGATCTGAACTGGACAGCAAGCAATGCGTATATTGACATCAGGGCGCATAGAGTGCTATCATTGACAGCATATTGATGGGAGTGAAGGCAAATGGCTGTTGTCACTGTTCGTAATCTATCAGAAGAAACACATCGCGCACTCAAGCTGCGTGCTGCTCAGCATGGGCGCAGTACTGAAGCTGAAATACGAGAAATTCTAAAAGAAGCAGTGCGCCCAAAGCTACGCCTTAAAATCGGTTCTGAGCTTGCTACTTTGAAAAACCGTTTCGTGGGGCTCGATTTTGCATCTACCCGCGATCAAAAGCCAGCTGAACCGGCAGTATTCGAATGATCATTCTGGATACAAACATTGTTGCTGAGCCAATGAAAGAAAACAGCAACCCTGTTGTACAAGCATGGCTTGACGAGCAAGCAGCCGAAACACTTTATTTAACGGCAATCAGTCTGTCTGAATTGCTACTTGGCATTGAAATTCTGCCGGACGGAAAGCGAAAAAAAGGACTTAGCTCCGCGCTGAGCGAATTGTTGCTGAAATTATTTGAATCGCGCATCTTGCCTTTCGACCAGCAAGCTGCAATGGCATATGCACCTTTGGTTGGCCGTGCCCGTGCAGGCGGTCGGTCTATTTCTGTAGCAGACGGTCAGATTGCTGCGATTGCAGTCGCGAAAGGTTTTACTGTTGCTACGCGGGATTTGGCTCCTTTTGTTGCTGTTGGTGTGCCCAGCATCAATCCTTGGGAAATACATTGACAAAAAATAAAAAAGAGCAGCTGGCGCTAGCATTTTAAATGCACTGGAACGACATTCCAGAATTATCAATTAATTTATGGTAGACATTCCAGATTTTCGTGATTAATTTGCACAGTTAACTTTTTGTTTTTGAATTTGTTGCTTTGGCAGCTGGTGTTTTTGAATTAGTCAGTCCCAAATTTTCTAAGGCTTCTTTTGCTGCCTCTTGCTCAGCTATTTTTTTACTTGTGCCTTGTCCGCGTCCAACTATTGTGCCACTTACGGCAACTGTCACTTCAAAAAGCGGTCTATGGGCTGGTCCTTCCATTGTTACTAATTCATATATAGGCAAGCCGTTGCCTTGCGCTTGCACAGATTCTTGCAAAAATGCTTTGAAATTATTCTTCAGCTCATCCTTATCTATATTAGTAGCTTGATTACCAAACATCCTGACAATAAGATTTTGCAAAGTGATTATTCCTAAGTCGGCGTATATGGCGGCAAAAACAGCTTCTAAAGCGGCTGCCATTATTGAAGGACGCATTTGACATTGCCTGCCAAGTAGAATGTATTTGCTTAGATTCACTTTGTCAGCAATCTCAGCTAAGACTTTATCACTGACCAACACAGCCCTTATTTCTGTGAGTTTGCCTTCGTCATAATCAGGAAAGCGCTCAAGCAAATATTCACTAATTACGAATTTTAATAAGGCATCGCCAAAGAATTCGAGTCTTTCATTGTCAGTCACGTTAGCTTCAGCAGCATATGAGCTATGAGTGAGTGCTTCATCTAAAAGAGAAAATCTGCCGAAAGTGACGCCCAGGCTGGCGCCTAGTTGATCGAGGGTTTTAAGACGTTTGGGGGCTACGGTGGTATTGGTTGGAAACATAGGAGCTATTGGTTGAAAATTTGACAATTAATTGGGTAAAAACGCAGGACAACAATATTATCCTCGCAGCACTACCAAGGAAAAATAGAATTCAACCGAAAAATCTTCATTCTTTTATTACCTAAAATAACGAAAGTTCGATTACAGAGCAGCATCATCGATTTGCTGTTTGCTATGCTTAATTAGTTCAATGTGACGTTTCAAAGTTCTTGTCAATTAAAGGTCAAGGATAAAAATAATATGTATCAATTGCAGGTTGCTCAAATTGTTCTTTTTGTTCTGGCGGGTTTTGCCCTCCCAGCATTAGGAATGATTTTTTTGGCCTGGGTATTGCAATTATTGTTTGGTTATCACAGACCAAATCCAACCAAAAATCAGCCATATGAATGCGGTATGAATCTTTTTCAAGAGTCAAATCTGCAATTTGACATCAAATATTATTTGTATGCCTTGCTTTTTATTTTGTTTGATATTGAAATCATCTTTATTATTCCATGGGCTTTGGCAACAGATTTAGTAAGCGCAAGAGCACATTGCCCCTGGTTAGGTCCAGTTGAAGTAACTATTTTCCTGGTTATTTTGGCTGTTGGCTTAGCTTATGCCTGGAAAAAGGGCGCATTGGAGTGGGAATAGCAGGATGTCAATTAATAAAAGCTTTAAAAGAACGTTCTAAAGTAAAGATTATCAGGAGCAATAAATGACAACGTCGAATACGACAGTGCCAGACGAATTAAAAGATACAGTAACGCTGTCTAGCCTTGATTATGCAATTAATTTTCTTAGCCGTTTCTTGGATCCTATTGCCAATTTAGCTCGCGCAAATTCTGTATGGCCTTTAACTTTTGGTACTTCTTGCTGCGCCATAGAAATGATGCATGCGGGCATGTCTAAATTTGATATTTCACGCTTTGGTTCAGAAGTATTTAGAGCCACACCAAGACAGGCAGATCTAATTATTACTGCTGGCACTATCACAAGAAAGATGGCCCCAGCACTTATCACTTTATATGAACAATTGCCAGAACCTAAATATGTTATTGCTATGGGTGCGTGCACAGTAACAGGCGGCATGTTCAATGATTCTTATTCAGTTGTTCAAGGTGTAGATCGTATTATTCCAGTTGATGTTTATTTGCCTGGTTGTCCTCCCCGTCCAGATGGCATTTTAGATGCATTGCTTAAATTGCAACAAAAAATACGCACTGAAACTTACCGTGATCGCAGAGCCAAAGCATACAAACAAAATGCTGTGCGCTATGTTGATTATGATTCTGGCAGGCTTGTAGCAGATTTAGTATCAGAAGCAAAAGCGGACACTGATGCCGTTTTAACCAAGCAAGAAAGCTCAGCATCAAATAATTGAAGAAGCAAGTGTATTAGCAATTTCAGAATAATAAAATAGATAATCCAAAATGTCCGAAGAAAATAAACCAGCAGACAAACCAGAAGAAAAGCCAGTGCCAGCAGCTAAGCCAGTTGCTCCTGCAGCGCCAGCCCCTGAACCAGCTCCGCCACCAAGCCTTGGCACTTATGGCAAAATGCTAAAAGAAAAAGGTATTGAATGTACACCAATGGCATTAAGTACCGGGGTAGAAACAATTGAAATTGCACCAGCTCAATTACCCGCTGCTCTTAAATTTTTACGCGAGTCTCCACAGGCTCAATTAGATTTTTTGGTCACAGTATCAGGCGTAGATAGCCCTGACACAATTGATTCTGTTTATCATCTTTGGTCATACACCAAAACTGATGAATTAGTAATAAAAGTTCGTGTACCAAAAGCTAATATACCAGCTGATAAATTACCAGAAGTGCCTAGCATTGCTAGTTATTGGCAAACGGCAGATTGGCATGAGCGCGAAACTTATGATTTAGTTGGCATTCGTTATATTGGTCATCGCTATTTAAGGCGTATTTTAAATCCCTGGGATTGGGAAGGACACCCATTGCGTCGTGATTACAAACAGCTGGTAGACGCACTCAATGACAAAAATCCAGAAAGCTTCCGTTAGAGACATATATGACTATACAAACTAAACTACCTGAATTTAAAACTGATGAGATGGTCATTAACCTGGGGCCACAACACCCAGCCACTCACGGTGTATTGAGACTAATTCTTACTCTTGATGGTGAAGTAGTAAAACATACGGAACCAGTTCTTGGACATTTGCATAGAGCTCAAGAATGGCAAGGGCAGAACAGAACCTGGTTTCAATATCAAGCATTAATTGACCGGGTTGATTATTTATCTGGCATGTTTACTTCATGGGCACTTTCTAGAGCCGCAGAAGTTATTGACGGTACTGAAGTACCAAGACGAGCTGAATTTTTACGTGTATTGTGTGCAGAATTGAATAGAATTTCTTCGCACTTATTATGGCTGGGTACTTATTTAATTGACCTTGGCGCTTTGTACGGATTTCCTTTTTATCCATTTATTGAAAGAGAAAAAATCCTTACTTTCTTTGAAGAAATTTCTGGCCAAAGAATGATGTACAACTACATAAGAATTGGTGGTGTACAACGTGATCCAAAAGCAGAATGGTTCAAAAAAGTAGAAGAATTCACCAAAGACTTTCCCAAACGTGTTGATGAATGGGAAGCCATTGTTACTGAAAATCCAATTTTCTTAAATCGTACAAAAGGTATTGGCGTTCTAACCAAGGAAGTAGCGCAAGCTTATGGTGTGACTGGTCCTACGCTGCGTGCATCCGGTATAGATTTTGACTTAAGACGTTTTAAACCATACTCTGTTTATCCAGAATTAAAATTTGATGTGCCAGTCTATAACAAAGATGGCGATACTTGGGATAGATACATGGCTCGTATTCAAGAGATGCGTCAATCCATTGAGATCATCAAACAAGTATTAGATATGATCCCAGAGGGTGAAATTATGTCTAAAAAACAAAATGCTGGTTTACGCATAAAAGCTGGCGAGGGTTTTGCTGCTGTAGAGTCTCCACGTGGAATACTTGGTTGCTACATTACTTCTAATGGTTCAGATAAGCCATATAGATTTAGATGGCGTAATCCATCTTTTTCTAATTTGTCTGTTCTGCCACCATTATTAGAAGAACGTCCAATTTCAGATATCATGGCTATTTTTGGCTCACTAGATATCATTCTGCCCGATGTCGATAGGTAATTTATGAAGATAGATGGAACAGTAGTGCGGGGCGACCATTTCAGCGGCAATATTGCCGAAATTCGTAAATTTGCAGTTATGAGCCTTAGTTGGCTGACAGTAATTTTTGTTGCTGTCTGGGGCGTATGTTGGGCGCTTGGTATTTTTATACCTATGTGCTTAGCAAATAGTTCTTTTGATTTTGCTGCCATATTGTCGGAAGTTTGCAAAGCATTGACGCCAATAGCAGCAGTTCTGGTTTTTATTCCAATCAATGCTATGTTTATGGTTTTGATGGAACGCAGAGCATTGGCTCTATTTACTCGTCGCAATGGTCCAAATAGAGTTGGTCCAGATGGTGCATTGCAAACAGCCGCTGATGCTGTAAAACTTTTACTAAAAGAAGACATTACGCCAACCGGCGCAGATGCCCTAATGTTTACTCTTGCACCAATTATATTTTTTGCTCCATCTATTTTTGGCGCTTTGCCTTTATTAGCAGCAGTAACAAATAACCATAAGCTATTTCAAATTGTTGATCTGCCTACCGGCATTTTTTATGTTTTGGCTGCTTCGTCTGTACCAGTAGTGGGCATTGTTATGGGTGGTTGGGCAAGCAATAACAAATACTCATTAATGGGTGGGCTGCGCAGCGCTGCTCAAGCTATCAGCTACGAGATTCCTCTGGTACTTTCACTAGTTACCATTTGTTTATTGGCTGGCACATTAGATGTTGTTTCTATTGCTTATCAACAAAGCGGTGGCTTACTAAATTGGAACATTTTGGGCGGTGGAGCACTTATTGGTTTAAATAAAGCAATTGCAGCACTTGTATCTTCTAGTGGAGCGCCGTTTGCAGAAGTCATGAATGCTTATTACCCATATGGTTGGCTCTCATTTGTGGGTGCAGCTGTATTGTGTATGTGTACAGTTATATTGTTTGGTGTTTATTTAATTGGCGCCTGCGCAGAAATCAATCGTATTCCGTTTGACTTGCCAGAAGCAGAAAGTGAATTGGTAAGTGGCTACAATACTGAATATAGTGGCATTAAATTTGCTATTTTCTTCCTGGCTGAATTTACTAATTTGTTTATTGTAAGCACTATAGCAGTGGTAATGTTCCTGGGTAGCGGTGATTGTCCATTGCCGACATGGTTAAATCCACTTTCTTATCCGGCTGTTTATGAGCCGCTCGCTAAAGCCCTCTCGCCTGTATTGTCTGTACTCATAAATGATTTGCATCTTATTAATCCGCCTACATTCTGGGCAGCACTTTGGGTTATTTTCAAAACCTATTCGCTAATTTTCTTCGCCATTCTTGTACGTGGGACTTTGCCGCGTTTCAGAATAGACCAGCTTATGGATTTTGGCTGGAAGCGTTTAATTCCAATTACTTTGGTAATTTTTGTTCTGGTTGCCTTCGCGCGGGGAGTAATAAACTTTCATGTTTAATCTAATTGGCTCAGCAATAAACGGCGTGAAGCATGCTCTTGGTGGGTTGTACCAAGTAAAGCGCGGCCTAGAAACAGTGGCTATGCACACATGGCGTGAACCAACCACAGAAGCTTATCCAGATAAAGCACCTGAATTACCGCCTCATTTTAGAGGGCGTTTAGCTCTGACTGTAAATCCAGAAACAGGCGAAAATCTTTGTATTTCTTGCCGTCAATGTGAGCGTGTATGCCCAGATAAATGTATTGAGATTACAGCCAATAAGAGTACCGAAACAAATAAGTTGGAACTGATTGATTTTAAAATCGATCATGGACTTTGTATGTTTTGTGGTTTGTGCACAGAAGTTTGCCCAACTTATTGCATTATCAATACTAATGATTTTGAAATGGCAGACTATACACGCAGTTCGCTTATATATGACTTGAAAAAATTGACTTTGACTCAAGAAGAATCAGCATATTATTTTGCTGCTAAAGAAATGCCATTGCCTAAACCAAAGCCAGCTAAACCAGCCGCTCCAGCAGCAGGTGCAGCAGCAGCTAAACCAGCAGCTGAGGCAAAACCAACAGCGACAGTATCTCCTAAACCGGCTCCTGAAAGTGCTAAAGCACCAGAAACAACTGCTGACAAGCCAGCGAAAGAAGTCGAGAAGAAAGAAAGCCCCAGCACCGACACACCTTCAGTAAATTAAGATTTAGAGAGCAAATAATGGAACAATTTGAATTACTAACTAATTGGGCACAGGTCAATGTTGAAGCATTTGTTCTTTATGCTCTGGCTATAATCGCTATTCCTTGTGCTTTTTGTGTGTTATTTGATCGAGCAATTATACGCAGTGGTTTCTTTTTAATTGGTGTATTTGGGGCTGTGTGCGGTTTGTTCCTTATTTTGCAAGCCCAGTTTTTGGCGCTTGCTCAACTGATGATCTATACAGTTGGTATAACACTGGTTGTTGTAATCGCTTTGATGCTTACCAATCCACGTTTAGAAAAAGAAGGTGTGGCAGTAGAAGGACGCGAAAGGTTTAGCGGACTCGTTATTGCTACAGTGTTCTTTTTAACTATTTACTGTGCCTTACGTTCTGAGTCTTGGCCATTAAGTAGTTTGAGAATGAATCCTGAAAATGTAAAACAAATCGGAGCGGCTCTTATTACTACTTATGCTCTTCCTTTTGAATTCGCTTCAGTATTATTGTTAGCAGCTTTGATGGGAGCCATATTGCTCGCCAAAGCTGAACCAAAAAATGATGTCTCCAAAATAGCAGGAGAAAATTAAAATGGTGGATCAAATAATGCATACTGGTAATAAACCTGCCCCTACCTTAGCAACAACTTTAGCCTTCGCAATAGTGGCAATATCTATTACAGTTGCTTTTGCAAGCGGACAGCTTGTTACTCTATTGTTAAATTTAGGACTTAACACTTTTGCTGCCTATCCAGAAATTTTTGTATTTTTGGTCATTGCTGTATTGGCTACTATTGCTTCGGCAATGCCTAATTCAAATCGACTAGCAATTGTTTCTATTGCTGGTGTAATGGGCTATATTGCTCTAACTTACAATCAGGACATGCTCATTAAATATTTAAGTTTAGCTGCTTTGTTATTTTCAATTGGTATGTACGGTATGGTGGTTTCTCGCAATGCTGTACGTGTTTTGATGTCGATTGAATTAATGCTCAATGCAGTCAATTTAAATCTTGTTGCTTTTGCTCGTTATGTTGATCCTGTGCATATCCGTGGACAAATTTTTGCTATTTTCATTTTGACTGTAGCAGCAGCAGAAGCGGCTGTGGGGCTAGCTATTGTATTAGCTATTTATCGCAATACTTCTACTGTAGATATGGAAAAATTCAATCTGCTTAAGTGGTGATTATTTTACCAAATCTATTTGCCGACTAGTTTACCGAAATCTATTTCACGATTTTTGTTTTTACGAGTTACTTTTGTAAGTTTTTTATCTAAAGAACTGTGGCTTAAAGAAGTCACCATGTCACCTATGTTTTTCCAAGGAATGATTTGGACATTTTGACGAGTTTGTTTTTGGCTACCGCCATAAACTAGCCAGGCTTTGCCAGCAGATTTTCCTGCCAGAGTTAACCAGTGATTGAGCCCTTTCAAAAAATCTGAGGCGAAAGTTTGTCCGGATTTAACTTCAATTGGAATCAGGCGGTTGGATTGTTCAATTAATATGTCTACCTCATTACCTATATGATCGCGCCAAAAATACAAATTGGAGGAAAGAGCTTGATTAAAGCGCGATTTAAGTAATTCACTAACCACCCAGGTTTCAAACAATGCCCCCCGCTGAGGGTGAAGTGACAATTGTTGAGCAGTTTGTATCCCAAGCAAAGAAGCTGCAAGCCCAGTATCCAGAAAATACAACTTGGGTGATTTTACTAAACGCTTATTGAAATTATTGAAATGTGGAAAGAGTAGCGTGATTAGATAACTGGCTTCAAGAACTGAAAGCCATGCTTTTGCTGTTACGTGATTAATACCACAATCATTAGCAAGTGATGATAAATTTACTAACTGTCCTGTATGAGCTGCACAAATACGCACAAAGCGCTGAAATGTATGCAAATCTCGTACATTTATAAGTTGCCGCACATCACGTTCTACATAAGTGCGAATATAATTGTCATACCAGTGCGTTGGATTAGACTTTCTGTCATAAATGGGAGGATAGAGACCCTGAAACAACAATTCTTCAAGAGAAGTGGGATTAAGGCGACTTTTTTGCAGCTCAAGTAAGCTAAATGGAAGCAGGGTGAGCAACGCTACTCGTCCAGCAAGACTCTGGGTAATTCCGGACAAAAGACCAAATTGTTGTGAACCAGTTAGGATAAACAATCCAGATTTTTTTTCATTATCAATAATAGATTGCAGGTAAGAAAAAAGATCTGGACAGCGTTGTACCTCATCTAAAATGGCACCATTTGGGAATTGTTGCAAAAAACCTTTTGGATCGTTGAGAGCGAAGTCTCTTACCTGAATTTCCTCCAGAGAAACATAAGGTTTTTTTGGGAAAATAGTTTTAACTAGAGTTGTTTTTCCAGATTGGCGAGGACCGGTTACAGCCACTGCCGGAAAAGTTTTGGACAATTCTTTTAGATATGGAGCAGCACTGCGTTCGATCATAAAATTATGGTAGCATGTTTCTTACAAATTGTGAATTCAATTCACAATTTGTAAGACTTTCTTCGAGTACAATGCGCTTTCTAGAGACAAGTCTGTAGAAAAAGCAAGAAGGTCAGAGGCGATATTATCTCTTAGCAATTGTCCTGTCTGGGTTTACCAAATACATTCGTAAAAACCATGATATGTGCTAGAAATATCACATCGTCCATTCTTGAAGCAGCTGCAGACACCCCAATCATCCTGCTTAACGGTGCTCGGCAAGTCGGTAAAAGCACAGTCTTACTTAGCAGGTCTTAGCGCAAGAAGAATCATAATTGATGAAGTACAAAGGACACCCGAAATTTTCTTACCACTTAAAGAAGTAGAAAGCAAATATTGATTGACAATAAGCCCTTTGGGATTGAATTTTGCTAGTAAACCCAAGAATCAGTGAGTGGTTTCTTATCGAACTTTTCAAATCAAACCACCTCTTTGCAGCTGCGCTAATTTGCGCTAACTAGCAAAAATTGTCAGAACCATTGTACCGAGTACAAAATTGGGCTTAAAATAGTTAGTGTTATTTAAAATGGGTGCTTTATGGATGTCTCTAAGCTAGTAAAAAAGAACCGCGAAAAAATACTAGAAATAGCAACAAAAAATGGTGCTTATAATGTTCGCATTTTTGGTTCTGTGGCTAGAGGTGACACTAATGAAAAAAGTGATATCGACTTTCTTATAGATATGGAACCGGATCGTAGCTTATTCGATGTTGGCGGACTGCTAATGGACTTGCAAGATCTTCTGGGGTGCAAAGTTGATATTGTCACCACAAAAGGCTTAAGGACCTCCATTCGAGACGAGGTTTTGCAAGAAGCAATTCCTTTATGATATGACCAAACGCAACGAAATATCCTGGCTCAAAGACATTTATCAATCTATAGAAAAAATCGAAGGACATCCTCAGTATCAATATGGGCGCAAAGGATATGATCCTGACGAATATTTTCGTGGTTGGATTTATTTGCATGTAGAGCGCATTTGCGAAGCTGCCACGCATTTGTGTAACGATCATAACTATGATAAAAAGCCCACTGAGCTGCCTTGGAGAAAAATCATGGGTACAAGAATTATTCTAGCTCACTGTTACTGGAATATCGAAGAAGATATAATCTGGAACGTTGTTGCACAACATCTTCCCATACTAAAAACAAAGATTAAAGAATGGTTGTTTTTGGAATAACTTTGCCGGCATCAGACAGCCCTCGCTGTATCACTGCCAAATTTGGTACAAAAAACAACTAGTTATTTGGTAAGACAGCGAACAAGAAAAGTGGACCCCGAGACAGAATTTGAAGAATAAACAGAATATTAAGAGCAAAATAGAGAATATGGAGCAATTTATCGACCTTAAGGGTCGTGATTTCTTAAATTGCATATTGTTACTAAAAAGACAAAAAAAATAGAAGCATATCTCTGGACAAAAGCGCACTTAGGCTTATGATGTTGGTGTTAGCTTGTATTATCGGTGAGCGAAATGATTGATTTAAAAGATTGGCTCAAATTACAAGAAGAAGGACTACAAGCATGCGGCAATAAAAAATATCCGCAAGCAGAATTAGCCTTTGCTGAAGCTTTGAAATTGCTTCAGGAACAACAAAAAGAATTAGGCAATGAAGCAGACCTCGATATTCAGAAAGGTGTCAAAGAAAAGCTTGCTTTGAGCTTTAATAATTTGGCGGCCACTTATCAATTACAAGGAAAGTATGGTTTTGCTCTTAACGAGTATATAAAATCATCTGAAATTTATAGAAGAATACGCGGCGAAAACAGTATAGAATTTGCCAGCAGTTTGCATAACCTAGGAATGGTTTATGCAGCCAAGCAAGAATATCAACAAGCAGAAGAATTATTTAAGCGCTCTTTGTCTATCAAAGAAAAGCTCCTGCGGGCAACAAATCCAGAACTACAGGCAGTAAAAGATAATCTGGCGAAGTTGTTGAAGAAAACAGGCAAGAACGAAGAAGCGGAAAAGCTCAGCAGTAAGATTTAATGCCCCAGGTCTGATTATAGAAAAGTTGTTTTTAGACAATAGGAAAGGCTATATAGACTGTAGTTCCTGTTGTGCTTTGTTCATTTTCTACGCGTGTTTCTGACTGAGCCAAAATTTTTGCACCAATTCTTTCAGCGTTATTGCGAGACAAATAAAGAGCCAGTCTTGATCCATATGTGTCTTCATTATGCCTTTCTGGATCAAAACCAGAAAACATGTCGGCAGTTTCTTCTTCAGAAAGTGCTGGTCCTGAACTAGCTATACTCAACTGAATATCATTGTCTTTAAGAGAACTTTCTACACGCACTTTGCCGCCTGACTGAGTACTCAAAATCATTTTTTCCACAACAGGATAAATAATGCTTTTCATTAAGGCACGGTCACCTGTAATACCCGGTAAAGCAGTAGAGGTTTTGTAATCCAACATCAATTGTTTTTCAGAAGCTAGATTAGCTGCCTCCTTTAAACATTCGCCAATCAGACGTGAAACCGGGAAGGATTCTTTTGTTGGTTCAGTAGTTGCTAGAAGACTATCTAAGTCTAGAGCAGCAAGTGATCCACTTTCGCTGGTAAGCGGAATCATTTGGCCAATTGCCTGACCATGCGTAGCAAGCATATTTTCCACTGACTTAATTAAGCTTTCATAGCGTGAATGAAGATTAGCCAGTCTTTGTTCAAAGCTAAGCTCCTGAGGTTTTAGCTCTTGATTCAATTCTCTATTTAATTGTTCATGTATTTCTTCTGGAACATTTCGGTCTACTGTTTGAGTAACGGTGGAAACTATTTGATCTCTACGTTTACTTTGAGCCGCCAGAATATTGCGCCATTCTTTATCTGCGCTTAAAAGTGGTCCACGAATTGCACGGGCAAGCATGGTGACTATTTCCATCTTTAAGCCAGTTACTTCGGAACGCAAAGATTTATCACGTGCTACAAGAATATAACCACTTACTTTATTGTCGTGAGTAGTAATTGGTTGCAAGTGCAAAAGTACATCAACAGCTTTTCCTGACTGACTGTTGCTTACATAACCTTCAGGGAAAAATTCATTTATCAAAGCAGTGGGATCAGATTCGTGCCTAACAAAAGTACGGGTGGGTTGCGAACTAACAGAGGTGCCATTACCGCTTTGTTTTCTTACTAAATCAAAACAATAACGTCCAGCAATTTCTGCTTCAGTCATACCAAGCCAATTGGAGAAGATAGCATTGGAATGGATGACATTGCCGTATTGATCTAAAATCAAAAAGCCTTCAGTGGTGCTTTGGAGAACAGCTTGTAATTCATTTTGCAGAAATACAGACTGCTGATTAGCTTGATTAAGCTGTTTTGAAAACTCGCTCAATTGCCGACTTTGATTTGTCAGTTGGCGATTTAAAGCAGTAAATTGTTCATCGTTATTACTGGCTTTATTTTGATCGGCATATCCTTCATTGCTGGCTTGGGCAGCTTTGTTTAATTGAACTTTTAGTCCCTGGATTGTGCTTTGCCATTCAATCAAAGTTTGATCAATCAATTCGCTTAATTCTAGCCATGAATCACTTAACTTTTTACCTGGCGGCAAACGCTTATCTGAACGCCATCTTTTGATTCGATCAGTAAGCAAAGCAACATTTTCATCGGGTTGAGTGCTTAGTTGTGTGCTAAGAGCAATAATACTAAAAATGGCTGCTAGTCCCATGATACAAGAAGCAAGAATGACAAAGCCCGGTTTTATGCCTTCCGTTCGCAGCGGTGTAGTAGCAAGAATTACACCTATAATTTCACTACCACCGTTTGCCCCACCACTATAAGCACGGACAGAGGCTTTATTATCGGCCGCGACTAAACTAAATGGCTGCCAAAAACGATTGTCTTTGCTAAAGCCGCCCATCAACCCAGGTATATTGGCATTCTTATTGAATAGATTGCTAAACCAATTAAAAACATTTGCTATTTGCCAGCTGCCCGGTTCTTGCCAGCTAGGAAGCGCTTTTACTCCTTGATCGCTTAGAAGTTTTAAAAATGCCGGTCTATCTTTAAGTAATGTAGGTGTGATTTCAATTTGACCACGGTCTCTAACACCTAATAGAACAAAATCTATATTACTGAGAGGCTCATTAAGAAGACCTAATTTCATAGCCTCACCAGTAAGGAATGCTTCATCTATCGGTTCGCTTACTGCCACCACTCCAGCAGTTTGGCCATTGCTATTAATTACAGGCGCTAAGGCGCTCAGACCCATAGTTTGAGCGATAGTAAGAGCATAAGTGGAGCCAATAAAAATATCTTGATTGTTTAACACATAATCTACAGCACTATTTTTGCCGCGCACACTATAACCAAATTTTGCCGGTGTGTCTGAGCTGTATACAACTTTGCCATTCTCATCATAAGCGGTAATGCTGCCTGAAAAGCCTCGCGCGTCAGAAGTGTTTTTAAAAAGCGCTGCTATAGCACCACGATCCTCTTTTATAAGAGCATCTATGAGAGCTGGATCGCGCGATAACCTGTTAGCAAAATCGCGATTTGACATTTGTATTCTGCCAAAATCAGAATTTATTCTTCCTAGTGCATTTCCTATTTTGCGTGAAGCGATGGAACGTCCTTCTTCACCCTGCCAATAAAAAACATATGCTGCCATACCGCCAACCATAAAAAGGATGACGACAGCAAAGGGCAAAATTAACTTTCTACTTAAATTCAAGGCAGATTATTTTTAAAGGGCAAACTACTTCTAAAAGTTATTCTAAGGAATACATTTTAAAAGTCTAACTTGTGTAAGAGTATCTGTGACGTTAGTTGCATGTCAAGAAATATGCATTTTTACTTGCGTGCAGCTGCTTTGCGATAATCGCTTTGTACTTGTATGGCTCTAATAAGCTGATTTGGGGTGCAATAACCTAATTCGAGCAAAACCTGACCAAGCGGTTTAACATCATTTTTAAATTCTGCCCGTTGAATCTGCAAAGCTTCATCCAGCTGATAAATTGTTATGTAACCAAGCTCCACCATCACTTGTCCTAGAAGGGTGTGGTTATCTGGTTCGGCATGAGGCGCAGGGCTCTCATTTTTATTTGATTTTGGCTTTTTAGGAGTTTTCATATATTGGCTCAAAAGAGTTCGCAGGCAAGAATATCTTACTTTACTTGCTTTTATTAAAGCACTTTTTTAATAGGATAAAGTCGATATTAACATAAGAAAGCAGACCACTGAGCACACCCGAAAACTACAACTTATGGCTGCTGGGTTTCCCCCCTGACCAATTTCATTGGCTTTCGCCGCACCCAGTGATCTGTTATTGGGATTTTAGCATATACAAAACAGGTAGATGCGAAGACTTGCCTATACATAAGCAGAAAGATTTTCAGATATTGCGCACCATATTTAATATCAGGATTTAATATCAGGAACGCAATATCTAATACATATCCTGCGCCTTAAACAAAGCGTTTTTGGGCGCTTTCGCGCGAACTTCGCTAGGTTAGCATAACCGTTAAGGGTACATTTAATATTTATTTTGTAATTAAGAATCTCTAGAATAAGGCAAGTTATCTGTACAGACAGCTGGCTTTTGGGGCAGGCTGCTTGATAAGCATGATTTGTCGCGCACTAAGCTATGGGTAAAAGCAATCTAAAGTACTAGTGCCATCTTGCTTTTTTAAATCCCATTCTGCCAATCTAGATTATCCAAGTCTTTCGCATCCATTCATTTGACCCATACTTCCAAGAATCCATCCAACCATCACATTTCGCTCAAGTAGTCGTCTTTAATAAAGACGAAGAATGCTGAAGCGAAATGTGATGGATTCGGAAGAGTCCTGGGCATGGGTGGAAGCAAAGATTTGGTAGTGAGCTGTGTCGAATTAAGTTCCATAACTGCGGAGGTGTACAGTGTTCAAAGGACAGGTCCAAGCAGGAGTTGTACAACGAGAACTTGGGAGTCTGTCCACTGGAGGGAATTTCATCCTTCCACCTCACAGCACCACGGTCGTGCAGGGAGTTATGCCCCTTGGACGGGTGGACTTCTTGCCTCGTCAAAAGGGTGCAAGCAGGGGACAGCCCGAAGTCGACGTGGATGTCGACAAGCAGCAATTCCCATACCAGGGTGTGAGCAGTAAGCATGCTGTGCTCATTCCTCGCCCGGATGGCGTCATGCTTCAAGATCTCGGCTCCGCCAACGGCTGCTGGCGGAATGGCGAGAGGCTCAATGAGCACACGCTGCTCCCTTGGGAGCACCTGAGCAACACTATCATCTGCCTGGGCGCACCGTGCTTCACGGTGCGCTTCATGCCCCTGACGGAGGTCTTCGTTCGCGAGAACGAGCAAAAGCCGAAAATCGGACCAATCCCGATGCCGACTCCCTGGCGCTTCTGGATGGTCATTTTCGGCATGTTCAAACGCAATCCCACCGGTTACGTGCTGGTCACCGGGGAGAAAGGCGAGGGCGTCGCAGCTGCGGACGACCATGAGCACACTATGATGCCCGGACATGGACGCTCGTACTTCGACCAACCGCTTGGAGATCTTCTCAAGGGATCGCCAGGCGGAGGCAGCAATCCCTGAGCTGACAGGAGTCACAAAGCAGAAAGGGGGTAGTTTTTCGCAAGCCAAACAAGAAGGGGACGAGAGCCCGGACGAAGGGCCTTCGCCTCTTTCTTGTTGGCAATATCGAACAGCGTGGCACACATCAAGGAGGCAAAGATGAAACTGAGCAGACGTAAGCTGGCTCTTCTAGCGGCGATGTTCGTCCTTGGACTCTACTGTCTGAAAAACAGTGGTAGCTCCGAGGACAGAACAGCGCTAGCAGTCCGAAGCGGAAAAATAACTCGCCGACTTTATCTCATGGGAGGAGGCAACGTTCAGCAATGCATCGACGAATTTGCCAAGGAAGTCGGCAACGGCAAAATCGTCATTTTGCCCCACGCCTCTGAATTTCCACAACAGGCGGCCATGCAGACCGTAGACGCCTTCCGTAAGGCGGGGATTAAAAAACTCCAAATCCTCCTTCCTGATTCAGAAGATGACATTGCCGAGGACGCAGCTGGCATCTTCATGACCGGCGGCAAACAACGACTCTTGAGTGAGAGATTGCGCAAATTGCTACCCGGTCCAAGGAAAAATGGCGAGAATACGCTTCTTAGCCAATTACAACGACACTACCAGGAGGGCAAGTTGGTCGGTGGTACCAGCGCTGGTGCCGCAGCTGTAACCAAGACAATGATTGCCGGTTGGCAAAAGCGGCATGTTCCCCTGCTTCTCGAGGGACTGGCGCTTGTAGACGATTTGGTTGTGGATATGCACTTCGACACATATCCCGACCGAGCCCAGAGGTTGACATTCTGCGTGAATAAGCTCAAAGTTCGTGGCTTTGGGATTCCTGAAGGAAGCGGCGTCTACATGTGCGAGGTCGAGGAAGGAGGAGTTGTCAAACGACAGCTGAAAGTGACCGGCAATTCAGCGGTGACTTTCGTTACTTTCAAAAGTGCCCCGAACATGGAAGTTCGCTCGAAAGAAACGCTGAAAGATCCAGGCAGTACCTTCTACCTGGACGAGCTCAGCATCAACGTTGATGCCCAGCGATAGGAAGTCTCGACGTCGAGACTTCCTATCGTGTCTTTTTATAAACGCTGCCTCGCCTCATCCTTCAGCTCGTACGCGTGTACAGACGCTACGTTCCGACCGCCGAAATGGTCGCCCTGCACTACGCTAAAATTTGTTCTATCTAGCATAAACGCTGCCTCAGCTCGTACTTCTTTACTTTTTTATTTTGCTTTTTGAATTTATGCAACTTGTACTGAATGTACTTTATTTATGCAATTGATGATAAAAATAATCACAACTAGCCCAGGTCCAACCATAGCCTGGTAATCTTCCATAAATGCCAGGATCAGCATTACCGTTAGATTCAACTACATTGTATGTGTCCCACATTTTTCCTGTCTGAGTTAAAGTTTGGGCACACATATTAAGCCACTTCGTGCGTATTCTATTTGCTTCTTCTTTAAAGCCGTAATATTCAAGCCCATCTACAACCAATATTTGTAATGGTGCCCAACCATTGGGCCATGCAAATTGACAATCCTTTTGCTCTTTAAGAGTGGTAACTAAGCCTCCCCTGTGTTCAAATTGAGGCAACCAGTTTTCGACCATGGCGTTAGCCTGCTCGCGAGTAGCTAAGCCTGCCCACATTGTGTGGAACATTGCCAAAGACGGCTCTGGATTGCGTCGCAATTTTTGATAGTCATAATCAGCAAAAAATTTTTGACGTGAATTCCACATCAATTTATTCATTGAATACAAGCGATTTTTAGCAGCCACTTCCCACTTTATCGCTCTATCAGTTTGATCTATCAAACGAAATGCTGTTGCCATATCTGTTTCGCGCTTATAAAGAATACTATTGAGACAAACAGGAAGATGAAAACGCCAGCGATTGTGATTGCAGCGTGTCGTTTGATTCCAACCAGATTCAACCACAATTAAACAATCATCCAGATGCACATCAAAATAACGAGAAAGTCCATCGTGCATAAGACGAATATGATTGCCACTTATACCAAGCCATACCTCAGTATGTTCCATTTCAGCCAAATTCATCATTTCTAATAGAAAATCATTAGCTGTTTTATCATTGTTTTGGACAAGAATTTGATAAGCGAGCCAAACCATTCTGGTAAACAATGGTGGTTGACTGCAGGACATATAGCTATAGCGACTAGAATTAGGGATCATGCCAAAGCGTTTAAGCATATAGGCCATGTTTTTTGTCATACCAATAACAAGATCTCTATATTGAGGATAATGTTGCAGTCCTAAAGAAACAAAATAGCTATCCCAGTAATACATTTCATTGAAAGTAAAGCCGTCCGCATTGTCGCAAGTCGGAACAACGTATGGGTAAGGAAGTCCCATCAACATTTTTACATCGTTTGGGTTGTGGCGAATAAGAGTGGGCCAAGAAGCTTTTATATATTCGAACATTGCTGTCCAATTTTGTTTTTCTACGGTGACAATCATGAATTTTCCTGGGAAGAATGCAATACAAACAATGTTAATGGAAGGACCATATTACCTGATTAGCGCAGCTGCGCTACCGGTGAACATACAAGTTTTTTGGTGATTTGCGTGTAAAAAATTTCTGCGCAAATAAGGGGTTTTATTCTCTTGCCTCATGACAATACTTTAGAGGTGAAGGGACCGCCTTACAGCGATTCTGCTATCTTTCAAGTGTCACCTCTTGACTGTCTTAAAGTTGTTTGATTGAAGAAATCCAAAATGTCAGGCTTGGTTATTCCTCAATTTTTCACCCAGGAGAAAGACAAGACAGCAAACAGATGCAGCGCCAACAACAATAGGTAAGGATTAAGTCTTCAGCGTCAGTACTACTAGTACGTCCACCTCACCGCTTAGGGGTTTTTTTCATGAGCAGCTCGCGTCATTCGTTCGGCTCCTCCTCAGATGCCGACCAAACTCCGACCCAAATTGATTGGGGTCCGATGTTTCACTACATCGCAGGCAAATGGCCCACTGTTGTCCGCAACACCCCAACCGACAACCGAACGCTCATCGGCTTGCCTCATTCTTATGTCGTGCCCACGACTGATGAGGTGAATGGTTTCACTTTCGATGAGATGTTTTACTGGGACAGTTACTTCATGTCGCTGGGGCTTCTGCATCATCCAGAGCTTCGTCATCTCATCGTTGACATGACAAAGAACATGGCGTTCCTGCTGCAGAAGTTCGGGATGATCCCCAACGGCAGCCGCTTCTACTTCACGTCGAGAAGTCAACCTCCATTTTTCACGCAGATGATCAAGCTCGCTCATGAGATTCTGGTGACAGATGGGGACACCCAGGCTCCCGATTTTCTGCATCAGATGACCGAGCTGGCGGAGCTGGAGCAAAACGAGGTTTGGCTCGGCACAAGCAATGGACACCTTCGGCAGGTCTTTGCCGGTTTGTCGCGATACTTCGACATCAATGTTGCCGACGCGTTGGTCGTTGCTGAGTCCGGCTGGGATCAATGCCCACGCTGCGATTTCCATCGCTGGCGTTTCCACTTGCCGGTATGTCTGAACAGCATTCTTTACAGGAGAGAACTCGACATCGCCGAGTTCTGGGAAGTCCTGGGAGAATCGGGTCGCGCTCACGGTTGGCTGGACGCTGCCAAAACGCGCAAGGAGACCATGAATCGTCTCATGTGGAACCAGGCAAGGGGTTTCTTCGCCGACTACGACTACCAGCGTCAGCGACGCAATCCGTACCCTTCACTGGCCATGTTCTACCCCATGTGGGCAGGGCTGGCTACGCAGAAGCAGGCACAAGCAATGGTCGAGCGCTGGTTGCCGCAGTTCGAACAATTCGGCGGACTGGTCACCACACTCAAACCCAAGGAAGATGCTCAATGGGCTTGGCCAAACGGCTGGGCTCCTTTGCAAATACTGGTTACCGATGCACTCGATGCGTATGGTTTCCAAACACAGGCTGACCGCATCCGCATCAAGTGGCTTAACACTTGTGCCACCACGCTTGCCCAAACGGGCAAGATGTGGGAGAAGCTCAATGTTGTTGACGGCAATCACCATGCCGATGGCGGTCTTTATGGACAATTGTCTGGCTTCGGCTGGACATGGGCATCTTGCGACCACTTCCGTCATAAACTGAGCCGGGATGCCGCATAAAAGCCTGGGGGAAACATGTCTACGCCAAGGAAGTACAAACAACCTTGGCGCAGACATGTTTTATTTCTCACCCCATTCACCACACGATTTTCTGCAGGAGATTCCTGCCATGCATCTGATCTTCCGCTCTAAAACAGAAGGCTTTCTAACGCCGATTTCGATGATCTGCATCCCCATTATCAACACCATGCTCCTGTTTCAGGGATACAAGTTTTTTCAATAGCTCCAGGCTTTGGAAGAGGCTGGTAAGGGGCTTGACCCTGGTCAGGCGAGCGCCATTCAGCCACTGCATCAGTCAAGCAGCGATGCAGTGGTGGTTGATGCAGTGGTTGATGAAATGCCCGCTTGAAAGGCTCAACGACAACTTGGTTGGTCTAACGAATAGGACAGCCAGGTCTTTTTTACTTAAAAAGCATCATGAAATATAGAGCATCATGAAACTAAATTAGATCACAAACTCAGGTACGTTTGTAATCGTCTTCATAGCGAACGATGTCTTCTTCCGGGAAACCTTCGCCAACTTGAGTTTCTATAATTTCTACAGGTTTATCACCAGGAGCTGCTAAGCGATGTTTCACACCAATACCTATATGGACATAGTCGCCATAATCATAGTCTTCTGTATCGTCGCCAAGGGTAACGCGGGCTGGTCCTTGCACCACAACCCAATGTTCTTCTCGCAAAGTATGGCTTTGCAAGCTAAGCCTTTGTCCTGGATTTACAACTAGTCGCTTGACTTTAGTGTGGGGTAAATCGACCAAGATCTCAAAATATCCCCATGGACGAATTTCTTTTTGCAGCGACTTTTCTTTCATAGCGTGATTGTATTCCGGACCGGTTTCCAAAGCTCAATTAATATACCTGGCTGTTAATCATACCGGAACTATTGCTACGGTATTGAAAGTCTATTTTACAACTGCGCAAGCTGCGCTAACAGCTTTTCAATTACGCAGATGAAATATATGAAGCCAAAGATCTAAAAAAGAAAAGGGGTTTCGCTCTATTTAGGCGCTCACCCCCTTGCTCTTGTATTTGACATTTGCTCCGATTATAGGCTCATGAGTTGGAGCGCCAATTGAGCTCCTTCTCAAAGACCTCGATCGCGGCGAGAAAATCATTGTTGCAATGCCGGAAATAGCTTTTTGCCCGTCCAACAATCTCTTCAAGATTGTTCCGTGAGAGCCCCAGAAGAGGCTTGGGAGCTCGTGCAGGGGTAAGCATTGGCGCGTTTTGGACTGGAGACGGAAATGCCCACTCATGGACACGCACACCCGGTAGGTTGCGTCCCCAATCGTGTTCGGTCTTGATGCGCCTGATGAACGCCGACAGAAGCGGGCGCACAGAAATGCTTTTCGACACCACCCATTGACGGGTGCAAGTGTTGATTTGGGGTCATTCCGAGATGGAATCAGGAAAGTTCACCCAGACCTTGTTGGGCAATCCCGCCAACAAGAGTCGATCAAGCATGTATGCAATGATGATCTGTGCCATCCAAACCTGCCCAATTTCTTGACAGGCATGGATAAGGACTAAACGTTTGTCCACCAAGTCTTTGCTCATCGCTGAGCTCCTGTAACGGGTCTAGATTCTCCCTAAATAACGAATATAGCTAATTGATCGAACTTGCCATCAAAGAACTGATGCAAAACATGACAAGTTAAAATGCCATTTATACAGCTAGAAAATCAAGAACCTCCGTTACACAATAAATGCCATACCTGGGCATTTTTTGGAAAGCTTTGTCTGCCAACCAAGCAGGGAACAAACCTATATTGAAAAGCAGATATCTGAAATAATAAATGAGAAATAGAAGACATTAAATTGAAGGTTATTGATTGGCGGAGCTAGCGCAAATCTCCATAAAGCGCCATCTTAACAATTAAACCAGTTAACGAAGTTGCTTAACACTGGATTAATTAATTAGAAACTATTCATAAAATGGGTTCGCGGATGTTCAGCTTGCCTCGATTTCGTAGTCAAGATGAACTCGCTTGAGCCTTTGCAGGCTCCCAGTCTGCCCATATACCTGGAGGTGCGGGCGTTTTAAGGTTTACTGACAAGCTAATTGTCCTATTGCTTTGAATTGTTCTAAACAATTAGGGTTAGGATGTATTTTAAGTAATGTTTCTTATTCTGGAGTTGCCTTAATTTAAGTCTGTCATATAGTTTGCCGGTTTTAAGCGCTATCTAAAAGGCTGATTTGCCTGAAGAGATTGTGCACGCCCTATGGAGGGGTTGGCCAATGATTGGCTAGGTCGAGATGTTGGATACATCTTGGCAGTGCCTTATGGACAAGACACTGGGGTCCGCTGTACGAAAAGAGCAGACTCCCAAGACTTCAAGAAGAGGGCCCATGACGCCATCTTTCCGCGCCGCGACCTTCGACATCGACGGGACCATTCTGGATAGGAATCCGAACTTCCGGTTTCCGCCAGACGGTCACCTCATCCTCGATGGGCAGATGGTCAAGATCAACCCTACCTTCGTCCCAACTGATGATACCCTCGTGAACCTTCGCGAGGCGGTCGGCAGCATCAACCCTGCCACTGGGTTTCCTGTGGGACGCGACCATGATTATCAGTGCAGGGTCATGCACGAGATCAGCTTCGCTGAGCATTTGCGACTCCAATTCGAAGACGTTCTCGACCATATCTCGGTCGACCAGTGCATTGAACTGGCGGCACTCACCATGGTTCCAAAACCGGGTGCACGCACGCTTATGCGGAAACTCACTCGTCACAATGTTGTGCCGGTCTTCGCCACCAACGGCGCAGACTTGATTGCACACAGCGTCCTTTGCCGCTTCTTCGGCGACATCCTGGGTACACCTAGCCTAGTCGCCAACAAGATCGTCGACGGCAAGTTCCGTGAGCTCCATGGGGAGAACGGACTGGATAAAGACATCGTGGTCCGCAACCTGGGAAATGTCGTCTTGTTCGCTGGCGACAGCGGGCGGGGTGATGGCCCTGGAGCCAAAGCCACTGCAGAGCTCGGCGGACACGTTCTTGCCGTCGGACATCAGGGTCCCGGGAGTCTTTACCACTACTGCCAGAAGAATCTTCCCGTGGGGACTTGGAGCGCCCTCACGTCGTACCGCCGGGGCGGCCGCCGACGCTACAAGGCTGCCTGAGAAAACGCCCACACACAAGCCCAGGCGCGAGACGTCCGCGCCTGGGCTTCTTTCGAACGCACACATAGTTTTCCAGTTCAGATCAACGGAGCATCTCATGCCGACGAACCTTGTTGTCCGGTCAGACATTTCCGCACCCGAGGACATTTGGGACGCGCGAGGCATCCTGCCACCCAGTCCCTATCTCCCGGAGATCGAGGATCCAACGCGCTTTCGCCACTGCTGGTACCTCATCGGGCCAGATTGCTTCAGGCTCGAGAAGAACCAGGAGATGGGCCCGCTGCTTCCAGGCATGGTGCGCATTCGCATGCTCTACAACGGACATTGTGAGTCAGATCGCAATGTCGCGCGAGGAGGCAAACACCCTGGACAGAAGAAGATGCTAAAAAACATTCTCCTCGGTCACGAGCCGGTTGGGGAGGTGGTCGCTGTCGGTCCCGGTGTCGAGATCGAGCTCGGCACCATCGTCGCCATCGAGCCCGGGCTTTCCTGCGGCGAGTGCAAGCGCTGCAAGATGGGGAATTATCACACCTGTCGCAAGGTCCGTTACCTGGCGACCCCTGATGAAAAACTCCCCAACCTCCGTCCAGACGTGAAGGAGGAAGAGAACTTCTGGACGGAAGGCTCGTATGCCACGACCATGGACTGGCCAGCAGCCCAGTGTCACGTGATTGAGAATGGGAGCAATCCCATGCTCGCGGCCCTGGCTGAGAGTGTGGCGGCCTGCCGTCAGGCACGCTACAACATGTATCAACAGACACCACAGTTCCACTCGGAAGAGGACTCGGTGCTCATCATCGGAGCGGGGCAAGTCGCCATCGGCATCATGCTCCAGCTCCTCAGGAAATGGCCAAACTTGCGCATAATCCTCATGGCGCGCAAGGAGTCGGATCGGAAGTTCACCGAGGAGCTTGGTGGTGGGCGCGTCAGCACCGCCGCTCTGCCGAACAGCGAGTGGATGGACACAAAGGGCATGAGGGCGGCCATTGAGAAGTCAGTCCGCGAACACGGCAAGGGCGGTCTGCCAACCGGCTTGGCTCAAAGGTACGATGAGCTCTTCGCTGCAGAAGCTGCCAACAGCGAGTTGCTCAAGAATCTGCAAGCCTCCTTCGAGTCAACTGCCAAGTCCCATCCCAGCATTGCCGCGGTCTTCGAGACGACGGGGCAAAGCCACGTCATGCGAGCCGTCACTCAAGCCCGCGTTGTTCGGTCCCGCGGCAGTTACGGCTGGGTGTCTTGCCTCTATGAGGTCAGCTACAATGAAGCCGATCTGCGACGGGATGACGCTAACACGTTCCGTCTCCGTCGCAGCGCAAACCAATTCCCGAAAGCCCTTCGGGACATCCATGGACACGAACCCTACTATCGAAAGATTGTGGGTCGAGTCGTGAGGTTCGCGGACATCCCCTATCTCTACAACCAGGAGTCCAGCCACGAGATCGGCCATCGCATCGGCGATGGTCCCAAGGTCATCATTAAGTACTGACGGGAGGTACCTCGTCAGCTCACCGACGGCTCGCTCGGAGTTCTATAGCTGCCCCTCAAAAGCAGCATAGAACTCCGAGCCGTTTTTTTCTATTCTTTTTGTTTTTGACCTTTGCTCAAGCTGCTCCTGCTTAACAGCTCTGTTCAGATATATCTAATCTTGGACAAATAAATCATTACATGTGCCTATAGGTGGATATAATTGGCATGCTTAGCACAAGGCTGTAGTCAAGACTTTATGCAACTTAAACTAGGCATATTGCTGGTAGGGTGCACACGCACATCAATGTCAATAAGAGGTTAGTAAAAATGAGAGTAAAAGCCGGAGTTCTTGAAAAGCCATTTGTTTTTGGCATCAAAGAAGTTGAAATTCCTGAACCAGGGCCAAATGAAGTTTTGATCAAAACAAAAGCGGTGGGAATCTGCGGATCCGATGTTCATTATTATGTGGAAGGACGTATTGGTTCTTACATAGTAAACGAGCCACTCATTTTGGGTCATGAAACTTCAGGTGTTGTTGCACGTGTAGGAAGCAATGTTACTCATTTAAAAGAAGGCGATCGTGTTGCTTTAGAACCAGGTGTTCCATGTGGTTGCACTGATTTTGTCAAACGTGGTTTATACAACCTTTGCCCAAGCATTAAGTTCTTTGCCACACCACCAGTGCATGGCACTTTTGCTGAATACTTTATTCATGATGCAAACTTTGCCTTCAAATTGCCTGAAAATCTCACTTTTGAAGAAGGTGCAATGTGCGAACCTTTATCAGTAGGTATTCATGCCACTCGCCAAGGTAATGTAGGTCTGGGATCACGAGTAATGATTACCGGTGCTGGTCCAATCGGTCTAGTTAATTTGCTAACAAGCAAAGCTGCCGGAGCTGGTATTATCGCCGTTATCGAAACCCACAAAAACAGAGCGACAATGGCAAGAGAATGTGGAGCAACACATATCATCGAAACATTCGATAGCGCTCAGATTCAAAAACAAGCACTAGATATTACCGATGGTGCCGGTTTTGATGTAGTCATCGAATGTTCTGGTGCTGCTTCTGCAGCTCAAACAGCAGTAAAAGTACTGAAGCCAGGTGGCACTTTAGTATTTGTTGGTTTATTCAGCCAAGCTGAAGTACCAATGGATCTCAATGCTATTACACAAAAAGAATTGACCTACAAAGGTGTTTTCCGTTACAGAAACACTTATCCAACAGCAATTGATTTGATGGCTTCTGGACGCATCAACGTTAAGCCATTAATCACCAAGCGTTTCCCATGGGAAAAAGTAAAAGACGCTATGGATTGCGCACACAAAGAAGCGAGCAGTCAGATCAAAGTAATGACTGAGTGGTAAGCAGGTAATCAAATTACCTTGTCTTTTGAAAGAGGATGCTTGGAAATTTCCAAGCATCCTCTTCATTTTCTATTGACTAAGATGGCTAAAAAGAAAGCGTTCCACCAAGTACATCTTTTGCTAAACCATTATTTGCTGTAGAAATTAATGGTGGCAGGTGGAGACGTAT
>DAIDIP010000011.1 GCA_027451745.1 Candidatus Melainabacteria bacterium
AAGTTTAGCTACTGGAAAAGGGCTTTGCTCAAACGACACAAAGAGAAAAAACCAGCACGACCATCAGAAAACAAAACAACCATACCATTTGTGCCTTTAAATATCCCAGATAATCTTGATTTTACCAGCCAGCAAAATGTTGAGCATATAGAAATTTGCAAGATCGTTTTGCGATTATCTGCTAATACAGATAAAGCAACCATTGCTTCTATCCTTCAATCTCTGGGGGCTTAATGCTAAATCCCATCTCTCACCAACTCCGTATTTTTTTGTGCACCGAACCTGCTGATATGCGAAAAAATATAAATGGGCTTAGTGGCTTGGTTAGAAAATCAATGATGCTCGACCCTCTAACTGGGCATCTTTTCGTTTTCCGAAATCAACGCGGCGACAGACTTAAAGTACTCTACTTTGACAGTGATGGCTTCGCTATTTGGTACAAACAGCTCCAGCGCGGCACCTTTCGCTTCCCTGATTTATCAAATTATTCCTCTGCCGGACTAGAAATCGATCACTCGACTTTACGCCTGATCCTTGATGGCATTGATCTATCCACTATCCGCAGACAACAACGCTACAAAATAAACTCCAGTAATTGGCAAAATACACAGCCTATTAGCAGCAGCCACAAGCCCCTAAAACAAAATTTAGTTGCCAGCAGACAATAAGTCACTGCCGCCATATCTGGATTTTTTATCAATTCTGAAAAACACTTACGCCCTCCATCGCTACCCCAGATATAGCGTATCATCACGTTGTCATGATCTAGATTGCTCCGCCCCTCAGTAAGCTTGCTCATCTTTACCAACCTTGCTTGCCTTTCTGGATAAAAATGAAACATAAAGCGCGATGTAAGACACCCACCACCACCTAAAAAGAAGTACGAATTAATACATAGTATGCCACCGTATGTAGTGGCATGTTGTATAATTATTGTGTTCCCGAAATAGAGCGTAACCATTGATGAAGCCTAGCTCTCCTGAAGATCCTAATTACCTACCAGATAACCTCCCTGAATGCCATAAGTTAATTACTAACTTGCGCGGCGAAGTTAAAGAACTTAAAGCCACCATGGCAGAAGAAGTTAAAAAACTTACAGCTCGTATATCTGAACTCGAAAAACAACTTAGCCGCCGCAATCGCATGGTCTTCGGTAAAAAATCTGCCAAAGTCGATGCTACTCTTCTTACTGGCACTGGAAAAGCCGTTCATATTCAAACTGCTAACGAGCTTGATGACGAAAAAAATAGATTGAATATTGTTCCTGATAAAAAACATGGTGGCGGCCGCACCGGTCAACCAGCTTCTCTTGAAACTAATAAAGTCGAGCACCGCATTGACGAAAGTCAGATACCCTGCCCCTCTTGTGACCAACCTAGGGAAATCATTGGCTTTAATGTCGCTCACCAAATTGAATTTGTTCGTTCTCTTTTTGAATACATCCAACATGTCATGTTTAAATACGCCTGCAAAAGTTGTGAAGGTCAAATCATTACCAACCAATTGATAAAGGTTTGCCCGGTCCTGGTCTGCTTGCCAAAATTGCCACCGATAAGTTCTGGCTGCATTTGCCACTTTACCGCCAGGAACAAGTGTTCACCGCCTTGAGCATCCCAATAAATCGTTCCTCCATGTGCCGATGGTTGAAAGAAATCGCTGACCTTTTGGCTCCAATTGTTAAACGAATGAACTGGCACATCTTGAAAAGTCGGGTTGTTCAATCTGATGCCACCACCCTTCCTGTTATTAAAAAAGGACTTGGTAAAACACACAGAGGATACATATGGGTCTACCGTGGCGATGCTAATTATCCATATGTTTTCTACGATTATTCCAATACCGAACATTCAATTTACCCAGAAAGAATTCTTGCTGGCTTTACCGGCATCTTGCAAACGGATGGAACCAACAGATTTAATGAACTCGTTGATAACGGTGCCACCGCCGCTGCTTGTTGGGCACATGTACACTGTTACTTTGAAGACGCCTGGAAAAATGATCCAGTAGCGGCAGAATTGCCCATGGGTGTTATCAAAAGTCTTTTTGATATCGAACGACTGGCAATAACTCTTCCTGAAGCTGAACGCAAAGATTTGCGACAAAGATTGGCTAAGCCGAAAATCGCTACCCTCAAAGACTGGATTGATGAAATAAAAATGGTCGAACCACCAAAGACACAACTGGCAGATGCCATCTCGTATACACTTAATCGCTGGCCAGCTCTTTTGGTTTACCTCGACCATCCTTTTGTAGAAATTTCCAATAACGCCAGCGAACGCAGCGTCAAACCAATGGTGCTCAGTCGAAAAAATTGGCTGTTTGCTGGCTCCGAAGAAGGTGGTCATACCGCCGCCACGATCATGAGTATCATCGAGACCTGCAAACGTCTTAGCATTAATCCTTTTGAATATATGAAAGATGTGCTGAGCAGATTTCCCTCTGCCAAGACTTCCCAAATTGATGACTTCCTTCCTGACCGCTGGCTCGCTCTTAAACAAAATCAATCTCAGTCTACTTAACCTAACGAGATTAACTTAATTCTCTCGTGCGCGTACTACCTATTCAAGGGTGTGCTTGCTGCAACGCTTTCCAAAGGACGACGAGCTCTATCATTTAATCCTTCCAAACCGCATTCCTCATAACGGTCTAATATTTTGTAACCAGTTCTACGAGTTATCCCAAATTCACGGCATAGCGAAGCCATGCTTTCGCCATCTTTGAGCCGAATAACAAAGCGCATACGTTCGTCCATAACTGAACTCTCCTTCCACGGCATTTCCCTCTTGCCTCCTTAAAAGGCAAAAGTGTATACCATGTCTCCGGAACGTTCTGGATACTATGTGTTCGGAATGGACCATTGATAAATGGTGGGCAGTACAGGACTTGAACCTGTGACCCCCACTATGTCAAAGTGGTGCGCTACCACTGCGCCAACTGCCCTTAAGCGTTTATTTTAACCGAATAAAGTTCTAATTTGAACCAAATGACGAGTATCTTGAAGTGCAAGCTTTCGGTTAGAGCTTTTATATAAAAAAAATACTAAGGCGGCACCCAGATTTGAACTGGGGAATGGAGGTTTTGCAGACCTCTGCCTTACCACTTGGCTATGCCGCCAGGATAGCTGATTGGTACATTTTAGCGCTTTCCTTAAATTATCACTCGTTTTTGTAGAAATATACGTTCAAAAAACGCAATTTTGAGTCTGTTCATATAAAGAGCTACAATAAACATTCTTTGGTTAGCTTTAGAGAAAATTATGACAGAACACTTCAATTCGACTTTTTCGCCAAAATATATTGCATTTTTATTAGCCAGCTGCCTACTCTATAGTTGTGGCAATGCAAAAGAAGTCAGTTATAAGTCTTCAGGGGTTACCCAAACCTTTACTGAAGGCAAAGCAAGTGTATCAAAAGATTTCGAAAGCTACATTTATCCGGATGCCACTACAGCTGGTTCAGTGTCAGCAGAAGGGGAAAATGAGGAACAGTCTAAATTTCTAATGCTCACTTCAAAAGCGTCGCTTGATACGGTTAGTAAATGGTATAGGGACAAGCTCAAGGAAGAGCAATGGAAAATTGTTAATCAACAAGAACAGCCCAAGCTAATAAGCATTACCGGCTGCAAAAATAATACTGAACTGAATGTAATGATCACCGAAGAAAATGGAAGCACCAGTATAAGTTTATCGATTGCAAAACAAGTAGATAGTAATGAGAGCGACGAAAACAAGTCTGAAAATTATGTACCAAACAAAGATACCCCACCCACGGATTAGTTGTTGTGCAAGAAATCGCCGAAGTTGTTGCTTCTTCTATTACAAGTTTTGTTGCTGAGTGTCCAAAGGATGCAAGTCTATCAAGTGCTCCAGTGCCATATTTTGGTTCTTTGGTTTGTGTAGATTCACAAGATAGAAATTTAAAATACTTGGCCGTTGTTTACAACATTACAACTGCACCTTCTGATGGAGTGCATAGACCGGTTGCCTTTGGGATGACAAGGGAGTTCCTGCAAAAAGAGCAACCACAAATATTTCTTCTCTTGCAAACTCAAATACATGCATGGATAGTTGGTTTTATTCGGAATGGAAAAGGTTTTCCATCTGCGCCCCCATATCCTCCGAGAATCCATGAATTTGTTTACTTTGCGGATAAAAATGATTTAGCCAAATTTGGCGAAAGTTTTGACTTTCTTAGATTATTATCTGAGGTTAACATGGGAAGTACTGATGAAATTATTGCCGCAGCTATCAGAGAGGCTTATTTGATCAATAATAATGACCATCGAGTTTTACTTAAAGCAGGCCAAGCACTAACACAAATATTTAAATCCGATTCTCAGCGCCTGTTAGCTATTTTAAAAAGGATTCAAACTGTGGGGATAGTGGAAAAGTACGATTAAGTGGAGGAAAGACCTTGAACACTGCTAATAATAATAAAGAACGTCTATTTCTTCGGCAATGGGTGGGTGAAAAAATCTCTGTTAGAACAACAGAAGATGGCAGTTTTTCTGGCAGTTTAACCAATATTGTTTTTGATCAAAGCAATAGACTTACATACATTATGCTTGATGAGAAGCATTGTATAAATTTTGACCACATTATACATATCACTTTAGAAAAGTAATGGTGGGAGTTTACTATCGCTCTTATTGACTCACTAAGCTGCTAATAACGAGATAACAAATTGCAAATAGTATTTTTTGGTACACCTGAATTTGCTGTGCCTACATTGGAAGCACTCATAAATGACAAAGACATAAAAGTTTTGGCGGTTGTAACACAACCAGATCGACCTTCGGGTCGGGGACATAAACTGCAAGCCCCACCAGTAAAATTAGTTTGCCAAAAATATAATATTCCAGTTTATCAACCAGAAAAACTCAGCAAAGCAAATGACGTTGTTGAGTCTTTAAGAGTTCTGCAGCCCGATTTAATTATCATGGTAGCTTTCGGACAAATACTTAAAAAAGCTGTTCTAGAAATCCCCAAATTGGGCGTAATAAACTTACATGCATCTCTTTTACCAGCTTATAGAGGAGCAGCGCCAATAAATTGGGCAATTATAAATGGTGATACCGTTACTGGTATCACTACAATGTTTACAGAGGTGGGTCTTGATACAGGTCCTATGCTACTTAAGCAAGAAATTTGTATTGATGCCAATATGAATGCAGCTGAGTTAAGCAAAGAACTTGCAAACTGTGGTGCGTCATTAACCGTCAAAACAATTCAGCTATTGCAAGCCGGGGGTCTTCAGTCTCAAAAACAAGACGATAGTAAAGCTACCTACGCGCCATTACTTAGCAAAGAATTAGGCAAAATTGATTGGTCTAGATCGGCTGTAGAAATACACAATTTAGTGAGAGGACTTATTCCATGGCCTCTGGCTTTCACTAGTTTCCGCGATAATATCGTCAAAATATGGCGCACATCATTGGTGGAAAGCAATGAATTGTCTAATTTGCAACAAAACAGTCCTAAAGGCGAACCAGGATTGATTAGCTTGTTAAATAATCGCTTATTTGTATGTTGTCAAAATAACATTTGGCTTGAAATTAAAGAGATACAACCTGCAAATAGGGCAAAACTTAATGCATTCGATTGGATAAATGGATTACATCTACAATCTAACGAGAAATTGGTCTAGTTCACTTATAATGTTCAAAATTGGGAATAGAGTTGAAGTCGATACTACTGACATGTCAAAATTGGCTATTTTAAGTTCCGGGAAGGAGAAATAAACATGATTTTCGGTTCGTTTATGACATTCGCACTTGTATTGTTAGTCATGTATATATTTGCCTGTTTACGTGTTATCCAAGAATATGATCGACTAGTAGTTTTTACTTTAGGGCGCGTCACTGGTGTAATTGGACCTGGATTGCAATTTGTTTTAGTTCCATTTCAAACCACACGCCGAGTTGGACTGCGAATAACAACAATGGATGTGCCTCCCCAAGATGTTATTACACGCGACAATATCTCAGTTAAAACAGCAGCAGTTTGTTTTTTTCAAGTCGTTGATCCTTTAAAGGTAGTAGTTAAAATTCAAGACCCGATGATTGCTATTAATCAGATTGCTCAAACTACTTTAAGGAGCGTTATAGGACAGCATGAATTAGATGAATTACTGAGCGATAGAGAAACAATTAACGGTAAATTGCAAGAAATAATAGACCGCCAAACAGAAGGTTGGGGCATAAAAATTTTATCGATTGAACTTAAAGATGTGACAATACCGGATACTATGAAAAGGGCCATGGCGCAGCAAGCAGAAGCAGAGCGGGTGCGTAGAGCAAAAATCGTAGCAGCAGAAGGTGAAATGCAAGCATCTGAAAAATTAGCTCAAGCTGCTCAAATTATGGCTACCCAACCGGGTGCGATGCAATTAAGACAATTACAAACTTTAATGGAAATAGCAGCAGAAAAAAATTCTACGATTATTTTTCCCATACCAACAGATTTGCTTGAAATAATCCATCAGGTTGCAAGACCTAAAAGCTAGTGCATGAGCAATACCTCTAATCAAAATATTCCCAACCCAGATGATAAGCACAGAAGCAATTCATCGGATCAGGGTTTGGAGTCCACGAGCGAACAAAATCTGCATAACCGTTTTTTGCAAGATATTTCTTCCGTTAGGCATCTTCCTGATTTAAAACAAAGCAACAACAAAGAATCCCGAATAACATTAATAGAAGCTATCTTTAATGCCACAATATTGCGAGCTATTGGTGACACAGTAAAGGAACTCCGTTTATTGGGAGGCAGTTTCATCAATAAGTCGGTTCTATTAGGTTTATCAAAAGACTTTGGTCAATCGCCATACCTAAATGCACTGAAAGGTGAGATTCTAGACAGTACGCAATACTGGGATCGAGAATCTCGTCAAAGGATCCTCAAATTGCAAAGCGAAAAGAAAGCAAAAGAAAAGGATACAAAAAATATAAAGGAAACTCAAAAGGAACAAAAGCAAAAAGAAATTCTAAGCAAGCAAAGTAAAGTCGATAATGCAGCTACGAAAAGGAAAGAAGAACAAGAATTAAAAGAACAAGAATTATTAGAAGAAAACGAACCTGAAAGAATTTCAAACCAAGATTATAAGACTGAACCCAAAGACAAACGGTACAATATAGTTGAAAATATACGCAAAGCAACAGAGTTCGAATTAAGCATGCTTCCATCCGCAGATAGCCCTAAAAGTTTATTCGGTAAACTAGAACAATCTAAAACTACCGATTTTGGTGGCGTATCTTTTTCAAAAGATACATTAACACTTTCTATCGATCGTTTAAAACACTGCATCGAACAGTTTTCACGGGGCAGAATCCTGGTTATTGGAGACTTGCTTATAGATGAATTACTGGAAGGAAAAGCTGAGCGCATTTCTCGCGAAGCACCTGTTCTTATCCTCGAACATGTCGACACAGTTCTTATTCCGGGCGGGGCAGCAAATACTGCTCATAATGTAGCTGCTTTAGGCGGACAATGCCATGCCGTTGGCATTGTTGGTGAAGATGATTATGCCACTAAATTAATGAATATTTTGGATAAATATGGAATTAAACACAGCTTGATTGTTGATCCAAGTCGAAAAACTACAGTTAAAACAAGGATTCTTTCTAAGTCACACTCTTTGTTGCAACAGCTATTGCGATTGGACCGTATCTCAAGAGAACCAATCAATAGTGGCATTGAAACTCTTGTAGTAGCTAATTTAGAAAACATTGCCAAAGATTATCCTGTGCTTATTCTTTCTGATTATAGAGCGGGGCTAATAACTGATGGTGTCATCCATGCTTGTAAAAAGATAGCTGCCAAACAAGATTTAATGCTGATTGTGGACGCTCAAGATCAATTTGAAAGATTTCAAAATGCCAAATTGCTAACACCTAATCAGCCAGATACAGAAAAAGCAGTAGGCTACAAAATAAACAATCAATCTGAGTTGTTACAAGCTGGCGAAGATATGTTATTGCTTACTGGAGCGCAGGCTGTTCTTATTACCCGCGGACCAGAAGGTATGTCTTTATTCCAAAGAGGAATTGCACCGATTCATCTGCCGGCATTTAACCGTAGTGAAGTTTTTGATGTTTCTGGAGCAGGCGATACTGTAGTTGCAACTATTGCTTTGGCATTATCTACAGGAGCAACTTTTGCAGAAGCCATTGCTTTAGGAAATATTGCTGCCAGTATTGTGGTCACTAAACCGGGCACTGCAGTTACCAGCCAAAAAGAAATGCTTGATTTATTGCCATCAATAAATCTTTCAACATAAGCTTTGTCAAGCAGTAAATGTGTATACAATTAGGCATATTATTTCATGCCTTTGTTTCATGAGGATTAGAATGCTGACCAAGTCTGACTCTATTTGGCGTTTCAACATTATTGATACTGGACTTATGGTATTGGTGATGCTGTGTTTGTTAGGTTATTTCACTGCTCGCTCGGGACATGCTGGGGTGAATAATGTCATAGAGAGCAGTCACAATGTAGCCATAGACGTTTATATTTCTGGCATGAAAACTTTGGATACCAATATTTTCAAAATTGGCGATAAAGCGGCAATTACGATTCGCAACCAACCAGTTGAACCGCCAATGACTATAATTGGTGTAAAGTCAAATCCCAAAGAGGCTACATTCTTAAGCCTAGACGGCAAGAAAGCCATCGCATTACCAGATCCAGCCAATTCTGTTGCACACGATTTTTATATTACTTTGGCGGACCAAGCTGAACAAACAAGAGATGGCTATGTTATTCGTGGCAATAAAATAAAAATTGGCAACCAGGTTGAGCTTGAGGGATTTAAGTATCGAATCCAAGGCATTGTGGTTGATATCAAATCATTATCTGCTCATTAAGTTTTATCGTAATTTGTATGTTTGATCCTACGGTGAAATTTTCTCTTATTAACAAATTGGATAACAGGTGGGATTCAACCATCAAAGAATCCAAAATAGTTACAACTTTTGAAAAAGCGAAACAAGCAATAATAAGCAGACTCGAAAACATTTCCATTCTCCAATCCATTGGTCAATGTCTAAAGCTTATGAGCTTTTGTTTATCAATACTTCTTTTCATTTGTTTGCCACTGCCACAATTTGTAAATGACAAACAAGGATTAGCAATAATTGTTATGGCAGCTGCTATTTGTTGGTTGTTTAGAAAATCACCTTTCAAAAAAGAGAATTACAAAGCCAATTTTATTGACGCGTTAGTATTACTGTTTCTTTGTTTCAATATTGTATCTACATGCTCGTCACATTATTTGGCAGCCAGCATCCATGGCTTACTTAAACTAATTGTCTATGTCGTAGCTTATTTTCTTCTTTCCGAGCAATTAAAGGAAAGTAGCAAGTGGCAATTCGTTTTTGTGGCAATTTTATTGATTGGTGGCGCCTTAGTTTCAATCGACGGACTTTATCAATACAAAATCGGTGTAGCACCTCTTGCCACATGGGAAGATCCTAATATAGAAAATCAAGCTACGCGCATTTATGCCACTTTTAATAATCCTAATTTACTAGCTGGGTTTTTATTGCCACTAATTATGTTTTCAGGATCTTTGCTTTTTGCAACTTGGAATAAAGGTAAATGGTTAGTGAGTGTACTTCCAGCAGTACTGACAGTATTACTTACAGTTGCACTAGTCCTTACTGGCAGTCGGGGTGGGTACATAGGGGCTTTTGTTGGCTATTTAGGCTTGTTTTTTATCGGCATTGCTAGATTATGGCAAGGAAAGAAAAAAAGACGATTTTTTATACCAGTTTTACTTCTGTTATTAAGCGTTGGTGCTGCTCTTGCTTTCCATTACATGCCTACATTTCAACAGCGTATTGTGTCTATTTTTGCAGGACGTGAACACAGTTCTAATTCGTTTCGTATGAACGTTTGGCTATCGTCTTTGAAGATGCTCAAAGACAATTGGTTGATAGGTATTGGTGTAGGCAATCAAGCTTTTCGTTTAGCTTATGGTCTATATATGCGCAGCGGTTTTGATGCTTTAGGAACTTATTGTGTGCCATTAGAAATAGCAGTCGAGACTGGAATATTTGGACTAATTGCTGCTATCTCTCTTGTAGGCGGACTATTTTATAGAGCCCATTTAGTTTTCTGGTCAAAAACTTTTTCATTTAAGCAGCCTTTGCAGCAATCAGAAAGCAGCGAGAATATCTTTATCTATAAGCAATGGCTTACTGCTGGAGCAGCTGTGGCATTAATAGCAATGTTATCCCACGGCTTAGTGGATACTGTTTTTTTTCGTCCGCAAGTTGAATTTATTTTCGTTTTGCTAGCAGCAACTATTGCTGCCAACAGTCAAACACAATAGAAGATATCGTAGATATATTTGTTTGATTTATATATGCCATTAATATTGCATATGCATAATGGTGTAAATATACATACACCGGTAAAGTTTAATCTGAATATGCTGATACTCAATAGGCTTATTGGGAATATCTTCGATGAGTGACAAAAATATTTAGGTAGTTTAATTAATCTGCATTAATCTTTCTAAGTATTTAAATAAAAAATCGGTTTTCATTGATTGCGAATTATCCTCTACTGGCGTTGGGAGCATTTACAATTCTCCTGATTTTGCTGTATGCATAATTCACTTGACAATTAAAACAGATTAAGGAATACTAATTAAAACCAGTTAATCTTTATCGCTTTTATGTGTCATTCAGTTTATAGCCACCTTATATGTAACTTGTGGCAAATGGGAGAGCAATCATGGGTGTTTATCGAAGAAAAGGCGCTACCTTAGGACTGATGCCGGCAATCATTTTGCTAATGATTGTAATTGGCATGGCCGTATTTTATTTTGCTCAATTTGTCGGTGGAAATAAAGAATTAGTCAATGCCACTGATGCTGGTGCTCTAGCTACTGCTAGCAATATTTTAGCAGTTGGTCTTACCTCTGATGAAGTAAAAAATCTTCCTCCTGAATTTCAGAATCTAGGAGTAGATAATACAGGCACACCAATTGGTATTGATGCAAATACCGGCAGCCCTGATTTGACCAATGCCATTTTTAATGTATATGCTTTCAATCGCGCTGCCGGGCTAACCCTATTGGTAGCATTGAATGCTGCTGAGGATGGTAGTCCCAGTGCAATCTATAATGCCAATACTTTAATCACAGCCTTAAATAATTTCGGCACTAAACTCAATACCGATATGCAAAATAGTCCATCCTTTGCCAATGCATTCGTTAATTTAGCAACAAATAATCGCGTAGAAATGCTAGGAAATTCAACTATATCTTTAGGGGATAATGATCAAGTGCAATTTGCTAACGTACCAAGTGATGGCAGCGGTAAAGCAAATGTCTATTTTAATAGTGCTATTTACCAAAATGATCCAACACTAAAAAATTGGATCCAACAAATGACTTCTAGTTCAGGTGCCACTTCTCAAATCAATAGTCGATATAACGCCAGCGATCCTAATGCACAAGCCGGTCAACCATTTGTTTGTGGTTATAAAGCTTTAGATATGAGCACTATAACAGGAGTGCCTGGCTTCACACCATTGATCTATACCTGCGCTGTAAACCCTGGACAGTTACCGCATATGATTGATCAAAATCGTTTCAACAACTTAGGAGCGTCTGCTAATTGTTATGCTCCCAGCAACTCAACACTAGCTAAAGCAACAGCCACAGATAATCGGTCTAATTTATTATGCTCGGCTCTTGGATGCGCTATGTTGGGCTCTTCTGATAATCAATATCCGATAGCCATGTCTTATGGTTGGATCAGAATAAAAAATAATCCTGATGCCATAGAAGCTAATGTTTCACAAAGTCCAGCAGTTGTTCCTGTGCCATTGTGGATAAACGGTATTGCTAGTATTTTCAACAATGAATTGTGGATGGGTGCAGGCGGCTATGGTGGTATTAATTTAGCAAACAACAGTGTTTTTGATACAGAAGGCTATGATAATCCTAACGATCCATTTGATGTTGGTCCACCTGGATACAGCGGTGTTGGAGAGTTAAATGGCTGGGTTTGTTATAATAACTCAAATCCAACAGATCCAACCCTTAAAGATCAATATGGTCATGATAAAACACTTGACCCAAGTCGCTTACAGAACTCTGGAAACTATATTCTAGGTTATCCTTCACCAACAGCAAATGTACGTATGTCAGGCAATTTTAATCAAACTGCCACAGTCAATGATATGCGTGGAGTAACGTCCGTAGTAGCTTACTGCAATTCTGATATGTATATCGCTGGTCAAACACCACAGCTTTGTCAGGATAATTTAACTACATGGACAAGCAATTATCGGGCACCTACTACTGGTCCAAATGGTTTGTCGTCTGGTCCCTATGACAATGGAACACAGCCGGTTGGTGGCTTAACTAATATAGAATATTTAAAAGGAGAAGTAATAGGCGCGTATTGGGATGTGATTCAACAAGTTCATAGCGGTAATAATAATCCACCTGGCCTGACTTTTACCTTAAATGCACCTCAATTACCTTCTGGCTCAAAAGTCTACGATCGCTCAGATCAGATTGCTTATGCTGTCCCAGGAAGTACACATTCAGTATCTTTTGGTACGGTGGGTACACCTGCAGATTTGCTAAATCAGCTATACACATATAATGCTACTTGTGCAAATGTGGGCGATACGACCCAATGGAATGATCTCACTACACCGTTAGGCATGTTATTGCAACGCGCCAAACAAATTTTACCCACTGTGGCAGGATCAGATTTGACTGCCTTATTACAGACGTATCCAATAAACCTTAACCAATATCAGTACATATATTTACCGATTGGCGGATCCAAATTGACCATTAGTCAAAGTCCTCCTGCATGGCTCAGTCCATATCCAGAGCATAGCAAACCTGGCGCTACTATTCCAGATGGCACTTCTGTTCTTACCTGTAAAGACGCAAGTTGGGATGATTCTGGAACTTATATCAAAGGCAAAACAGGTATTGTACCAATAAGTGTTTCAAATACCGTAGTTAACTCAATTGCTGGAGGAGTAAACGGCATATACGGAGACGGTTATACCCATCAACAGCCATATGATTCTTTTGCAGGAAATCTCAATACATATGACTCAGTTACCTGGACTTCTAATTCCGGACGAAACTTTTTCTTGGGTGAATTGTCTTTCGGTAATTATGTTAATGGCAGTTATGGTACTTACACACAGGCAAATTAGTCGCTAGAGAGGCAGATCTCCATGGAAGCTTATTCAAAGAAGAGAATCACAATCTTATTCTTATTGCTCTCAATGCTAACTTGTCCGGATCAATCTGTTTTGGCTGCCCCAGCACAGAATCAATTGCCAGCTGGTAAAACAGAAAAAAAATTACCGTCTATGGATAGTTTTCACAAAATTCAAAAACCAGAAAACTTTCCTGATTTGCCAATTTTTGATGGACATACAACTTTTGCCGGCGGGTTTTATCAACCTGCAATTAACGGTATTAGTATTTGTCAAATGAGATACTATGCGCAAGAAGATGCTCAGGCAGTCATAGATTTTTATAAAAATGCTTTTAGTGGTAATGGTTGGAAGATACTAAATGCGGCCGGCACTCATTTAACTGCTCGTCACCAGGATGGGCACATGTGTGCAGTAACTGCAACCGGGTCAAGATTACCCAAAAAAAAAATCACAATTTACTTTGTGTTATAGACAACTAGATAAGCGACGCTAAATTATAGCAAGGCTTGGACGGGTCAATTATGAATAAGTCTATTATCTGCTTTATTTTTATAGCTATTCTCTCAACTCAGACAGTTGTTGCAGCATCAGCAAATGTTTTGATTAAACCAAGTAATGATCAAGATAATGAATCTATTGCAGTCATGCTTAATAGACCGGCCAACCTGAATTTTCTTAGCAAAACAGATATTTTGAACAAAAGAGAAAAGTACTTACAATTGTCGCCAAACTTGCTACAAGATGCATATCGTCCAGATCCTTCCGTTTTTGAACATATGGAAAATGGCAAAGTATGGTGGGGTATGCAAGGTGCATTTATCTGGGGAGCGGGCAAACGCAGTATAGAAGGTCCTGCTGAAGAATCTCGCTTTATACTCAATCCACTTTTGCTGGTTGGTGCAAATCCACACACTGCTTTGATGTGGAAAACAAACAGTATTACCGACAATGATTTGGCTGATCCCAATTTTCCTCTATGTTGGCTACCTAGTTCTTTAACTTATTTTCCCGGACTGTCGTTAGCGCAAGTAACTTATCCTGTGTCTGAGTTCAATCAGCAAATTAAAATTAGGCAGGACAAGTTGCGCTTTAACCCTACCTCTCTCAAAATAAATGGCTTTGGTCTAATCGCTTATAATGCTCGGGATTTTGGTTTTCAATACATGTATCTGGACATTAGCAAATCAATTAATGTAATAAATGCGAACGGTTGCAAGGAGGCAATTGCTATAAAACAATTGATTCATTGCGGAAATAGCTGCAAATATCCTGGTGGATGTAATAATATGAGTCCGGCAATGCCAGCTATTGATCACTTTATCCTTACCAATTTGCCAGCCCGAGCTTGTGTTTATCTTTGGAAAAACAAACCTTCATCAATTGCCGATAAAGCAGACTTTACTTTTTATCTAGATTTTCGCTAATAAAATGCCAGCTCATAAAACATTCACTTTAGCTCAAGCAAATGCATTATTGCCAAAGCTAAAAGCTTTGCTTTTGGAAGCAAATAAAGAAATAACAAAAAATGCTGAAACTCTTGCAGATGCATATGCGGTACATGATCGGTGCGAAGAGGCCATGGGTAAGATAAAGCCAGTAAAAGTTATAAGCAATAACAATTCTGCCAATGAGCACGATCACATAAACAAATTAAGAGACTGCCGTTTAAATTTTCAAAGCAGCATCGAATCACTATCACAGGCAAAACAGAACTATCTTGAAACATTGAATTATTGGTTGGAAGAAATCACACAAACTGGAGTGATTTTGAGAGATATAAAATCTGGCTTGCTTGATTTTCCTGCTCAGTCAGACGATTTTGAATATTATTTATGCTGGCAGGCTAATGAAGACCATATTCAATACTGGCACATGATTAATGATGGTTTTATGGGCAGAAGGCCGTTAGTTGTTTTAAGCGAATATCTATAATTGATTCACTTATTTTAAGCGGCATCTTAGTCAGACAGCCTGGTGAAAATTTTAAATTGTATAGACCCGACGACAGTATTACGACTTTAAAAAAAACAATGTCTGGAGATTATGAAATTACCAATGACAAAATAGGCTTGATTGGTACTGCTCGTACAGATCAGTTAGGCATGCAATACGAATTCAAAACTAGCACTTTCTAGCAGCTGTTTAATACAATTAGAATTCAGCAACTAGACCAAAACAAGCAATTAGAACTATAAAAGCAAAATACAATATGAAAAACCAGAACCAGCGTTGGATAAGCTGAAACTCGCTAATTGTTTTCTTTTCTACGGCCATTTTATTTATCTCTCTATGCTATGAAGCGGCTTTGGCTGTGCTTTCTTCTTGATCTAATTTGGCCATTTGGGTGACAAATTCTTTTGCTTCAGAAAGAAATCTCTGTTTTTGCATTCTAGACAGCCATAATGCCATAACACGGCGTCTATCGACTGCCTTCTTAAGTCCAGGCGGACGTTCGCCTAACAAGCGATCTCTTATCATTTTATTGCCTTCGCGATAATAACAATCACCAATTTGGCAACCGCAAACTATAACACCGCCTGCGCCAGCCTTAAGAGCTGCTTCAATCATTAAGGGTTGAATCATGCCACTACAAGGGAATTTAACAACATGCACATCAGGCATGCCAACTATGCTTTCATTTTTATCAAGTAATGAATTTAAGTCGGCAGCTCTTTCACATACAAGAGTGATAACTGTTTTTTTGTCAGCCATTACTTTACCTCCGCCAAGCTTTTAATTTGAGTAAGGACTGTCGCATCTGGCAATTGCGGTAGATCTATAGCATCAAAAGCACAGGCTCCAACACATATACCACAAGAGGAACAACGCGGGACATTGACTGTCGCTAACAATTTAAAACGTGAACCAGCAGGTGCTGGAACCATTTCAATTGCTTGATAAGGACAATCGCGATAACACAAAGAACAACCAGTACATTTGTTAATTACTACTTCAGCTGGTGTTACAGGTGGTGATACTGTTTTGACAAACCAAGGCAGTATTGTGGCTCCTACAGCCAATGCGGTCATACTTATCCAGAATACAGACATAGGCATATGAGCCATCAGCCAATAATTGAAGAGGAAAAACCAATCAACATCATAAGTATTAGGCTGTGTATTCAAGTTGGCCATATTACCGCTGCTAATAGGCACTAAAAATACAATGAGTAAAATAGCTGCTACGAGAATGAAATTGACAGCAGGCGGAGGTGTAATTACAGGTCTGGTCATACGAACATAATGCAACCAGAGTACAAATAGAAGAGCAAAGGAAAGTCCAATATGGATAAACAAAAAATTGGACAAAGTTAGATTTGTTATTGTGTCACCATTTAAGAACCAAGCTTTTAATGGAGCACCAATAATAGGCAAAGCATCTAAAGCACTTACTGTCATACGGGTAAGTAGCAATGAACGCTCATCCCAAACTAGATAATAACCAGTTTGACCAATAAACAAAACCATCAATAGAAGGATTACACCTGTCGCCCATTGAATCCAACGATATTGACGATATCTATCCGTAAACCAAACACGTATTGCATGCAAGAAAATAAATAAAACCATAGCATCGCCAGAATAGCGATGAATGCCTCGAATCACCCCACCAAATGGCAATGAATTAGTTATGTATTGAACAGAAGTCCAAGCATTAATAAGTCTATTGGATAAATAGGCGTTATCTATTGTGGGCACATAATAGGCGAATAATAATAGTCCAGATAAAAACAATACCCACAAATAAAATTGGGGGAGAGCGCCGTGATAATAGAAAGGATTATATTTGCTTGTAATTGCAGTATTAATGCCGTCTTCGATGGCTAGTGTCAGTTTATTAGCAGCCTCAATAAACTGGTTATACACTTGCTTTAACCAATTATTGTTTGTTTCATTTTTGACTGAACTGGTCACTTTACCTATACCTCTATTTTTTTGCTTCTAAAACAGTCTTTTCAGAATCGTCTTCTTTGCCGATTAAAACAATAGCTATCGCCGAGGCAGTCATAGCAACAAATAAGAATAAAGAATAGGCATAGTCACCTAGATTAGTTTGTACGTCTTTAGGAGTGACCAATTCCATCAATTTATTGTGAGTAGCCAAATCAGCAAAAAACTTGTTTACACCAAAATGTCCCATAACACCAGAGAGCCAACCAGGAAAGTTGCCAGTGAAATTAAGCTCTGACCAAGGCATAAATACTAAGCTCACGATTAAACATAAAGCTGCCAATATCAGAATTACGATGTCTTTTATTCCTTTGATCACTCTATATTCGCTCCACTCACGCTCACTTCATCCTTCGTTCGTTCCGCTTATTGCCGCTCACTACCGCCACCTCTCCGTCGCCGTTCGTTCGCTACTTCCTCATTTGTTAATTTCCTTTTTTAAACCAGCTTTGTTCTAACTTTTCAAAGTGCTCAATTTTTTTTCTTAATGTGCCTTTGTATTTTTCTTCTAAGTAGATCCAAAATCCTTGCAGCCAGAGTAAAACAGCTGTTATTAAGGTACCGCTAACAAAAACTAAAATATGCGAAAGAGTAAAGCCTTTATTTATTTGACGCCAACCTTCAAAGAACCAAGAAAGAGCCAAAACTGACAAAACAATTACTGCTAGCCGAATAGGCAGCTTAACTTTAAAGCTCTTAATTTCTGGCGCTAGTACTTGGGCTGTCATTTTTTCTAAATCTTTTCCTTCTTTGTTTTGCTGTGGCTTTTCATGAGCTTTGTTTCGCTTTTTCTTTGCCTTAGCCATAACATTCTATGTATTAGAGGTTACCGGTTTAGCAACTTCTTTTTGTGTTTGCTCGGTGATTGGCTTTTTACTTATCCACCAAGTAGCAATACCTGCAATCAAAACAACCAATGATAGCCACATCCATGCAAGATCTAAATCAGGCACATTAAGTGGATACGGTGGAACTTTTCCTGGAGTCATACGATTATAGAAAGTCAGATAATCGTTCAACCAACGATTGGTTACCATAAAATCCAACATTCCTTGATATGACGCATGTGGCGCAGGGGTAAAAGTTGGTATTAATTTGAACATCCAATCTAAATTGGTATGAGTCTGGCATGCTTGAGCTAATTGCTTTAGTAAATCCTGACCAGCTGGAGCGCCAACAGTTTTTATGTATGAAGGATCAAGAAGGGTGTGGAAATTCCAATATTCTTGATTTATAGGATGGTCAATTGGATTGAGTTTGGCTACCAATTCTTCAGCTTTTTTACAGGCGTCTCCGGCAGTTATTTTATTGCAAAATAGCCTATAGAACCAACCTTGTCCTATAGGAGACAAGAACATTTCCGTTTTAGCCATGTAGTAATAAGCAATGGCTACAATACCTTGCACAGCACCAACCATAGCCAAAATCATTGCCGCTTTAGCATTCTTTAAACGCTGTGGCATTTGTTTTTCTTGCCACATCAGTACTAATTGCCAAATTACACCAATATCTATTAAGCCATACAAGAAAAGGCGCCAATAAGGTGGATCGTTATGAATATTTGCGATATTAACAATGATCAAGAAGGAAAATATAATCCAGCATAAAGCTCCCATTACGCTCACCATAAAAATAAGTGGCCGTTTGGAAATATCTTTTTCTGGTCCAGTTATCCAACTATCTATAAAAGGCAACAAGATTACAGAAAGAGGAATGACCATCGTGATTTCAGTTGCAACGACCGGCTCCAGGTATTTATACATTTGGTAAAGTCCAAGGAAATACCAGTCAGACAAAATTGGTAATGGTGTTACATCAGGGTTTGAGCGGTGTCCTTGGGCAGCTGGCAAAACAACCGATACCAAGACCAACATAAGAATGATAACAGTGCGCTTTAGCCAACTAAGCGGTATACGCTTATATGAGTTTTTGTAAAAATAAAGCTCCACAAAAATAAGAGGAATTAACGAAAAAGCCAAGTGAATAGAAAAGAAACGTGTAATTGTTTCTTGTGTAATAGCAGCACCACCGCCTAATAGTGCTTCAGCTGTGTTCCAGCCCATATGCATCGATTTGACCAATGGCAAATAAAAATCTCCCATTACAGGAAATTGATCCATATAAGTTGGGAATGTAGCGAACACTTTTGTAGCCCAAAAAGCGCGCTGATTCCAGATCAATAAATAACCAGTTAAACCAGAATACATAGAAAGCAAAAGACTCACTAAGCCAATTGCTATATTAAATTCCTTACCTGGCTTATAGTCAGCCATTAAAAACATACGATACAAGCGCATAGTAGCAGCAATAATCATGGCGTCGGCACCATATTTGTGCATGCCCCGAATTAAACCACCAAATGGAATACTATCTTGTATTTTTAAAATTGAATCAAAAGCAGCTGCTTTAGTGGGGATGTACCACATAATGAGTAAGCATCCTGTGGTTATAACAATGAACCAGACCAAATAGAAAATAGGGCCCAAAGCATAAAACGGATTTGTTTTTGCCTCAGTTTGATAGTGTTCATCAAAAATATCTATATTTGCTATCCTGGTTTGAGCCCAGTCAAGCGCACCATTTAATGCATTACCGATTGTGCTTGCGATGCCACCTGACACCGTCTGCGATGTGTTAGGCAATTCCCCCAGCCTCCAATGACACTATTTTGTACTGATCCCCTTCTCTTTTAATATCAAAATGTCTTGGCGGACGCGGTGCTGGACCGCTTACTACTTTTCCACCTTGAGCTATGTCATAAACACTTAAGTGACAAGGGCAGGCGAATACTGGACCTTCAGGTTTAAAGTTATAGCCTTTGGCACATTCTGAAGGATCTTTGACAAAGTTAAATATACAGCCAAGATGTGGGCAAATTCGGCTATATGCAACAATTTCTCCATTTGGCAGCTTAACAATGAAACCGGGAATCATTCGTGTTTCTTTGCCTTCTGGATTGTATTCTATATAGCTTTGTTTAAATACAAATGGCAAACAAGTCCACGCTTCAGGGAAATCGCTATCTTTAAAAACAACTGATTCTTCGGCAGATGGTTGATCAGACTTACCAAAAACGTCTAATGGTTTGAGTGTAGGTCTTAAATATCTAAGCAGTGGCGAGGCTAATAAACCAAAAGTGGCAGCAAGCGGAATTGCTGCAGCAGTTTTGAGAAAAATTCTTCTTGATTTACTTAGCTCTTCAGTCATTGATATTTACCATTTATTTATTGTTTTCATTATTCTAGTTAATTTATACTTTAAGTCGTCTTTACTACTTCTGATCATAACTTAATAACCGATTTTCAATTTTACTTATGTACTTAAGTTTTTACCTTTAGATTCTTGAGATGAGGAAGGAAGCGTTTTTTCTGTCGTTTCGTGGAAATGTCTTACATAATCAACTAATTTCCATATATAAGCATCAGTAAATTGCACATTTTTTGCTTTATCTTCTTTGCCTAAGAAATTTGGCATGCCTTCCCATTTAATTCCATTGGCAATATGGTCCCACAGAATACTGTCTGTGCGATCGTAGAAACGTTTGAAGTCTTGAAAATTAGCCGGAATTGGCTCCAGGTTGTGCGCCAATGGTCCATCACCATATCCCTTTTTACCGTGACATACAGCGCAATTAGAACCGAACACAGCATCTACTTCCATGACTTGTTCTGGAGTAGCTGGCGGTCTGGCAATTGAACGGACATAAAAGACAAGGCTCCATGCTTCTCGCCTACTTACAAGTTTATCTATAGCAGGGTGCTTACCTTGACTATCGCCATATACCAAGAATTTATATTGATCAACAGGCTTTTGTCTGTTCATATAATTCTTGTCAGACAAATTGATCGAACTTTTTCCATTCACCCCTTTGCCATCAATCCCGTGACATGATGCACAATTTAGTTTTTGCCAAACAATCTGACCATCTGGCACTGACGGTGTGGCATCCGGGTAAATAATGTCTTCTTTACCAGCAGTAATATTTTCTTTAATCAAAGAAGTTTCTTTACCCTGCAGGACTTCTTTATTACTGCAAGAGGCAAGTAATAAGGGTAGTAACGTAATTAATAGGCTGATTCTTTTTTTCATTTTTCCTTAGTTCAACTAATAACCAAAAAACGGTATCCAGGAAAATAAAGCCCAGACAACAATAAAAATAAAAACTACAACCAAAAAAAGCGGTGGCGGTCCTTCACCAATGCGATACTCAGATACTTCTTCATAGTGTTCATCATCAGGAGAGTGTGCGGATTGCTGAGCAAGCGCTTTTGCTTGCACTGCTTTGCCTTGTCCTGTTATTGGTGCACCTGTTTGTTGGGGTGCTTTTTCCACTGCTTCTTCTGCCATATCACTTCTCGATTTACTTAACCAATATTTTCAGCACGCAATTTTTCAAAATGAGCTTTAGCTTTTTGAGCAAGATCTCCTTCAGGACCGTCATCTAACATGTCAAATTTGCTATCTTCCATATTTTCAAATTCGCCATTCTTAAAAGCCCACATCATAGCCAAAACACCAACGATAAAAAACAATCCACAAATGCCAAAGGCAACATACATTCCTGATTGGAGGCTGGCTTGATTAAGAATGCAATTAGGGCACATAATTAACCTCCCGTATGAGGTTCGTATTGTTGTTCAGACAGTTTTGGTAATTTAACTGGCTGCAGCTTATCAAGCTGGTTAATTTGATCGATAACTACTTCTTTGTCTTTAGGCAAAGTTTTCAAATAAGCGACTAAATACCAGCGTTGCTCTTCAGTGAGCACTTCACCAAATCGTGGCATGCGCGTACCAGCCACACCCTCGCTTACACGATAGAACCAAAACTCGTCTGGATACTGTTTATAGAATGGGCGACTGAAATTAGCTGGCTTTTTCTCTAATGTGATTGAATTTGGGCCATTACCAAAGCCTTCTAAGCCATGACAGACAGCACAATTTTGTGTATAAATACCGCGTCCAGCATTTGCTGCTGCTGATGAATTGGTATCGACAGTTCTGCGAGCTATCAACTTTTGTCCCGCTTCAGTTGTTGATTGATATTCATCTGGAGCTTCAACATAATGCTTCACTTTACGCATATTGCCAAGAGTTTGTATGTACGAAACCAAGTCATTCATGTCTTCGTTAGACAAGTAGCTAAAGCTTGGCATAATCGAACCTGGTTTCACTGCTCGTGGATTTACCAAATGTGCTTTTTGCCATTCAGAAGACATCCGTCCACCTTCATTAGTTAAATCAGGACCAGTACGCGCTGTACCCAACACATGCGGAGTTTCATAAGTTTGGTCATTATCTTTGTAGTAATCCCCAGCTCTAACTAATGGACCGTAGCCACGATCTTGTAAGCGAGTGAATTGGCTGTGGCAATAAAAACAGCCTTCTCGTACATAAATTTGTCTGCCGCGATGAGGATTAGCAATTTTAGTAGCTATGTACTCATTCCCGTTCCCGGTTTGCTTGGGATTAAAAACATACATAGGCATCAAAACAGTAGAAAAAATGATTATAAAGAAGGTGGTCATGATACCAATAGCTGCTTTACCGTAACTGTTCATTAGGCTTTCACCTCCACAGGTTTAGCCAGTTTTACCTCTTGTGCAGTTTTTGGCGTATATAAGGTTTTATAAGTGTTATAAGCAAAAATACATTGACCAAGCAAAATCATAATTCCGCTAAGTTCACGGAAGAACCAGTAGGGTCGAATTTGCAAACTCCATTGATCAACTGGAATACCAAATGCCCAGCCAGCTGCTTGAACTAGACCAGCAATGGTCAAAGAAACCATCATCAAAATAAAGCCCAATGTTTTAAGCCAATAATGGGCTCTGATCATTCCTTGACTGTGCCAATTTTTACCGGTTAAACGCGGCATACTGTAATAAAACGCAGAAGTTAAAATAAAAGAAAACGTTCCAAGAAGTGCTAAATGGGCGTGTCCAACTACCCATTGGGAAAAGTGCAAATACCAGTTAACCCAGCGAGTAGCTTGAAATGGCCCTTGTACGCAAGTAATGAGATAAAACACTGCTGAGGTAACAGCAAAACGTAAAGGTAGATCGGTGACAACTTGTCCCCATTTCCCCCGCATAGTCATAAAGAAATTTGTTAGCACAGTCAAAACAGGCACAAGCAAAAATATAGAAGAAATTACAGCAATTGCTTTCAGCCATTCTGGAGCTGGTGATTGCAAAATATGGTGGGTGCCAGTTGGAGCATAGAACAGAGCGATACCCCAAAAGCCCAGCATTGATAATCCATGACTGTATAAAGGTGCCTGAGTAAGTCTTGGTAGAAGGTAATACATCATGCCTACACCAACAGTAGTGAACCACATGCCTAATATATTGTGACCATAAAACCAGCCAACAATGGCATCGTTCAAACCAGGCAAAGCAACAAAGGTTCGTTGTCCAATAATGTATACAAGCGGAAACCAAAAGAGCGATCCAAGAAAATACCAGAGTGAAACATATAGCTTTTTTACTTTGCGATTGATCAAAGTCATATATATGTTGACGGCTATAGTAAGAAGACCAACAACAACCAACACATCTATAATCGCTCCCAATTCAGCATATTCGCGGCCTTCTGTATTGCCATTAAGCAAAGTGCACATAGCACAGACCATTAATATGTTCCAAACCCACATTGTGAAATTGCCCCAGCGCTCACTCCACAACTTTGTCTTACATAAGGTCGGAACCATGTGGAACATTGCTCCCACATATCCCATTGATAGCCAACCTATAGCAACTGCATTAACATGCCACATGCGTAAATGAGGCATAGCTAATTGCGGAACATTATGTACTAAGTCTGGCATCGCAAATTCGGCAGCAGCAAACAAACCCGCCCCCATGCCAAGCAGTGACCACCACAAAGCAGAAAGGAAAAAGTTTCGACTTGCACTACCTTCTTGATCGCTCAACAAATTTGCTGAAATATTTTTGGCAATCGCCCCTAACAACTTTTTTGCTCCTGAGAACTTGTAATGAATGAATTTTATCAATGGTCATTATGTCAGCCGAACTTAGTCAAATTAATTACGCGATTACCATTGATACAAAGCGTAACGGATGTTTGAAGAGATTTATTTTTTGCATATATTTTGTTGTTGTTGTTGTTGCTTTTTGATCGAACAGCTTGGCAATTTGATTTTATTTGATTGTGCTATAGGGCAAATAAATCCAAACCATTAAACTCATTCATTGCTTGTTCTATACCACTGGTCAGCCACACACAACATGCGTTACTGGCAAGCTCTATTACTTGCTGCAGAATATTCCTTTCACTTTTAGTGAATTTTCCTAAAACATAATTTGCTCTTAATTCGCCACCTGGATCAGGCCCGATACCTATTTTTAGACGATTGAAATCTTTTGCGCCACCAAGAGAATTGATAATTGATTCCACTCCGTGCTGACCTCCTGCCCCACCTTCTTTTTGCAAGCGAATCTTTCCCAAAGGCAATGAAACATCATCATGAACAACCAATAAATTGTTAGAATCAATCTTGTAAAAGTTTTTTATAGCAAGTACAGCTTTGCCAGATTCATTCATGTATGTAGTTGGTTTTGCAAAATAAACTTTATCTGAGCAAAAACTTGCCGCAGATATATATGCATATAAACGTTTATTCAAGGAAAAATTTTCTGCTTTTATATTGTGCCTAAGAACAAGGTTATCTAATACATCAAAACCAGCATTGTGTCTTGTGTTTTCATATTTTGAATCGGGATTGCCAAGACCGACTATGACTTTAGTATTCAAATTCAAATATCCCTAAAAAGCTTTCAGAAATTAAGCCACTAAATATGGTGGCTTATTGCTCCAGCACCATAAAAACATTCCAATGCGGATTGCTTATTAAAGCGTCCATTTATTTAAGATACCTTATAAACACTCAATTAGCTTTTGAAATATTTAGTATTATTCAAAATTGAGTGCAGCTAAGATTTATGTAAGCAAACCTTTTGCTGAGAGAAGCGTTTTGATCACTAATAAGAAAGATTTGAGCGATAGTTAAAAGACTAATTAGCCAAAATTACTGGACGAATTGCTAGGATTAGGCTTTCCATCCCTATAATTTGGGAGCAATATAATTTTATTATGACTAATTGCCAAGAAACACTTACATCAGCAGCGACCACTAGCGAAACAATGAAAGCCAAAAGCGACTCAACAGAATTTTATCAAAGCAATACAGCAGCTGAGATACATTATCCGTATCTGCCTCATACTGAAGCTGACCGCATGGCTATGCTGGCAGAAATAGGGGTGCGCTCTTTTGAAGATTTAGTAAAACATATTCCATCGAGCATACGCTCTAAACCCTTGGCTTTACCTCAAGCAATGAGCGAGCAAGAATTAGTTAGCTATATTAGTGAATTAGCCAAAAAGAATAAACCAGCCTCAGCACAAAGCTGCTTTTTAGGCGGTGGTTCTTATAGACGCTTTGTGCCTGCCGTAGTACCAGCTATAGTTTCTCGCAGTGAATTTGCCACAAGCTACACCCCCTATCAGTCCGAAGTAAGTCAAGGCAATTTGCAGTCGATTTACGAATTTCAAACAGCTATTTGTTTGCTGACCAACATGGATGTTGCCAATGCTTCTATGTATGATGGTCCTACAGCCTGTGCCGAGGCAGTTCTTATGGCTTGTCGCATAACGGGAAAACAAAAGATTGCTGTGAGCAATTGTCTCAATCCAGAATATCTTGCTGTAGTAAGCACATATGTACAATCTTGTGGGCTTAAATTAGAAACAATTGCCTCAGAACAAGGAAAAACACAGCTATTTAAGCCTGGTAATGATATAGCTGCAGTAATAGTGCAATATCCAAATTATTATGGCACCGTGGAAGACTTAAAAATTCTGGAAACAACAATACACGCTGCTGGCGCTTTACTTATAGTTGTTTCAGACCCAATTGCACTAGGATACTTAACTCCTCCTGGAGATTTTGCTGCTGACATTGTAGTGGGTGACGCTCAACCTTGTGGTAACGGGCTTTCTTTTGGTGGTCCTTCAGCGGGGTTTATGGCCTGCCGGAAAGACTACATTCGACAACTTCCAGGACGGCTGGCTGGCATCACAGTAGATAGTGGAGGACGCAGGGCTTACACTTTAACCTTACAAGCTCGAGAACAACATATTCGCCGCTCCAAAGCCACTTCAAATATTTGCACCAATCAGGCTTTAAATGCGCTCACCATGCTTGTTTATCTATCCGCTTTAGGACCTGAAGGATTAAAGTCAATAGCGCACGCGAGTATGCAAAAAGCTCATTATTTAGCCGGCGAAATGACAAAGATACCCGGTGTGAAACTTGCTTTCAATAGCTCATTTTTTAGTGAATTTGCAATTACCACACCCAAGCCAGCAAAAGAGTTACTCAAATTGCTAGAAGCTCAAAACATATTAGGTGGTTTAGAATTGAGTTCGTCAGACGCCAAATTAAACAATGGCATTTTGATTGCTACAACTGAAATGAATAGCAAAAACGAAATGGATAATTATGTAAAAGTTCTAAAAGACCTTTTATCTAAATAATCAACAATACTAGTCAAGGCTCTATGTGGCATTGAAGGCAGTATTTATTCGTGAGATAATAGTCAATCTGGGCAATGGGTAGTCTTAAATGCAACTTTTACTCAATGACTGCTTAATAGGTAAAAAATGGAACAATTTGACTCAGTTTCGTCGCGTGAAGCAACGCCTCATTTAGCAGAACAAAAGCAAATGTCAGGACAAGATAATTCGCTTCAAAAACATAATAAGCAAGAACCTAATTTCATAGTCTCTTTAATAAAAGAAGTAGTGGAGCTGGTGGTAGTAACTCTTGTTTTATTAATAGTGATTCGCTGGGCTTTGGCTGAAGCTCGCTACATTCCTTCAAGCTCAATGGAACCCACTCTACAAATTAATGATCGTCTATTAGTAGAAAAAGTATCTGGTCATTTCAATGTTCCTATTAAGCGTGGCGATATTTTAGTTTTTTATCCACCACCGGTAGAAATGGGTGGACATGATTTAAGCAGTGATCCATTGACAGTACTTGGACGTTTGACCGGGTTGCCGTTTTTACCTTATGAGGCTGCTTTTATCAAACGGGTTATTGGCTTACCAGGTGATCATATTCGTATAGCTAAAAACCAAGGTGTTTTTATAAATGGCCAGCTTTTAAACGAATCGGCATATATTAAGGAATTGCCTGGCTATGATTTGACTGTATTGGGAGATATACAGGGAAGATCAGCTGGAGGCGGCGTTATTAGACCTTATGGGGACAGTGAACATGCTAGTCAGCCAATCGTAATTCCTCCTGGTCACTTATTTATGATGGGCGACAACAGAAATAACAGTGAAGATAGCCATGTTTGGGGCTTTTTAGATCAAAAACGGGTTATTGGTAGAGCTTGCTTACTTTTCTGGCGTCAGTTAGAAGCCCCCAAATATCCTCAAGTTATTTACGAATAAATATTCAAGTTAATAAGTTATTGGACGCACAGCTCTCAATTTTGGCTAGATTAAAGCTAGCAATTGTTGTGTCGTTTACTTACTCTTTGGCAAAATACCCCTATATTGTTGTCAGGCAGCTTGTCTATTTCATAAAAAGCTCATAATTGCGGGTATATATGGATATATTCAAGTATTGTATACCCGCTTGCGATTATTAGAATATTGCTTAAGAGTGCTTGCATGTCCAAATCTATCTCGAGAAAAGGTCAGCACAAGTCGGAAAGACTTGAATTTCCCTTAGCTGTAAATAGCGGACACAACGGCAAGGATATTGTAGAAAGCATCGAAGCCCTTACGTCCAAATTAACCAAACAAGAATTAGCCTTGGTAGAACGCAAAATTAAAGCTATGGGTATGGAGGAAGAGTTAAAGAGACTCCGACCTTTATCTGGTCTTTATCGCGTTATCAAAGCTATGACCACAGAGCGCCGTCTTGAGTCTTTACTCGAAGTGATTACCAAAGAGACACAAAGCATTTTAAATTGTGATCGATGTAGTGTTTTTATTTTAGATAAACAAAAAGCTGAGCTTTGGACGCAAGTCGCCCAAGGAATCAACAAGCAAAAACAAATACGTGTTTCTTTATCTGCATCCAGCGTGGCAAGCCAGTGCGCTCGTACTGCTAAACAAATAAATATTGCAGATGCTTATAGAAACAAGCATTTTGATCCTGCATTCGATAAATTAACTGGTTATCGGACAGACAGTATCCTCTGCGTACCTATGTTAAATCGACACGCAGATGTAATTGGTGTTTTTCAGGCTCTCAATAAAGCGAATGGTCAATTTACGGAAAGCGATGAAGAATGGCTTCTTGCCCTAACTACAGTCGCAGCTGGTTTGATAGAACAAGCGCAAGCTTATTTGGAAATCGAGCATTTCGTCGACCGTACTTTAGAAACACTTGCTCAAACAATTGATAAACGGGACCCTCTTACAGCTGGTCATTCAGTGCGGGTAACTAATTACAGTTTGTTATTGGGGAATAGTCTAGATATTCCTGAAATAGATTTACCTGTTCTACGCTATGCCGCGATGATGCATGATTACGGAAAAATTGGTGTGCCAGAAGCGATTTTATGGAAAAATGATAGACTGACCGCGGCTGAATTTGCGCGAGTGCAAGAACATGCGCGATACACATACGACTTATTGTCTAATTTACCTTTCAAAGGCAAATTAGCTTCTGTACCTTTTGTCGCCTCCTGTCATCACGAAAAAATAGATGGCTCAGGCTATTATAGAAACTTAAAAGGTGATGAAATTCCTTATTTGGCAAGAATAATTGCTGTAGCTGATGTTTTTGATGCATTGACTTCAGAAAGACATTATCGAAATCGTATGCCAATAGACAAAGTAGCTGAAATTATGATGGCCGGTAAAGGCAATCATTTTGAACCTAAATATGTTGATTGCTTTTTCAAGTTGCCAAGCAGCCAGGTGCTGGCTGTTATGGAATCAGAGCGGGGACAGGCAATACCCTATCAAATCAAACAGTTTGAAAGTGTGAACTTGAAACGTTTAGTTGAATTGGTTATGGGCGCTAAGCCTAAGAAGCGTGAAGAAGGTCTATCGCAAATTTTTGAAGCAATTTATAATGCTGGTTTACCGCCAAATTATCAGTCCTTAGACTAAAATAAGAGCTTAGGTCAGTAATTTTCTAGTATATAAGTTGAAATTTCATAGTCGGTTTTGTCTCTTTTGTATATTTTTGTTGGCTGTTTTTGTTGAAACAGCTAAAGTTTCGTGGGCTGTCAATTTGGACAATTCGCGTGAATCAAGCCCAAGTAGCGAAACTGACAGCATTATTTCGGATATTTCAAAGAAAAATGCCAAGATTAGTCTAACTATTCGTATCGTTGTCCCTCAGAATAAAGGTGCCGTAGATACTTGCAGAGTTTATCCTTATCCGGTTGCTCCACCATTTAGAAAAACTGAATTGGACAAATTACCGCTTACTGACAAAGAATTGCGCAGTCTTGCTCTTAGCATGACTTACTGGAGTAAGTCGCATAAAAACAAACCGTATCCAGTGGGCGGTTGGCGTTTACAACATATTATGGACATGGCCATGAAAAAATCCGGTCTAGGACCACCGCATAGCATTTTTACTGAGTATGCGTGGGCAGACGGAATTATCCCTTATATGCGCAAAGAAATACTAGCTGTGAATGCAGAAGAAACTGAGCGCAAAAGGCGTTATTACGAAGCACAAAATGTTTTCAATGAATACAAAGCCGATCTAGAAGTACAGTCTTTTAACAAAGGGCTTTTTCCTATAGATGTACCAATTAAAAGAGAAGTTGGTGGTTATCACCGCGGTCAAGTATATGTTGATAAATCTAATTGGTGGATAGTCGCTCTACATAAAGTTTCGGGGTTAAAGCTTTACTGGTTATGGCCAGTCAAGCTGAATGATAATCCAGAACAAACAGTCACTTTAACTGAAGAGAATGCTATTTATATTGAAGGAGCTTGGTAGTGCGCTGCCTCGGCTTCTCTAAACTTCGTGTTGTTTAGCTCACTAAGCGCTGAATGATAATTTGCAAAACGGGCTTTGTTTGCAATTGAGATCGCAGGGTTTTAAAAGCAGTATCTCTGACTAACGCTCTTATGGCTATGTCATCCAGCTCTTCATTAGATGACAATTCTGAGATTCTCCTCTCTAATGCTTCAGTGATATTTTTTGTCATCTCGACACAAGCATCTTTCCATTGCAAAGAATAGCGAAAGCTTGCAGCGCTGCAGTCAAATTGAGGGCCACTAACTAGCTTTCCCAGTTGATCGATAACAAGACTAATTGTAATTAGCCCTTCAGAACTCATCGCCCTTCGTTCGTTGACCGTAAAAGTGGTAATACGTTCACCGTGCTCTCTATTCACTAAAACCGCTTGATATTCAATTCGGCCTAAAATATATGCATCACCTTTGTCGACGGTAAGGATCTGACCATTCTGTAAAGCAAAAATAGAATCATTTTCAATGCCACATTCATTAGCAAGCTGAGCATGGTGAGTAATATGGCGTCCTTCTCCAAAAGCCGGAACAAAATAGTTTGGTTTAGACAAAGAAAGAATCAATTTTAGCTCTTCCTGACTGGCTGTTCGCGACACATGAACACCCTGCTCTTCTCCCCAAAATATTTTTATATCAGCGAGCAAGAACTGGTCTAGTATCATAGCCATCTGTCTTAATCTACCAGGCTGAATTTCACTGCTATAAATAATAGTATCACCGGATTTAGTGCTAAGCCCTTTATATGTCCCATCCGCCAACTCTACAAGCGCAGACATTGGATTACCTTCTTTTCCGGTAGCAATAACAAGAACGCGTTCATCATCGACTTTGTTTAGATCATCAAGACTAATTTCTAAATCTGGTTCGTAAACAAGATTGCCAATCATTGCAGAAGCCACAGTGGAGCGAATTAAAGAATCACCTAATAGCAAAATTTTTCGATTGGTTGTTTTAGCGATATCTATCAATATTTGCAAACGATAAGTATTTGTCCCAGACATAAGAACGATTACGCGACCTTCAGCACCACTAACACGCAACTGTAGTCTGTTCCGCAAAGTAGATTCTGATTCAGAATACCCAGGCTTTTCTATACCGGCAGAGCTTCCAATCAGCAAGGTTATGCCCTGTTCGCCAAGTTGCGCTAATCTTCCTAAATCGGCCATTTGTCGATCTAGCGGAGTTTGATCAAGTTTGAAACTAGTCATATAAACGATCTCATTTGGACCAGCCGAAATCCGCAAAGCACATACTTGCGCGACTGAATCATTTACCCTAATCCATTCTGCTAAAAATGGTCCAATCTTGTATGACTTATGGACTTCTATATTTTCAACGGGAATATCTTGCAAAGGATGATCTGATGATAGATCCTGTTTTGTTTGTTCCAATAAACAGCATACAAATTTAGAAGCCATGATTTTTGGAATTGTCACATGTTTAACCAAATAAGGTACAGCACCAAAATATTCTTCATTGCCGCTAGTTAGCAGTAAAGCTTTTATTCGATCTTGATTGGCTTCCAAAAACGTAGTATTTGGTAAAAGTAAGTCAACCCCTGGAGATTCTCTTGTAGGATAAGCAGCTCCGGCATCAACTATTAGAATTTCACCCTGGTAAGAAACCAGCCACAATACTTGTCCTAATTCGCTTTGTCCGCCTAAGGGCACTATGCTCAAATGAGGACTATCAATATGTTTAACTAGCTCTTCTTGTTTCATAAGTCCATTTTACTAGAATAAAAGGTATAAATTGGCTATAAGGTATTTCTGATAAAATTCGTCAAAGAATATGTATCGGTAAAGGTACGTACCCAGAAGTGCAAAATACTTCGGCATTAAAAATCAATCAAAAATTTAACACGAATTTATCGCTCAATAACTAAAGCTTACATAGACTCACTTATGGCTTTAACCTATGTTCAGCTATAATCTTCATTACTTGGATAGGCTTCGAACGGTTATTAGTAAGTGGCTAAAATAGTTCAAAAATTTGGCGGTACTTCTGTAGCGAATCCTGAATGTATTCGCAAAGCAGCTCGCATTGTCGTTAGCGAGGCAAATGCGGGCAACGAAGTACTAGCTGTAGTTTCAGCAATGGGTCATACGACCGACAAATTAATTTCATTGGCACAACAGATTACCCCATCACCTACAGCTAGAGAATTAGACATGCTGTTGACTACCGGCGAGCAGCAGTCGGTAGCGCTAATGTCCATGGCTATACAAGAACTAGGTGGTCAAGCAAGATCTTTTACAGGCGGACAAGCAGGGATTATTACTGAAAGCAAACATGGTTCAGCTAGAATTGAAGAAATTCGACCCGCTCCTTTGGAATCTGCGATGAATCGAGGCGAAATACCTGTTGTAGCAGGATTTCAAGGAATAACGACAAATCACGAGCTAACTACTTTAGGACGTGGTGGCTCTGATACCACAGCTGTTGCGGTTGCCACTGCTATTGGTGCTGATCGTTGCGATATTTACACCGATGTAAATGGTGTTTATACCAGTGACCCACGTATAGTCAGTCGGGCCAGTAGACTGAGTTCTATTAGCTATGAAGAAATGTATGAAATGGCCCATACAGGAGCTACAGTCATCAATGATCGAGCTGTTTCTTTAGCCAAGGAACATCAATTACCAGTGCGTATACGCTCAACCTTTTGGCCTGAGGACAAAGGAACTCTTGTAACGGAATTATCGAATACTCCTGAACATTCTATATGTGGCATAACACTGGATTTAAACCAAGTTTGGTTCAGCTGGCAAATGTCAGTAAACAATGATCAAAACAGTAAGTTAGATAATGTAGCTTCATTATTTTTAAGACTCAACGAATTAAATATTACTGCGGACATGGTGATGTTATTGGCCCGTGAAGACGAACCATTACAAGAACTTGTTTTTACTGTTGAAAAATCAGCCGCAAAAAGAACACAGTCAATTATTGAGTCACAAAATTCTCAAGGATCAAAACTTTTATTAGACGATAAATTGGCAAGAATATCAGTTATCAGTCGACGATTAAATGGCAAACCGGAAATTGTTGCTACTGTATTTGATGCTTTACATCAAGCAGACATTCCGGTTCATATGGTAGCTACTGGGGATCTGCGTTTTAGTTTGCTTACACCAAAAAATCATGCAGAAAATGCTCTCAATCTCATCCATCAACATTTCAATTTGAGTGATCCTAATAGGAATTAGAAAAGCAAAAATGGTCGACAATAATTTAACTGGCATTTTCAACAAAGTTAAAATGGCTACACAACAAGTAGCCGATGCCACAGTACGCCAAGCAAAAATCGCTCGTTTGCGTTTTGATCTTATGGCACTACATAGTGAAAAAGCAAAGCATCTGCAAAATATAGGTAGTCATTTATTGTCCCTTTACAAGCAACAGGCTTTTTTTGATCAAGCAAAATTATTTGCCGAGCTAGATCCAGATATCATGGCAATTGAATCTTTAGACAAACGTGCCGAAGCTATAGAAGCTCAATTGCAGGCACATCAAGCTGACGAAATAGAAGTAAAAGATATAACAAAATATTAGACCGGAATTAGCCAATGTTTGTATTTTTCAATTTTGCCTTGAGCCATTGAATAATATAAGTCCATAAGTTTAGTAGTTAAAGGTCCAGGTTTGCCATTGCCAATTGGTCTTTTGTCGACTGAAAGAATTGGTTTAACTTGAGCACCGGTGCCAGTAAAGAAAAGCTCGTCTGCAATATAGAGCTCGCTGCGATCAACAATACGGCATTCTGTTTTTAGATTTAAATTGTCTTGCGCTAAAGTCATTATGCATGTACGGGTTATGCCTTCAAGAATATTTTCTGTTTTATCTGGAGTAATTAGCTGGCCATTTTTAACTAGAAACAGATTCATAGCACTGCCTTCTGAAACACTGCCTGATTCAGATAATACAATTGCTTCATCAAAGCCGGTTAGAACAGCATCTGCTTTACTTAAAGCACTATTAGAATAAGCACCCACTATTTTGCAGCGGGCTGGAATGGCATTGTCTTCTACACGTCGCCAATTAGAAATACAAGTGTGCAAGCCATCCTTTCCTTCATAATAATCGTCAAATGGAATGGCAAATATACAAATATCAGAAGGCAGATTTTGTAATCCTACACCTATTTTTTGCGCTGACTTATAGACAGTTATTCTTATATATACATCTCTTTGAAAAGTTTCTCGCCTCAGCAAATCAATGATTATTCTAGTTAAGTCTTCAATAGAATATTTAATTTCTAAATGCATGACTTTCATACTGTCGAACATACGTTCTAAATGGTCTTGCAAACGCAATATATACATTTGTTTTTTCTCGCTATTCCAATAGGCTCGGATTCCTTCGAAAATGGAGGTTGCATACATAAAACCATGGGTCATTATGCTCACTTTAGCTTCTTGTACCGGCACAATTTTACCTTCAAAAAAAGCATGTTTGACTAATTCTTGCACGGCAATCCTCCTTATAATGTCTCAGCATGTTTGATACTATGACCTTTATCCATAGCTTCATTAGCTAAGCGATCAGCAGTTTTATTATTTTCCCGACGTATATGACTGATGTTAAAAGAAGCAAATTGAGAAGACAATTTTTTAGCTTTAACAAAAAGCGGTAGCAAGTTTTCATTCTTGACTCTATAGAGTCCGGTCATTTGTTTAACGATTAGCTCAGAGTCCATGTAAACATGCACCTGTTCAAAACCTAAGTGCAATGCTTTTTCTAAGGCTAGGACAAGACTAGTATATTCGGCCACATTATTGGTGGCATGTCCTAAAAACTTGCTAATTTCGGCTTGTGTTTCTCCCTGACAAGTTATCACTGCGCCAGCCCCTGCTGGACCAGGATTACCTCGTGAACCGCCATCTGCATGAATTACTGCGCCTTTAGTCAATCTTCTTACCTGCTCAATATTTTATTTGCCATTTTCTGATAATTCTTTCCAGGCGGCATTCAATGCATCAGTTATTTTAGATGGGAATTTACCTCCAGCCTGAGCAAAATCTGGTCTGCCACCACCTGAACCACCAACCACAGTTGCCACTGTTTTGACTATTTTTCCAGCATTTATGCCTTTTTTAATTAAGTGTGAATCGACAGCACAGGCTATAGCAACCTTATCAGCAGCCGGAGCACTTGCTAGGACTACAATTGATTTTGGTGTATGTTTAACAAGTTGTTGAGCTAAAGTTTTTAAATCATCTGCAGAAGCTGTCCCTAAATTGCTGCTTATCACTGTATAATCACCAAGCGATTTTGCTTGCGAAAGTAATTCAGGTACTTTTGCTAAGGCAAGTTCGGCTTGTAATGTTTTTGCTAAACGTTCTTGCTCCTTCAGCTGTTCTTTGAGTCTTTCAATTTGTGAGGCTAGTTCAGCTGGTCGGGTTTTCAGGACATTAGCAGCGTTGCCTAAATAATTTAGCTGCTGAGTAATATATTGCCAAGCCACAGGACCTGATACTGCTTCTACACGGCGCACACCTGAAGCTATACTGCCTTCACTAATCAATTTGATCGGACCAATATTGCCAACGTTTGGAATATGAGTACCGCCACAAAATTCCAAGCTAAAGTCTCCCATGCGGACAACTCTAACAATATCTCCATATTTTTCGCCAAACATAGCCATAGCGCCAGTCCGCTTTGCTTCTTCTATAGGCATGATCTGGGTTTCAACGTTCGCATTGCTCATTACCCACTCACTCATCATTGATTCAATTTTTTGCAAATCAGAAGGACTGGGTTGTTTGTCTAGGGTAAAATCAAAACGCATTGTGTCCGGCCCAACCTGAGATCCAGCTTGCATAACAGATTTGCCAAAATAGTCTCTTATAGCTGCATGAAACAGGTGAGCTGTACTGTGATGCAAAATGGTCGCCTGGCGTCTTGCTTTATCTACAACAGCATGCAGTTTTTGTCCAGGTCGAATAGTACCACTTTCTACACGCACTTTATGAATGTGTAATTGATTGTGCTTCTTTGTGTCGAGCACTCTTAATCGAGCTTCTTTACTTTCTAATACACCTGTATCACCAAGTTGTCCTCCAGATTCTGCATAAAATGGAGTTGTATCAAGAATGACTTCAGCTTCTTCGTTTTCATTCAGTTCGTCAACAGCCTTACCATTTGCAGTCAATCCTATGACTTCGGCATTAGACTCTAATTTTTCATATCCGATAAATTTGGTACCGCCACTACGATTATTCAACTGAGTAAGATAATCATCAGAAACGATATTGACATTAAATTTGTTGACCGAAGAGACTTCACCATGGACTTCTTTGGCTTGATCAAATCCAACCATGTCTATAAGTTTTCCACTTTCTTTAGCGATTTCTCTTGTAAGCTCAACTGGAAAACCATATGTTGAATACAAATTGAAGACTGCTCTGCCGTCTAGTTCTTTATCCGAACTATTTAAAAGCTCATCTAAAATAGTGCTTCCTTTTTCGATAGTGCGAGAAAACCTTTCTTCTTCTTCTTTGATTACGTCCATTACTAATTCTTCATTAGCAACAAGTTCTTTGTAGTGATTTCCATAAATACCAACTACTGACGGTACAAGTTTATAGAGAAACGGTTCCTTCAATCCTAATAGACGGCCAAATCGAGCTGCACGTCTAGTAATAAACCGAAGCACATAGCCCCTGCCTATATTGCTCATACGGACGCCATCGGCAATAAGAAAAGTTATACAACGAGCATGATCTGTAATGATTTTTAAATAGACATCCTTATCGCTAGCAACCCGCCCTTTAGACATTTTGCCGGTATACTCTACACCACTCAATTTGCTTACTTCTTGTAAGACTGGATAAAGAAGGTCTGTTTCAAATGTATTTTGTTTTTCTTGAGAAATTAAAGCTACCCGGTCTAAGCCTAAACCGGTGTCTATATTCTTGGCTGCTAGTGGCTTGTAATTTCCATGTTCGTCTTTGAACATTTCCATAAAAACCAGATTCCAAAATTCAAGATATCGATCACATTCGCATTTACCTATGCCGCATTTGTCTGGATTATCATTACAGCTATATTTTTCACCACGATCATAATAAATTTCAGAGCAAGGACCACACGGACCCGTCGGTCCAGGTGGACCCCAAAAATTGTCTTTTTTGGGCATGCGGATGATTCGCTCAGCCGGAAGTCCTACTTTTTTATTCCAGATATCGAAAGCTTCATTGTCAGGTGGTAATTGATCGTCCCCGCCAAATATAGTTACTGATAAGCGGGTCGGGTCAAATCCTAAATCGCCTGTAACAAACTCCCAAGCCCACGGAACAACTTCCGCTTTAAAATAATCACCAAAACTAAAATTACCCATCATTTCAAAAAAGCTATGATGACGAGCGGTACGGCCAACGTTCTCAATATCAGAGTCTTTCCCTCCAGCTCGAGCACATTTCTGGGCAGTTACAGCTCGCGGCGGTACGGTTGGAGGAGAAGCCCCCAAAAAAATTGGTACAAATTGGACCATGCCTGCCGATGTAAGCAGCAGAGTTGGATTATCAGGGATTAAGCTTGAACTAGAAAGATGTAAATGACCCCGCTTATCGCGAAAATAAGCGATATATTTCTCCCTAATCTGATTTCCTGATAAATGCATTGATGTCTTTTATGTGTGCTTATTAGCCCCAGGATCTCAGTATAACGCATCAATCTTCTATCAATTTGATTTTCTACACTATAATAAGCAACGTATTTCGGCTCCGAATTAAGTTTTCAGGAAGATCAAAGTGCGGCTCAAGAAAATACTTTTATTTCATAAAAGATCCACCTATCAGCTCCAGGCTGTTGAGTATCGCGACAAGCGTTTTATGCAATTGCTTGAAAAAGAGCATCAAGCCGTTAATCGCGTACAAAAAGCTCATTTTGAGCATCTAAGTACTTTAGAATTTTTAATTGAAGAATTAAAATCAAGAAAAATAGAAGTAGAAAGTAAAGCGCGCTCTGCTTTAAACCATAAAATTAAAGATATTGATTTATTGATATCAGTTGGCGGTGATGGTACTTTTTTAGACGCTTCACATTATCTAGACGAAACACCTATTCTTGGCGTTAATTCTGCCACATCATCCAGTTTTGGACATTTTTGCCTGGCTAACGAAAATACTGTTGCCTCAATTCTGGATCAAATAATTGATGACAGTATCGTCCCAATACCACTGATACGGCTTGAAGCAACTCTTAACGGTCAAACTCTTGGTCAATACGCTTTAAACGAAATATTAGTAGCTCATCACAATCCAGCTGGCACGAGCAGATACATTATTAGTATCAATGGACATGAAGAAGAACAGCTATCTTCTGGCATTTGGATTGGGGGCCCAGCTGGATCAACCGGCGCAATAAAAACTGCTGGTGGCAAGGTGCTTCCTATAGATGCACGTCAATTTCAATATATTGTTCGCGAACCATATTTGCGACCTGGACAACAGAAACAATTGCTCAAAGGAATTTTGTCTGAGACTAAACAAATAAAAATGATTTCGCAGATGCGAACAGGGGCAATTTTTATAGATGGACAACATCTAGAATATCCATTTAAGTTAGGAGACGAATTGATAATCACTGTATCTAAAAAAGATTTGCTTGCCTTTGTAAATCGCGATTTAAATGATTGTTTCTTAAATCCAGTAGCGAATAAGTTAACCACAAAAAATGGATAGTTTTCTGCCTTGTTTAGCAACTCTTGCGGCTAAGTCAATATCTAAACTGATCCGATTATCCGGTGCTGGCATGGCCTCCAATTTGCCAGGCAAGATTGCAAACGCAATATGTCCTAATACTTTGCCTTATTTTGCTAAACAGCTGACTAGGGGGTGTTTAGCCGTTTCTGGCACCAATGGCAAAAGTACCACCTCAGGTTTGCTGGCTTCAATTCTTGCCCAAGCCGGTTATCAAGTTATTCATAACAGGCAGGGAGCCAATTTGATAGCCGGCATTACAGCGGCATTCACTGAAGCTGCCAATTTGAATGGCAGCCTTAAAGGAAATTTTGGCTTACTAGAAGTAGATGAGGCTGCCTTGCCCCTCCTTACAAAAACGGTTGACTGTCAAAATATCCTTGTCACAAATTTATATCGCGATCAATTAGATCGTTATGGGGAATTAGACAAAACAGCAAAATTGATTGCCCAAGGCATCGCACAGAAGCAGTCTAATGCCATTCTTAATGCCGATGATCCAAATGTATGTAATTTATCCTGCCCAGCAACCAAAATATTTTATGGGCTCAATAACAGCAGTTTAAACTATGATACAACCTCACCAGTTAGCACAGTAAATGATCTATCCAATACAGAGATTTCTTATTGCCCACATTGTGGCAATGAAATCTATTATGGATCAAGTAAAACATTATCCGGCAATTGGAGCTGTTTAAGCTGCAACTATAAGCGTCCTGATTTAGACTTCTATGCTAGTAATATCAAATTATTTTCAGAACATTCCACTTTCGTACTGAATGACAAACACGGATCTGCCAGTATCACTTTGCCTTTGCCAGGACTTTTCAATGTGTATAATGCCACTGCTGCTGGTGCTGCTGCTTCGCATTTAGGGGTTAATCTAAATACTATTAAAACCGGATTGGAAAAATATGAAACCCTCTTTGGGCGTTCTGAGAAAGTGCATATAAATGACCGATTGGTTGTTATTCAGTTAATTAAAAATCCTGCTGGTGCAAGTAAATCTTTAGCCTCTTTGACAAACTCAAAGTGCGCCAAAGTAGTTATTGCCATCAACGATAATCTAGCTGATGGCCGGGATATATCCTGGCTTTGGGATGCTAATTTTGAAGCACTAGCCAATATTGATACATCTTTTATTGTAAGCGGACAAAGAGCGCAAGATATGGCAGTACGGCTAAAATATGCCGGGATTAAAAGCACACAAATTGTTTGCATACCCTCAATTTCACTGGCATTAAAAGAAGCTCTTGAAGAAACACCTGTAAAAAGTACTCTTTGGTTATTGCCCACCTATACTGCACTATTAGAAATACAAAGAATCCTGAAACAATATAAAGATTGATTAGCTACTTATGCAATCGCAAAATGAACTGTTGGAACAAATAATCGCCAATCGTTGGCGAATAGTTCGATGTCTTGGACAGGGCAATATGAGCTATGTGTATGAGGCCCAGGACACTCAAACAAGCAAAGTAATTATTCTAAAGCTCATAAAAAGCAATGTATTGGCGCAAATATCCGATCTGGAAAATTTTACAAGTCAAATCAAACAATTTATTGCGTTGAATCACGAGAATGTATCAAGTTACTATGATGTTCTTGTGAGTGATGGACATTTATTTTTGGTATGTGATTATTTGCAAGGGGAGTCCCTGGCGGCAATGCTTGCCAAAACTGGTAGATTGCCTTTGGAAAAGTGTGTAATTCTTTTGCAAAAAATATGTGCCGGACTTGAATATGCTCATCAGCAAAAAGTTTTACACGGAGATATTAGACCTAGCAATATTTTTATAGTTAATGACCAATTTAATTTAGACGAACCAAAAATTGTCGACTTTGGGTTCATGCATTTAATTGACCACCTCGGACAACAAAAGAAGTTGCGCACTACCTCGACTCATCCAATACTAGGCAATGCTACATATTTAAGTCCTGAACAGAGAATTGACCAACACTTAACAGAAAGATCTGATTTGTATTCTTTTGGCTGTTTGATGTACGAGATGTCCTGTGGAAAATCTCCCTTCACCGGTAAAAGCGCCATGGAAACTACTTACAGACAAAAGATTCAATCACCTACGGAATTGTCTCAACTTCTGCCATCCGATCCCCTATTGGATCGCTATCAGCAAGTTGTGAGCAAATTATTGCAACTAGATCCAAAAAAACGTTATCAAACAGCAAGTTTGTTATTGCAAGATTTATCTCTTATTAATGCTGCTAAAGATATTGATTGGCAAAAAAAAGCCAATGTATTAAAGGAGTCCAAATACAGTATATTTCTCAAACACAAAAAACAAATTCTTTCTGGGGCGCTTTTAGTAATTTGTTTGATTGTATTTAGTTGTTATGTTTATTCTACACTTAGTCCTTTTTACAGCGCCTGGAAAGGTACACCAATAAATACCGATAGGCTTTGGCTTGTTCAGGATAAATATAACGAGGGCATACCGACCCGCTTATTGCTACAGAAAGATTTTCAATCTGTCAAAGTAGCTGAAGTAGAAAAAAAAGAAGGGAAATCTTCAACTGCTTATCTGCAAAATGTTTATGATCTTGTTCAATGTTTGCTGGCCTGCAGACAATGGAGAGAAGCACAAACTAGGCTTGTGGAACTGCAAAGTCTAAACTCATCGCACAATCTCGACGCGTCCGAGTTATTAGCAAGCCTTTCTTTTTGCCAACTGATGTTAGACGACACAAGCGGGGCCGAACAATGTGCCAATCAGATTCTGAATATGCCGAGCCAATACGAATCTAATGACAAGCACATCAACTGTAAAATAGCGGCATTAAAAATATTGGGCGACGTCTACAATCAGAGAAATGATATTCAAAGATGTCGCGAAATTTACACCGAACTCTACACCATTGTAAAAGCTCACCGTTTGAGTTATCCAGCAGAATATGCTTATGCTGCAGCTATGTTAGCTGACACTATGTATAAAGCAAAACAATTCAATCAAGCAGAGGAAATGTATAAAGAAGCTATTGACTGGGGAGGAAATTATATTGGTTACAAGCAGGTCTTTATGGCTAAAGCTTTATACGGCATAGCTTTGGCTGAGTACCAGCAAGGCAAATTGAAGCTCGCCAATATGCACTCACAACAGGCTTTGCAAATAGCTGCGGCAAGACGAGGACCACAAAGCGATTTAGCTCTCACTATTGATGGCTTTAGCAATTATGTACTCTTTCATCAGGATCTGCTTTCTTGGCTGAGGAATCGTTTGTCTATAGCCAATTTGCATCCAAGGTAATAAAGATTACTTTTTAATCCCTTATTTGGAAGTACTCATATAAGCAGTTTGATCTAAAAACCAATACAAATTTCCTTCTGGCTTTAATTTGCTTGCCGGTAAGTCACCTTCTCCATTTAACACACTTTTTATGATGGTTTTTTTTTCGGCTCCTGTGACTAAAAATGCTACGGCTGCACTACTTTGTAAAGGAGGATAAGTCAATGTGATGCGATCTTCTTTTTTAACTCCAATTACAGCTTTAACCCAGGCGTTTTGTTCCGACAGAACAGCAGTATTTGGGAAAAGAGAAGCAATGTGACCATCGCCACCCAATCCTAATAAAGTTACATCGAACAAAAAATGTTTCGGAGTAAGAACATTGCTGCCGTAAAAATTTTTCAATTCTTTTTCGTAAGCATCAGCTGCCGCGGCAGCATTAACCATGGCTGTATCGATAAAGTGTACATTGGCTTCAGGTATCGATATATGATCGAGCAAAGCTGTTTTCACCATTTTATAATTACTCAGGTCATCGTTTTGGGAAACAAAACGTTCATCCCCCCAAAAAAGATGCACTTTTGTCCAAGGTATTTGTTTGGAGTATTCTGGCTGAGCAAGTGTCTGGTACAAAAGTTTAGGCGTATTACCACCAGATAAGCAAATCGAAAACTTATCAATAGCCTTTTGCATTTGCTCTATAAGCCATTTTGCCGTTCTTTCGGCCACAGCCACATTATCTGCTTGTACATCTATCACAGCTTGTTTTGCCTTGATCATACTATCCTCGCTTGACTACCACAAACATTCTTTTTAATTTTAGGTGATGATCTGCACTTACCTATTGTTTTTCCCATTATGATCAACATTGTACCTATGTATAGAATTGTTCCCTTTTTAATTATTCATTATGAAAGTTGATCTTTAGATGGCTATAGATATCGAAGCGTTAAAAAAACAAGCCGCTAAAGCAGCAGTCGATTTGATCGATAATGGCATGATCGTGGGTTTGGGCAGTGGTTCAACGGCTGCATATGCTGTTATTTCATTGGCTGAACGTGTAAAAGCCGGATTAAAAATAAAAGCTATACCCACATCTGAGCAAACGAAGTTACTAGCAATTAGAAACAGCATAGAACTCACTAGCTTTGCTCAAAACTCTACAATAGATATTACAATTGACGGGGCAGACCAGGTTGAATTAAGCTCACTAAATCTAATAAAAGGACTAGGAAATGCCTTATTGAGAGAAAAAATAGTGGCTCGCGCTAGTAAAAAGTTGGTGATCATGGTTGATGAGCGAAAAATAGTTGACCGCTTAGGTAATAAATCTCCTTTACCCGTAGAAATTATTCCTTTTGGCTGGGAAGTAACTCAAAAAGCAATAGAAAAATTTTGCCCCTCTTCTAAGTTGCGCCTAGATAAGCGTGGTAAGCCAGTAATAACTGATAGTGATCACTATGTATTAGATTGTTTGATACCGCAAATTAATAATGCTGAAAAGCTAGATCAAGATTTAAAATTAATCACAGGAGTAGTCGAAACCGGTCTATTCATTAAAATGACTAACATTGTATTTGTGGCTACCGAAAGTGGATTAGAGCAATTACAAAGCAAATAATTTATTTAAGACTGAGTTATAATCAATAGCCGATTCTATGAAAAGGAAAAATTTGTGACAACCGCAGCAAATCCTCTTAAGTCTCTTTTAAACTTTGGTCAATCAGTATGGCTAGATTATATTCGCCGCGACATGCTTAATAATGGCGAATTAGCCAAACTAATCAAGGAAGATGGCTTGCGTGGTATGACATCTAACCCTTCAATATTTGAGAAGGCAATCGGTGAGAGCACTGACTACGATAGAACCATTGGACTATTGCTTAGTCAAAAGCTTGCGCCTATATCTTTATATGAAAAGCTAGCAATTGAAGATGTACAGCACGCTGCTGACATATTCAAAGACGTTTATAGCCAAACAAAAGGACGAGATGGTTATGTTAGTTTAGAAGTCTCGCCTCATCTAGCTTTTGATACAAAAAAGACCATTGCTGAAGCCCAAAGACTCTGGAAAGAAGTAAATCGTCCCAATATAATGATCAAAGTTCCTGGAACACCGGAGGGTATTCCGGCTTTTGAAGAACTTACTGCTCAAGGTATCAATATTAATGTCACTCTACTGTTTTCAAAAACAGTTTATGAGAAAGTCGCTAGGGCTTATATAAAAGGCTTAGAACGTTTTGCTGCTAGCGGTGGTGATGTAAGTAAAGTTGCCAGTGTGGCGAGCTTTTTTATTAGTCGTATAGACTCATTAATCGACAAAAAAATCGATGAACAGTTGAAGACAACTAATGCTAGTCAAAAAGATGGACTGGCGGCATTACTGGGACAAGCTGCCATAGCTAATGCACGATTGACATACCAGCTGTACAAACAAATAATCAAAGAAAGCAATTGGCAGAGTCTAGCCAAAAAAGGTGCCATGACTCAGCGTCTTTTATGGGGCAGTACTAGCACAAAAAATCCTCAATATAGCGATATCTATTATGTTGAAGAGCTCATTGGACCTGATACTGTGAATACAATACCAGTAGCTACGTATAATGCTTTTCGTGATCATGGAAGAGCAGCAAATACTTTGGAAACAAATCTTGAAAAATCACAAACCATTTTGGCTGATTTAGAAAAATTTGGCATATCCTTAGAAGATGCCTGTGAGCAGTTAGTCTCAGAAGGCGTCAAATTATTTGCTGATGCATTTGACAAATTATTGACTGGTTTAGAACAAAAAAGCACTTCTTTGGTGGGCAAGCAATGAATACACTCAATTACAGTTTGAACAACAGCTTGCTTGATGAAGCTGTAAAAAAAAACTTTCTGATTGGCAAGAATCTGCAAAAATAAAGCAATTATGGTCGGGTGAGTCCAGCCTTTGGACCAATAAAGATGAATCTTCTTGGTTGGGCTGGCTTAATATTGTCCAAAACGAATTGGATAATATGGCCCAATTAAAAAATCTCAGTACTGACATTAAAGAAACTGGATTTAAATATGCATTGTTAATCGGAATGGGCGGCTCAAGTCTAGGTCCAGCTGTATTAGCAGCATCATTTGGCTATAAGACTGGGTTTCCCGAGTTTTTTATGCTTGACTCAACTGTGCCAAGTCAAATAAAAGATATAGAAAGCAAAATTGATATTGACAAAACAATATTTATAGTTTCAAGTAAATCTGGTAGCACCCTTGAACCTAATGTACTCAAAGACTATTTTTATCAAAGAGTCAAAGATACAGTTGGTGCGAAAAAAGCAGGTCAGCAATTTATTGCTATTACTGACCCGGGTTCACAACTTGAACAAATAGCCAAGAAGGAAGAATTTCGTTATATTTTTTATGGATTACCGTCTATAGGGGGTCGATACTCCATTCTTTCGGCTTTCGGTATGGTACCAGCAGCGGTGATGGGAATCGATATTGAGCACTTTTTAAAGAATGCACAATCAATGGTACATGAGTGTCAGATAGAAACACCAACTTCTTCTAATTCTGGTCTGGTTTTAGGAACTATATTGGGAGTTTTGGCTAATGAGAATAGAAATAAAGTTACTTTCATTGTGAGCAAGCCTATAGCCAGTCTGGGTGCGTGGTTGGAACAGTTACTCGCTGAGTCGACAGGAAAATCTGGAAAGGGATTAATCCCCATAGACAATGAAGATCTGCTTTCACCTTCTGAATATGGAAATGATAGGGTCTTTGTCTATTTACGACTGAAAGATCAAGCAGATACTAAGCAAGACACTTTTGTGGCTGAATTACACAAATCAAGTTCTCCGATTGTGACAATTGAACTTGAGAATATTTATGATCTTGCTCAAGAGTTTTTTCGCTTTGAATTTGCAACAGCCATTGCCGGTTCAATTATGAAAATCAACCCATTCAACCAGCCTGATGTAGAAGCAAGTAAAGTTGCCACTAGAAATATTACTAATGAATATGAAAAAACGGGCAAGTTACAAACCGAAGATCCTTTATTTACGCAAACTGAAAAAAATTGCTCAGTTGAGGTGTTTACCGATGAAGATAATTGGCAGTTAATTAATAAAAGCAAGAAGTCTGTGAATTCACTTGAATCTATTTTGGCTTCTTTTTTTGAACAAGTTACAGCCGGTGATTATGTGGCAATATTGGCTTATTTACAAATGAATGAGAGCAATGAATCTGCTATACAAGAAATACGCTCAAGTATCCAACATCATTTAAAAGTTGCCACATGCGTAGGATTTGGTCCGCGCTATTTGCATTCGACAGGGCAAGTTTATAAAGGTGGTCCGAACACTGGAATCTTTTTAGAAATTAGCGCAGATGAGAATATTGATCTAGCCATACCAAATAAAAAATATACTTTTGCGGTAGTAAAAAATGCTCAAGCAATGGGGGATTTTCAAGTACTTTGCGAACGCAAAAGACGTGCTTTAAGAATCAATATCAAAGGCAATCTTATAACCGGTCTATCTATTTTAAAAAAATATATTGACCAATCTCACAAGGCAATCATATGACAATCACAGTAATTGATCAGTCTAATACCAAGTCCAATTTGTGCGAGATGCCAGCTGGTCCTTGTGCTGTTGTAATATTTGGTGCTGCTGGAGACTTGACCAAACGCAAATTATTACCCTCTCTCTACAATTTGCGTCTTAACAAATTATTGCCAGAGTCTTTTGCGGTAATTGGGGTATCAAGGACAGACAAAAATACTGATTCTTTCCGCGACGAATTGACCACATCAATGGAAGAATATGCCACAAGGCCATTTGACTCTGACCAATGGGACTGGTTTAAAGACCGTATTTATTATTTAAAGGGCAATTTCGAAGACCCTCAAAGTTATATCGAGTTGAAAAAGTTGCTGTCTTCAGTTGATCAGAAGTTTGGCACTCAAGGTAATTATCTTTTTTATCTGGCAACAGGTGAAGATTATTTTAAACCAATTATTGAACAAATCAGCAAAGTACAACTTCATCAATGCTCGGAAGATCAGTGGCGTCATTTTATTATCGAAAAACCTTTTGGTCGTGATTTAGAATCTGCCCGAAAATTGAATAAACATTTGCTGGCTATTTTGAAAGAAAATCAAATTTATCGTATCGATCACTATTTAGGAAAAGAAACTGTTCAGAATATTTTAGTTTTTCGTTTCGGCAATAGTATATTTGAGCCGGCGTGGACAAACCATTATATTGATCATGTACAAATTACAGTAGCGGAGACGGTCGGTGTTGAAAGTCGTGGTGGTTTTTATGAAACGGCTGGAGCGCTCAGAGATATGGTTCCCAATCATATGTTCCAATTGCTCAGTCTGATTGCAATGGAACCTCCTACAACATTTGATGCCGATGTAGTACGGACAAAGCGGGCTGAACTTATTAACGCTATACGTCCATTGTCGTATGATGATGTACAAACTTCTGTTGTACGCGGACAGTATGACAAGGGTGAAATAGACGGACAAGAAGTACAAGCATATCGTAGTGAGAATCGTATAGCAAAAGATTCGACTGTAGAAACATTTGTAGCTCTAAAATTGATGATTGATAATTGGCGTTGGGTTGATGTTCCATTCTATTTACGAACCGGAAAACGTTTACCTAAACGTACTACTGAGATTGCCATACAGTTCAAGTCTCCGCCTGCTTGTTTATTTAGAAATACAACTGTGTCGCATTTAATGCCTAATTACTTAATTATGCATATGCAGCCGCATGAAGGTATCTCTCTTCAAATCGGGGCCAAATTACCGGGACCACTTTTGCAAATAGGTTCTGTACAGATGGATTTTGATTATCAAGACTATTTTGGACCTTCCCCTAGTACCGGCTATGAAACTCTAATTTATGATTGTATGGTTGGAGATCAAACATTATTTCAGCGCGATGATAATGTAGAAGCTGGTTGGAAAGTGGTAGAGCCAATTCAAGAAGTATGGAATTCCACCAGGCCACTCGATTTTCCCAATTATGCTGCTGGTACGTGGGGCCCACATTCTGCTAAAAGTTTAATTGAAAAAGATGGCCGTCATTGGCAAATTTAGTCAGTTATTTTGCTATCAGTCTTGCCTTTACTAAGATCGGCCAATTATTGGTCGCTTTTCTTTTTAGCAATCTCAGCTAATTGTTGCTTTATAGATGGCATAGCCTGCTGAGCTGCTTTTTCACCTGCAATAACAGCGCGGCGAGCATCTTTTTTATTTAGTGACAACAAATTTATTCCAGAAACATCAGGATGAATTATAGTGCTGGCTAATTTTCTTTGGTGTCTATCTATGTGACTCAAATTTATGTTTATAACTCGTCGAGCTACACTTCCGATTGCTCTAAAGTTAGCCGCCGGTAATACACTAAGATCTTCATCAACATCAACAGCAATAATATAATCACAATTCATTTGCGCTGCATGCTCAACAGGTAAATTTTCTACCATACCACCATCTACTAATAATGCCTCGTCAATCTCTACTGGTCTTCTTAGCTGAGGAATAGCAGAACTGGCCTGTATAGCCCGACCAATATTCCCTTTTTTTACCGCATAAGGCTCACCATCCAGCAAATTGGTACCTATTGCCCAGAAAGTAGGCTTGTAGGTTTCAATATTTTGTTTATCTGACGGCACTAATCCTGCTAAATAATTGGCAAATTTATTACCTCTATAAAGCCCATCATAGGGATGATAACCAAATAAATGCGGAATAAACATGATTGGAATAACAGCAATACGCACAGGTATCGGTACAGTATCAAAAGCGTGAATAAGCCGTTTGTGATAGAAGATTTGTTCTATATCGTCAAGGTTCATCCCCGCACAATAAAGTCCACCAATTAAAGCTCCCATGCTAGTTCCGACTACAGCATCTACTGTAATTCCTTCTTGTTGCAGTGCTCTCAATACGCCAATATGCGCAGCACCACGGGTGCCACCACCGCCGAGCGCCAATACAACTTTCGGGCGCAGTGCATCAACCGTTTGCAGATTACTTTGTCCGCTTACTGGTAAGGTAAATAATGGGGACAATAACGCACTTATGCAAAGTATACTGGCTAAAAAAGTGGCTGTAGTCCGTTGAAAGAAGCGTGTTATATTTATCGAGGAATTCATTTTGATAGATTGGACTAGCTGATAGACAAATTAGAGGTTTTAAGTACTTTACACTATAAATAAATTGTCCAAGTTAGTTATAGCTAAGCCGGCACTGGGGCTCAATAAATGGAACAAGAACCAAGCACTCAGAAACTTTTCAAACTATTTATTCTCAATTGTTTTCTCTGTTTATGTTACATTGCCGGCGCTGCGTACTCTGCTGAAGCCAATTATCAATCAGGCGATAACCTGACAACCTCTAAAAGTTATACTCTTGAGCCTGGTGTTGTGCTTAGTAATAAAAGTCAAGACGGCGCAAGTCTTATAAATAAAATGCTTAATGCTGCTAGCGATTTGGATAATTACACCGCCGACTACAAAATGACTGTGCATAAAGAGCAGCAATTACTCACTGAAACAGGATCTATTTATTTTCGCAAGCCCAGGCTTTTTCGCGTTGAAGTTAAAACTGGTCCAAAGAAAGGCGCCTTAGCCATTTTGTGCAGCGATGGTAAAGTACACGGACATTTAGGTGGTGTTATGAAATACTTCACGGCAGCACTTTCCCCTGATTCTTCATTGGTCAAGGCCATTAATGGTTTTCCTATGTGTGGGACTGATTTTTATTCACTGGCCGATTATTTGAAAAATATGCTCAATAAAGGCGCTTTAAGTGCCTGTACAATAGAACCAGTAATAACAAGCTCAGCAAGTATGCCAGTTTATGTGTTAGACATGTACGTATGGGCAGCAAAAAATTCGGGGAAAAAGTTATTGCTGAAACGTATTTTTGTCGATTCTAAAAGCTATTTACCTGTGTATTGGCAGGATTATATAGACGAAAAATTATGGTCTGAATCGAGCTGGAATCATTTTCAAAATAATATCTCTCTGTCTACCTATTTATTTTCTCCATAGGTTCTGAAATAATTGAGGCGAGAAACAACTGTATTCTTTCTCTTCTCAACTATAGAGGTAGTTCATGCTATCCTAAAAGAACTATCTAGTTTTTTAGGAAAGTGAATGACTAAACCAAATAGTAAAAACCCTGAATATACTGTTGCTTTCGAAAAAATAAATCTGGAAGACCAGAATTTAATAAATGCAGCAATAAAGGTCTTGAAGGCAAATTTTCATCCTAAAAAGCATCAGATTGGTTGTGCTGTATTAGCAGATTCAGGAAAAATCTATACTGCTGTAAATATTCAATCAAGCATATATGGTCCTTGCGCCGAAGTTATTGCAATAGGCAGTGCTATAGCCCATGGAGAAAAGAACATAGTATCTATTGTTGCTGTCAAAAAAATAGATGACGAATACCCAGTTATTTCGCCATGCGGTGGTTGTCGACAATTAATTTTGGACTATGCTCATAATTCGACAGTCATTCTTAATATAGAAAGGCGAATATTGAAAACCAGGGCTACATCGCTTCTACCAGAGCCTTACGAAAATTCATTTACTGCTATTGCTCGCTCGCCCAGCAGCGATCTCAGTGGATAATTGCTGAAGTTTATTATAGTCTTCTCCTGTGGCTCCCCTATTTTTAGTCTCAATAACTAAACCTTTTTTTGCTATCTTATCAGCCTCATAGAAGTCCTTTGCAGCTATGTATTGCTCAATCACAGTGATACGAGTAGGAACACATTTAGGGCTTTCTTCACCGAATTCTTTTTCTTGCAATAGAAGAATATGCTCGTAATAACCACTTGCGTCATCATATTTTTTATCATCCGCCTCTAGTTTGGCAAGTTTGGATAAAATTGGTACTAGCTGAAAGTCACCTGAACCATAAGTTTTGGATAAAGCAGCTAAACTGCGTTTGTAATATACTCTGGCTTCACCATGATGCTTTTGTTTAAGAGCAATATCGCCAATTTTTAAAACTATTTTTGTCACTGCAGGATCGGCATCTCCCCATATGCGGACAAGTGAAATAGCCGCTTGGTAATAAAGCTGTTTAGCTTCGTCTAGCTTCCCTGCTTTTTCTTTTTCTTCGGCTTGTTTATACAGTTTATTTGATTCTTCAGTTGCAATTTTTAGTTCGGTAGCAGAAAATCTTTTTCGTTTTGACTTAGCACTGCTAGTATTTTTACTCACTGCTGGTGTGCCGCTTGGATGGACTAGTGAGCCAGACATATTGGACACACCATTGTACATCTTAGTTATATTATTAATCGTAGATTTATTGTGCAATGCTCCTATAGAAGCTGCAGATCCAGCGTGTACTGCAGCATGTTCAGATAATCCTTGCGTAAATGCAGGTGAAATAGTAAAAGAACAAGTCAATACATAAATTTCCAGAAGGAAAATTACTTTTGCAGTATTTGTAAACGAGTTTGCACTTTTAAGATTATTACAAAACATCTTTTACCCTCCGGCTACTCAGCTAAACTATTTTAGTACCATTTGCTATTACGTGCCTAATAGTCAGTGAAGACTTATCCCAAATCACCAAATCAGCCCGATGACCTTCTTTTATTTGCCCAATTTGCTGCTCTAAACCCATTGCTCGGGCAGGATTTAATGTTGCCATTTTGATAGCATCAGGGAAACTAGCTAGCCCCCACTTAACTACATTAACAACCGCTTCAGACAGCGTTATTGACGATCCCATCAAACCACCACCTGTAGTGCCTACTGCAGCAATGTCAGTTACTAGAATAACTTTGTCTTTTCCTTTAACCTCCAATAAAAGCTTTACCATACTAGGATCGACATGTAAGCCGTCACATATTACACAACAATAGACATTCTTGTTTAGCAGAGCGGTAACTATCGCTCCGGGTTGACGTTGATGAATGGTTGGCAGAGCATTAAAAATATGCGTCACCATAGAAACACCTTCAGCAAATGCATCTGATGCTTCAGCAAATGTCGCATTTGAGTGTCCCAAGGACGGCACAATTTTGTTCTCTAAAAGGCATTTGATTGCTAATTTGCCATTCTTCCCTTCTGGAGCCAAAGTCATCAGTTTCACCGAGGGTTTGATCAATTGTCTAAGCTCGTCTATGTCTATGGGTCGAATATGTTGCGGTGGATGCACTCCAGGTTTATGAACTGATAAATAAGGACCTTCTAAGTGAATACCTGGCAAAATAATTAAATCGTTGGCGACACTAATGTCATTACTTGAGAGTTTAAATAGTCTGGAAATTTCTTTGTTCAACAAAGAAGAGATATTATTACCAACTCCAAATGATTCTAATAACAGGATATTTTTTTGCATGTTCTTAATATCGTCAGTTATTAAAGTTGGCAAAAATGCAGTCACTCCCGACCTAAGCATTGATGCACAAAGTTTGGCAAAACTATTGACTGTAGGACTATTCCAGACATTGCAGTCTTTATTGCCATTTAGCTGCAAATCGAACAATCCAGGGGTTATATAGCAGTCTTTGGCGTCTATAATACTTGTATAGCTATCTTTGTTTTGCTTCGGCTGAAAGGAAAGCTCTTTCCCCTCAATATATAAATCGCCTTGCTTTATGGATTCGGGAGTTATTAATTCCCCTTTGGTAATTCTTAAATTACTCATAAATGGATAAATTTTCGACCAAACCTTGCCTTGAATTAAGAGTCAGCTTTATCTTTAGATTGATATATTTGCTAGCTGGGAATAGAAAAATAGCACATTAAATTAGGAAAAGCCCATAAGCAATGGTAGATGCAAATTCGACTATAAATACCAACAGTACTCCTGAGCAAGCTTTGGCTCAACAATGGAACATTAAATCATTGCTTGAGAAAGTGTTGGAGTTACAAGATTTGCTTTTACAGGCTCAAGAAAAGAACTTATTATTGTCGGCTCAGGCCAGGGAATTGGAACGCGCCGCCAGAGACACAGAAGACTTAAAAGCAGAATTATCAGCGCAGGGTTTAATACTGGCTGATAAAACTCGAGAAAACAAATCATTGCATCAAGAGTTTTCACGTGTTAGCAATTTATTGGACGTCAAGATAAAAGAAGTAGAAGGATTAAAAACTGCAGTCAATGAACTGCAACACCAAGTAAAAAGCAGAGAGCAAGAGCGAGACATACTCACAGTTATGCTTAATGAAATGGAGAATGCTCAAAAACGAGCTGCTGAGGTACAAAGAAGAGCAATAGAAGCACAAGCTCAACAAGAACCAGCAGCTGGAAAAGAACAAACTACTTCTGGTGGTTGGTTAAAACATTTCAAAGGGCGATCTCAATAAATAAGCAACTGACAACATTTGCTTTGACTGCCGAAGGTGCTGTCAAGCAATATCTTTGAGAACAGTATAAATTCTTTCATCTTGCCGCAATTAGTCACTACGTCTGCCTCATGTCGTTTCTTATGCTTATGTCATAAAAAAATAAATGCTTTGCATATATAGTGACTATGCCGCATAGTTGACGGCTAATCTTTCAGCCTATTAGGATTGCCTTTATAAATATTTTTTGTGGGCATATAAATTCATGTCGAAAATTACTATTGTCAGTCGTGGCGATCAGTCCTTATTAATAGATATAGCTGGTTGCTCCACATTCAAAGAAGCAATTGAGCAACTCAGCTCTACATATTTAAGTGCTGGACAATTCTGGCAAGAACAATTGGTTGATTTAAATCTTGGTTCTTTGATTCTAAATAGACCGCAGGCAGCGCAAATTCTTGCTCTTACAAATGGGATTGGTGCCAAACCGAATCAAGTATTTGCTAAGAACGCCGAAACAATAAATGCTTTAAAAGATTTGGATATTGAAGTTACTAAAGGAAATCCTCCAACAGTATCTTCAACCACGATTAAACAAGAAGAAGCAACTGTAGTATCTAATAATAAGGATATAGCAAATTCTGATCCGGTTAAAGAAACATCTTCAGTTGATCAACCTGCTTCAGAAGTTAAGCAAAAAGAGTCGGAAGATAAGAAGGTTAAAACAAAGATCGAACAAGTTATTGTTTTTGATGGAGAAGAGCAGCCTAAAGCAGGTGATGAGCAAAGTGCTCAAGTTAAAGAGGCGGATGCTGCCACCGAACTTGAAACGAGTCAAGACAGTATTCTGATGGCTGCAGCTACTGCCAATACTACAAAAACAAATAAAAGAACTGCTTTATATTTAAAACAAACTTTGCGTGCCGGTCAAGCCGTTAGCCATAATGGTGACCTAATAATTGTTGGCGATGTCAATGCAGGCGCTGAAGTCGTTGCTGAAGGCGATATTACAATTTGGGGTTCACTTAGAGGAATTGCCCATGCTGGTATAGACGGAAATACAAAAGCAGAAATACGAGCTTTGCGTTTACAACCTATTCAAATTAGGATTGCAAGCTATATTGCCCGTTCTCCAGATAGTTCTAATTCGAGCTTATCAGCATCGGCTTCTGCCTACACAGCAGAAACTGCAAAACTGGTAAATGGCAAAATTCGTATTGTACATAGCACTTTAGAAGCATAAAACATTAGGTAAGAAATCGGTTAATCACTAATAACAGGGGCAAAGAATGAGCGGACGAGTAATAGTCGTAACTTCGGGAAAAGGTGGAGTAGGTAAAACAACAGCCTCTGCCAATATCGGTGTAGCCTTAGCTAATACAGGCGCTTCGGTGGCTTTAGTAGATATGGATATAGGCTTGCGCAATCTAGATATTTTAATGGGATTAGAAAATCGGGTTGTATACAATCTTGTTGATGTTGTTGAAGAACGCTGCAAATTAAGACAAGCTTTGGTGCGCGATAAACGTTTGCCAAATTTGAGCTTACTTCCAGCTGCTCAAACAAGAGATAAAACAGCTGTAAATGCCGAACAGATGAAAACACTATGTCAAGAACTCAGAAATCTTTTTGAATTTGTGATTGTGGATAGTCCAGCTGGTATTGAGAGTGGTTTTCAAAATGCTATTGCTGGAGCACAAGAAGCAGTCGTAATTTGTACTCCAGAAATGTCAGCGGTTAGAGACGCCGATCGAATTATCGGCTTATTAGAAGCAAGAAAAGAAGAGATCGAACAATACAGACTTGTCGTTAATCGTATCCGTCCCAATATGGTACGCAACGCAGACATGATGAGCGTAAACGATGTGCTCGATATACTTTCGGTTAAGCTTTTAGGAGTAGTCCCAGAAGATGAAGAAATCATCATATCTACTAACAAAGGTGAGCCGGTAGCCGGCACAGACAATACTCGTTCTGGACTTGCTTTCCGTAATATTGCTAGACGCTTGCGAGGAGAAGAGGTACCTCTATTAGATCTTGATGTGCCTAACGGTAATTGGCTAAATCGCATAATGACTTTCCTAAATCCGGTGAAGGTTTAATGTGGAGGAACCAAACAGTGCAAATACTTAATTGGTTTTTTCGCCTGAACGATAGTGATTCAGCAAGAAACACTGCTAAAGATCGGATGCAAAAAATGCTTGTATATGACCGTCTGGAATTGCCAGCCGGGAGATTAGAAGTATTAGAAGAAGAACTTTTAGCAGTCGTTTCTCGTTATTTCGAATTGGATGCAGACACAACTCATTTTGATCTTCAGCAAACTGAACGTAAAGCAGCTTTAATTGCTAATTTCCGTTTGTTGCGAGCAAAGTGCTAAAGAGGTTTTTCCAAGCCCTTTTTCTGATTCAATTCAAATAGGCAATCTACTGTGTATTCTAGACCAGCAGGACGTAATCTGCTTATAGACATTTTGGAAGAATTTTCGCGCGGCCTAGATATTTGGCTTGCCGGTGCCACTGTTTTTTTAATTGCCGTTGGTTTGTCGATTTTGCGCTGGTCGCAACCCACCTTGGGATTTTTTGATCGGCAAGTTCAATTTGCCCTAGCTGGCCTATTGCTATTTTTATTGTTTAGCCGTATGCCATATACATTTTTAACTAATAAAATCTCGGTATGGGTTTTATATGTTATAAATCTGGCTCTTTTGTTAGCGGTAATGATAAAAGGACACTCTGCTCAAGGTGCTCAACGTTGGCTTGCTCTTGGTCCTATTACTCTCCAGCCTTCTGAAATAGCTAAGTTAGTAGTTATATTTACACTAGCGTCCTGGTTTGGTAGCCGTCCAGTTAAACGCTTTTGGGATATTTTTAAAGCGGCAGCTATTATTTTGCCTCCGGCAATTTTAGTCTTCAAACAGCCAGATTTAGGCACCTCGCTCACTTTTGGAGCCATATTTTTAGGTATGTCTTTCTGGTCAGGTGCAACATTGCTGGACCTGCTCATTTTATCAAGCCCTATTTTTAGTTTAATCCTTGATGCAGTCAAACCAATGTGGTGGCTGATTTTTTCCGGGTGTATTGGTTTGGTTTTGCTGGTATTTTGGCGCCGGCATGACTGGCATAGATACAGAGGCAGACTCAAACATATTCGCTTGTTTTTAATAGCAGCTATTGTATTGGTAAATCTTGGCGCAGGTGTTGCCCGTCCACATTTATGGGGGCTTCTCAAAGAATATCAACAAAAGCGTCTAACAAGTTTTGTCAATCCATATATTGATCCACGAGGATCTGGCTATCACATTTTACAGAGTTTAATTGCCATTGGAGGTGGTGGCATAGCAGGTGCTGGTCTTGGAAAAGGAAATCAAAGCCAAGGTGCTTTCATACCGGAAAGACATACTGACTTTATTTATGCAGTTATTGGTGAAGAATTAGGCTTTAAAATTTCTGCCTTAGTGATAGTTGCTTATACAATAATTTGTTTCCGTGGCGTTGCTACTGCACAACAATGTGCCAAAAGTCCTACTGGCAGTATTTTGGCAATTGGTCTGACCTGCCTGTTTCTTTTTCACGTTTTTCTAAATATTGGTATGACCATGGGCATTATGCCTGTAGCTGGTGTACCTCTGCCATTCCTCAGCTATGGGGGAACGGCGCTTATAGTTGATTTAATTGCAATTGCAATTTTGCAATCATTACAATATGGTCACCCGCAGCAAGTAGAAAGAAGCTTACAAATGAGAGCCTAGTTTATAACTGTGGCGGCTTTGGAGTATTTACTGTAACAAGGTTAGAAGCTTCGGCTGATTCAAAGGCTTGAATAGTAGAAGCAGGAATATTGATTTTTGATAGACGAGTGTTTTGGCCTAGCGAAACCATACCATCCAAAATTTTGATTATTTCTTCAGCATAACGTGCCAAAGCCATGCCTTGAGGCAGTATTTGTTCCACAGAAGCATTTAAAAAATAATCGGCAACAATGCCAGCATCTTCTTCTGCTTCAGATTTGCTATTACTTGGCTTTTGCTCAATTTTGCTACCTTCATTCCAGACTGTTTTAAAACGAACAGTTAAAGGTGAGCCAGGGTGTGCAAATAAAACAAGTTTTCTTTGGAAGCCCTGGTTATTGATTTCAATTTCGCCTACCAGTTGATTAAAGGCAGTTCCAGTGCGTATATTGCCATGGATCTTAACTGCTGCTGTACCCAGCTCGTGAGCCAGTAGCTCTACCAATGCAGCAAAAGAGGCTACTCCCTGCAGATCGATTGTTTTACCTGCATTAGCTAAGTCTTTTACTGGTTCTCTTTCGTTAAGGGAATCGTTATTAGCATTGTTAGCTGTGTTAGCGGTCATAGATTGTCAATATCTCCTCGAACTCCACAATATATATTAAGACTTTTGATGGAAAGTGGCTTACTTATTTTATACACAGCCGAGCCATAGTATACCTTGACAAGACTTTTTCAAAAGCAGAAAATTTGCATTTCTTTTTTATTCTTCATCAGATTAGTATGCTACTAAAACATAGTGTTGCTTACTACTGGAAAAAACTATATGAATGCTAGCGTTTCATTCAAGCGTGTCCATGAATGGATAGAGTTAATTAAACTAGAACATACCGTGTTTGCGTTACCTTTTGCATTGTCCGGATTTGTTCTAGCCAGCAAGGATCATATTCGTCTAGATTCTTTCGCTTGGACTATTGTGGCTTTTACGGGGGCTAGAACAGCAGCAATGGCCCTAAATAGAGTTATTGATGCCGAAATTGATAAAGCTAATCCACGAACTAAAAATAGAGCAATACCAAAAGGGATGATAAAAAAGCGTAATGCAATTATTTTGGCTGTTTTGTCTTTTACTTTGATGCTTGGAGCAGCAAGTCAATTACCAGTTTTGTGCTTAGAGCTTTCACCAGTAGCAGTCATCTGGCTGTCGTTATACTCTTATAGCAAAAGAATCACACCGTTATGTCATTTTGCTTTAGGCATCGCCCTTGGTGGCGCAGCATTAGGTGGCTGGCTAGCTGCTGGAGGTAGTTTAGATAATCCCTCTGTGTGGTTTCTTGCAATGGCAGTAACTTTCTGGGTAACTGGCTTTGATATTATTTATGCCTGTCAGGATTATGACTTCGATAAACAGAAGAACTTACACAGCTTGCCGTCTGATTTTGGCATAAACAAAGCGTTACAAATTTCGCGCTGTTTACATATAGTCACTGTACTCGCTCTTGTTATTGCAGGAACATATGGCGCTCTAGGAGTAGTTTATTACCTGGGTGTTGTATTAATTGCCGGAGCACTATTCTACGAACAGACTTTGATCAGTGTAGAAGATTTATCTAAAGTGAATGCCGCGTTTTTCAACATTAATGGTTTTGTTAGCATTTTGGCCTTTATTACAATTTTAATTGACCATATGCATTGTTTTGGCTAAAACACTGTCCAGCTTGGATGGACTACAACGAATCAATCACAGACTTAATCTGTTTAATTGACTGAAATCGTTCGTTTTTGTCTTTGGCCAACATACGTTTGATCATTTCATCGAGCATTTGAGGAATCGCTGGGTTTATGCGGCATAGGGAAGGAACTGGCTTACTTATATGCAATCTGGCTAGTTCAATCATTCCTGGCGCTTCAAAAGGGACTTTGCCAACCAACATCTCAAAGAATAATATCCCCAATGAATAAATGTCAGAACGTTCGTCTTGTATTTCACCAAAACAAAGTTCCGGCGACATATAAGCAGGAGTGCCCATTCTTTGTGCCAAAGCTCTTGCTTGTGAATCGGTCATTTTATCTACAAAAGAAGGTGCATTACCAGTAATCAATCGAGCCAGTCCAAAATCACCAATTTTTACTGATCCATTACCATCTAAAAAAACATTAGCACTTTTGATATCTTGATGAATAATTCCTTGCTCATGAGCAAAACTAATAGCATCAAGCAATTGTTTCATCCATAATAGCGATTCGCTTACACGAACACCTGATTTGATTTTTGTAGTTAAATTGCCGCCTGGTAAATATTCCATGACTAAATAATGAATTTGTTTACCTTGCCATTCTTCGGTGTTGATTTCGTAAATACCAACAATATTTGGATGCAATAATTTAGCAGCCAGCCTAGCTTCCTGCCTAAAAATTTCTATTTGCTTTTTATCTTCAATTAGCTCAGGTCTTAAGACTTTTATAGCGACAGCGGTATTCGAAGGTTTGTCAATGCACTGATAAACAATACCCGCGCCACCTTCACCAATTAAACTAATGATTTCATAACGTCCCTGGGCAATAAGATCGGTCGGTTGATAGATGGTTGACATAATTACTCAATCATTAACAATTTGTGCTTAAAATTATCGTGCTTTCCCGGTTAAAATAAGGAGCCTTATATAAACTTATATTTTAAGCTAAAAAAGCTTAGGTATACAACGTGAACAAAGCGACAACAAATAACCACCAAAACAAGAGCACTAAGCTGCGTATTTTAGACCTGGCTAAACAAGTTCTTCAGATTGAAATTGCAGGTATAGGTGAGGTTCTGTCTCGTCTTGACGACACTTTTGATGCAGCCATTGACTTGTTGTTACATTGTGAAGGCAAGGTGATCATTACTGGATTAGGAAAATCAGGACATATTGGCAATAAAATAGCTGCTACTTTTGCTTCTACCGGAGCACCGGCTGTATTTGTACATTCAGCTGAATTGCATCATGGTGATTTTGGGGTTATTGATGATCGCGATCTAGTTATAGTTATTTCTGCTTCTGGAGAAACTAATGAGATCAAGTTAGCTCTGGAGCCGCTTAAAAGAGCTGGGCTCAAAATGATTGCACTGACTGGAAATTTAGATTCAACTTTGGCTAAATATGCAGATGTAATTTTAAATGTAAATGTTAGCCAGGAAGCTTGTCCATTCAATATAGCTCCAACTGCCTCAACAACTGCAACTTTAGCCATAGGAGATGCTCTGGCTATAGTACTTATGCAATGCAAAGGTTTTACAGTAAAAGACTTTGCTCGCAGCCACCCTGGTGGATCAATTGGCAAGCAACTTTTGACTATTGATACTATTATGCGTAGTGGTGAAGCAGTGCCAAAAGTCCAATCAGATGCTGATTATCAACAAATCCTAGAAGAGATAGAAAAGAAAAAGCTGGGTTTTACAGCTGTATGCGACAGCCAGAACAAACTTATCGGCGTTATTACTGATGGTGATTTACGCCGTGCTTTAATCAAATGGAATAAAGATATATTCGAACAAAACGCCAAAAGTATTATGACAGCTAATCCAAAGACAATTGAAGCTAATAGCCTTGCTGTTGAAGCTTTACATATAATGGAGCAATATACCATTGCTGATTTGCTTATTATCGATAAAAATTACTCACCAGTTGGAGTAATTGATTTAAAAGATTTACTCAAAGCCGGCGTAATCTAAGCGTCTAGATCATGGATACAATCGTACAGTGAATTATTTATTAGCGCACAGTTTCGCTTGCCTAATTTCTGCTTCTCGATTTTCTACTATTTGGGCACGACTATATTTAAAATCAGGATCTCTATACGGAATTCCGGAGTGACTTGATAGTTTTTCATTTTCTTCTTGAGAAAGAAAAAATATGTTTTCATTATCAACAATTTCTTCTGAATTTTTAAAGGCTATTGTTCCTCCTGATTTTTTGCCCACTGCAATTGTCTTTCTTATTTGTAGTCCACATTGTTTTAAGGCACTGCGAATCGCATAAGCACTACTATAAGTAATTATTCTGCCATCAGAATTTAATAGCTTTTTATAGAGTTGGAACAAGTCAATTGTCCATAGCTCGGGCATTGCTATTGGACTAAAGCCATCATGAAAAATACAGTCAAATTGTTCTTCATTTTCTACCAATCTAAGAACAGCACGGCGTAAATCTGCAAATTTAAGTTCTAGCGAAATTGAAAATGATGAATCGGCTTTGGGATTAAAAGAATAGATAGCCGAATTTTGTAAAGTGTCTAGCATCTGGTTACTATCCAATGTTTGGCAGAGCAATTTAAATTGCGATTGAGCAAGTATTTCGGGCAATAGTTTGACAATATCTCTATCTCTATCAATAGCAACAATGCGACAAGTTTCTAATACACCGCCCAAATTGTTTGTATTAAGTTGCTCAAGCAATTCATTGATAAAAACAAAAGTATTGTAGCCAAGTCCAAAACAGCTATCCAATACAGCAATTTGCTTTTGTTTTTTAACACGTTTTTCCAGGGCGCAGGGCTTTGCATAATTATTTAAAGCTTCTGTATAAGCTCCAGCACGGTTGTGATAAAGCTCGCCGCATTCCGGCTCCAAACAAGTTATCGAACCATCTTCTGTTGTTATAAATTTGTTGAGCATAGATAATAAGTATCAATTACAGTCAAGAACAATTTTGCCAAAGTTTTTGTTACTGGCTAAATATTTAAGGGCCTGACTGGCTTCTTTCAACGGAAATATTTCATCAATAACAGGCCGCAGTTTTCCGGCAGCGATAAGCGACAGTAAATTTTGTTCTAAAATATTATTAGCCAATATTTTTTCAGCCAGTGGTCTAGCTCTAAGGGTAGTGCCTTTTAAAAGCAAACGTTTACTTAAAACTTTGCCTAAGTCTATATTCGCCATTCTGCCTGCTAAAAGCCCGACCAAAATTATGCGTCCTTTCATAGCTGCACTTTCAATGTCTTCTATTAAATAATCGCCTCCTACCAATTCTAGAATAACGTTTACACCGGCAGGAAAAATGTTTTGGACAGATTTTGAAAATTTTCCATCCTCAATACAAATTGAATAATCCAATCCAAATGATTCGGCTTTTTTAAGTTTTTCTTTGGAGCGAGAAGTACCGATTACCGTTACTCCCATATTTTTAGCAATTTGCAAGGCAGTTAAGCCCACACCGCTACCAATAGCATTAATCAGCAAAGATTCGCCCATAGATAAATTCATTTGGCTGATTAGTGCATCATAAGAAGTAATACATGCTTCTGGCAATGCAGCAGCTTCTATAAAGCTTAGATTGTCGGGAATTTTACTTACACATTGGAAATGAACAATAAGTTCTTGTGCATATGCTCCACCGGCAATTAGACCAAATACTCGATCACCAATTTTCAATTTATCGACAGCTTGACCTATTTCGGTAACTAGTCCGGCAAATTCTAAACCAGGTATATCCTGAGGATAATTAGCAGGCGCTGGGTATTTACCTTTTGCTTGTAAAAGATCTGCTTGATTAACTCCTACCGCTTTAACTTCCACTTTTATTTGTTCAAATTGAGGACTTACCGCAGGTAAATCAACCATTTCTAAAATTGGCTGATCGCTGAAACTTTTTATTTTTATTGCTTTCATGTTTTCTTATTTCATATACTCGGACCAATATTCTGTACGCTCACGCCAGGGACAAGAATCATTGGCACAAATCAACGTTACTTTAGCTGCACCAGTTTCCAGATTGGAATCACCGGCACCATCCCAAACTGAAGCAGTTGTTTCAACAAATTTTTCAAATTGTTTAATAGCCTTGCCACAATCAGGACAAACAAATTTTCCTTCTTCTATTGCTTGCTTAAACTCATTTTGCTTCATTCACGGCTCCTTTATAAGTCATTTATCACTATTAATGTACTATTTCTGACAAAGACAGTATTGACATAGGCTATATTTAGAGTTATTCTAAATTTAGTATTCGACCAACTTATTTTAGTATTGGATCTTCAGTCATTTGACGAGGGGCTACCAATGTATCGGGCTTGCAGCAATAAAGGACGAGGAAATGAAAAAAACAAATCAAACCCAAACCGATAAAAATTTACAAACAGCTTTTGCTGGTGAATCAATGGCAAATAGAAAATATTTGTATTTTGCTAAACAAGCAAAAAGATTGGGTAATCTGGAAATAGCAAAACTCTTTGAAGATACTGCCAATCAAGAAACCGCTCATGCATTCTCCCATTTGGAATTAATATATCCGCCAAATGAATTGAATGTAGCTAAGCTTTTAGAAATAGCCATTGAAGGCGAGCTATACGAAACTAATCAGATGTATCCAGGATTTGAAAAGACAGCAAAATTAGAAGGCAATCTGGAAGCAGCTATTGAATTTGTAGAACAAGCAAAAGAATCTAAAGAGCATGCTTCAATTTTTGCTCAAGCAGCAAAGCGTTTTAATAGTTTGGCTAAAGTGGAAAAATTGCATGCCGACCGCTATCAAAAGGCATTAAACAATTTGCATTAAGGTCAAAATGTTATTGCGTAGCTAAACTAATCTTAGTTCCATTTGCCGAAGCGCAAGTTTCGTTATATTTTTCTGAAGATAAATTATTAGCTTCATCAACATTGCTTCCACCAATAGAGCGATGATGGGGAAGCTTCAAGAATGCTGCCAAAATTGTTCGCCTTTCTTTAGTTGAAGGATGTTCACTGACAGCTAAAATTCGCTGGCGTAAGGCCATAAGAGTTTTAGGTAATTCGTTTTTTACACCTTCTCTGATAATCCACTGTGGCACTGGAAAACCAGGATCTATATACATACAATATATCAATTCAGTTTTATGTCCGCCATCAATTGGATTCATAACCCAAGTACCCCGAAAATCTTTAAGCATGCCCCCGACTCTATGAAATTCGATGCTTTGGCCATTTTCGTACAAAGATTCAACGACATAAGTGAAATGCGGTATAAGCATTACGTCCAGAGTAACTTTCAATACCGAGCGATTACTTTGGTCTGCCATAACTTCCACAGCTTTCATGCGCGGCGAAATTTTTCCTTGAAATTCAAATGGATTAACCATAATCGGCCAGACTTTATCTGGAGACTCGTTAATTAAAACTCTGCCTTCGACATATTTGGTATTGCCAATATCTCTTAAATCGACAACAACCTCTCCGTGTTCTAATCTATTGCGTACTTTATTTTTATCTATTGATATATCGCCTGCAGGCTTACCAAGCGAAGACGCAGGAAATATCATTGTTGTCAAGACAAAAGCGATTAAGAGGAGGGGTTTGTTTGGACGAGCTTTCTTATACATTAGGCAATCTTCTAGCACAAATTCACCGGGGGCTATCTTAATAGCGGATAGCTGAACTTGTGAAAACAATACTCAAAAAATTCAATTCTGTCCTTAAAACTGCTAGTGTAGATAGTTTAGCAATTACTAATATAAAACACAATGTGGTATCAAATTTGGTTTTATCATCATTCTTTCATTGTGTATCTATTGGGGAAATTAATACTCAAACGTTGTTCATGCCACAACTTTGTCACTGATATTCATTACTTTAATTGAACATGGAGTTTTGGAGGCCAGCCGGTATGAATCATTCGTCAAATTACAGCGAAGAAGCACTTTTTGCTCGTGAATCTTTATTCAGACAAAAGCTTAGTCAATTACGAAATACCGGAGAAATAAAACGTCAGACAGTATCGACTACACAAGCTGGTGTAAAAGAATTAGAACAAAGAATTTATTTAAAAAATGTCGATACTGCTTTTGGACAGGGCGATCCAAGACAATTGGAAAAACTTGCTTTACTTGATTCTTTAACTGAGCTATACAATCACGACACAGTAATAAGAATGCTCAAAGATGAAGTTAAACGTTGCCAGCGTTATAAAAAGAGCATGTCTATACTGGCTGTTGCAATAGATTCAATAACACAATTAGAAAAACAGACACCAATAGTGTCCGACTCTATATTAAAAAACATAGCGCAAATATTAATGCAGATTATTAGAGACGTGGATATACCTGGCAGATACGATCGAGACCGTATTATTATTATCTGTCCAGAAACATCGCAAGATGGAGCTCTTTGTTTATCTGATAGACTTTGCAGACAAATAAGTGCCGAGAATATATCTCAAATTGAAAATTCCAAGCACACAACTATCAGTATCGGTATAGCAGAATTTGCTCAACCGGCTGAAAACGAAGAACAGCTTTTATATCTAGCCTTTCAGGCACTCAAACTGGTTGAGAATGCCGGAGGCAATAATTATGGACTGGTGAAAGCAAAAACGTTAAAACGTACCAGCAATAACAGTTAGAGCTTTTTCGGGATGCATATATTTTTTTGCTGCAGCATTTGCTGAATCTCTGGTTACAGCAAGAAAATTATTTGTAATTTCATCCAATGCCTTTACACCTAAACCAATAAATTCAAATTCAGTTAAAGCTCGGGCAATGCCTAAGGATGAAGCCAGTCCTACTTTAAAGGACCCAACTGCTCTACCAATTTCTTTGTTCAGCTCATCTTTATTGATTCCGCGTTCCAAATAATCAGTTAGTACTTGTGATACCAAAGTCAAAGCTCGATCAATATTATTAGGATTAACCGAAAGGCTTACTGACCAAGGAGCTCCAGGATAAGCGGTGTCAGAGAAGGAAGAATAAATACCATAAGTAAGTCCAGCTTTTTCTCTGATAATCTGTCCTAATCGCGAAGTAATTGTGTCTTGTCCAAGCGCTGAATTAACCAATCTGGCTGCATAAAAATCTGAGCTTGTTCTTCTTAAATCGCATGGATGTCCGATAACTATATCTACACTTTGTTTATCAGCTAATTTAACTTCCATCCGTTTAGGTGCATGCGAAAGAATAGAGTCTGGAATTTCAATAACAGATTGCTTAGTTGCAGACCAGTCACCAAAATAATTTTCGACAATTTTTGCAGCTTCGTTCAATTCAATATCACCAACCAAAGAAATAATCATATTGGATGGTGAAAAGGTCTTTTTGTGCAAATCAAAAATGTTAGAACGCGATACCAACGGCAATTCGGCTAATTCTTCTTTGAATAATTTTTCGTAATATGGATGATTAACGCTATATATTTGATTGCGGAAAGTATTCCAAGCAAGCATTTTAGTATTGTTCATGGCTTCCTGAAAACGAGCTTCCCATTCTACTTTTGTTTTAGCCAATTCATCTTCGGCAAAACCCGGATTGCGTAATATATCACTGAGCAACTTACAATATTCAGACAGATCGCTTGCAACCAAATGAGTACCAAAGGATACGCGGAAATTATCAACTGAAAAATCTAGTGCGCCTGGAATGCCCATATTTTCTAAAGCTTTGGCAATATCTAATTTGCTGTAATTAGCAGAACCTTTGGGCAGTAAGTCAACCATTACATCAGCTATATTGCTATTGTCGTTATAAGAAAAATATTTTCCAGCTCTTAGATTTCCCGAAACACCAAGAGATTTGGTGCCTGGATTACGCATTAAAAGCAAGGTCAAACCATTGTCTAAGACTTTTTTCTCGACACGCGAAGCAAAGCGAGTTGTTGGTGGTTTAGGCTTGGCTACTTTGACTTGAGGAATTGTGTACTCCAGTTTAGAAGCTTTTATTTCTTTTTTGCTGGGTGTTTTAGATTTTTCATCGTCCTTAGTTTTATGAGCAAGAGCAATTTCTTTTTTGCCATCTCTTTCTTCAGCTTCTAAGTCTTGCTGTTTAGGAATAAAATGACCAACAGTACGATTTTGTTTTTTAAAATAACGTCTAGCAACAGTCATAATATCTTTGGCTGTCACGCTTTCAAAACGATCATCATAATCCATTAACCAGTGCCAGTCGGCTCTAGATTCAGCTTCAGCAAGCATAAAAGCAAAGCTATTTGGTTCAGCCTTAGCTAAAATTGTTCCTTTTGCATTGGCAATCTTTGCTCTTTTTAGCTCATCTTCGGTTACTGGTTCTTTAATTAACCTGTCTAATTCAGCATGCAAAACATCTTCTGCTTTGCTGATGGGCACCCCAGGATTCATCATAGCTCCAACTATAAACAAACCTGGATCACGCAAATCATAATGACGTGCAAAGGCATCACAGGCTACACCAGAGTCAATTAAGCTTGCATATAATCTACTTGAGCGTTCATATGTTCCACCTAAAATATGGCGAAGAGCAGATAAAGCATAAGTATCAGCATGAGTTGCTTCAGGAATATGGTAGCCTGCCCAAATACGTGGCAAGTCTCCAGCACGACTAATTTCAAAGCGACGTTCGCCTTCTTGGGGCGGCTCGATTGTATAAACTGGTGGTATTGGCTTTGGCGCCGATTTAATCGCACCAAAATATTTATCAATCATCTCTAAAGTTGCTGGAGTTTTAAAATCTCCGACCACAATTAATGTGGCATTATCTGGCCAGTAAAAAGTATCATAAAATTCTTTGAGACGTTCCATTGGCACGCCTTCAACGTCACAACGCCAACCTATAGTGGGATGGTGGTAAGGGTGTTCACGGAAAGAGATTGCATATAATTCTTTTTCTAAAGCTTCATCTGGATAATTTTCGCCACGTTCTAATTCATTGCGAACTACAGACATTTCAGAATCTCTATCTTCTTGACGCAAACGAAGATTTCTCATTCGATCTGCTTCTAAACTAAGACAAAGCTCTAAATATTCAGAAGGAACTACTTCAAAGTAGCTTGTACGATCAAACCAAGTGGTTGCATTCCAATAAGCACCTACTTGTGTCAGTAGTTCGTCAATACCATTACCTTTTTCAGCATTGTGTTTAGCTGTGCCTTTAAAAAGCATATGCTCAAGGAAATGAGTTGCGCCGGTAAAGCCTACGGCTTCATTTCTGCTTCCAACTTTGAATAAAACTAGTACAGTTACAACCGGGGCGCTGTCATTTGGCAATAATAGAACTTTGAGTCCGTTCTTTAATCGATACTCAATAACATTTTCTCTTTGACCAATTTTAGTGAATCTCTTTTTTTGTTCAGTGTTTTTTGGAGATTTTTTAGAGCTAGACTTATTACTGATTTTTTTTGGCTTAGTAATACTTTTGTTAGTACTTTTAGCTTTGCTAACATTTTTTGTTTTACCGGTTGTTTTTTTAGTAACTGCTTTTTTAATACTAGCTTTTGAAGAAGTGGTCTGTTTTTTTTTATTGGCTACTTTTATCATTTACTTTATTTGTGTCTCCTATAGAAGCACGTATCGGCTAGCCTCAGTTAATCTCAGCCGACCCGGGCTGCCAAGAACGACTCTGCTCTGAACTGAGTACACAGTTTAGCAATAAATCAATCTTAACAAGCTTCGTTATAAGCAGAAATACGCCTTCTGTATTTCTTGACCACTGTCTATAAACTTGTGCTGCCAGAATGAAATGGTAATCTTGTAATTACAAAAATGCTAAACAGCATATTCAAATCCCCTACACACACTGAGGTTTAAAAGAAGAAAAGTTATGAAGAAAACTAGTATGGTCCTTATTGTCACATCATTCTTGGCATTATCAGTAGCAACTGTTGAAGTCAGAAGTGCTGATAGCACAAGCACTAAATCAACAACTACAACCAAAAAAATCGGTGTTGGTGGTGAAGCAAAAAAAGTTGGCGGTGATATCAAAGAAGGTACAGAAACCGTATTCAAAGATCTTGGAAAAGGTGTGAAAAAAATCGGTGAGGGTATCGATGTAGGCGCCAAAGACACTGTCAAAGGAGCAGAAAAAGTTGGTTCAAGCACCAAAAAAACTGTTTCTAAAGTCACCCATCACAAAAAGGCAGATAAAGCTACAACTACCTCCGAAACCGCTACAACAACTGAGTCAAAGCAATAGCCGCTTAGATTTGCGGCTCCAAAAGCGAGCGAAAATCAGCGGTGGCGGAATATTAAAACTGTCTTATAACAATTAAATCTAAGTAGAATTAAAGCTGAAATAAGACAATTCTGCCAATTGATGTCATACTTAACAAAAGAAAGTTTGGATTACCAAGCTTTCTTTTTGTTGTTACTTGTCCGTTAGGAAGACAGATCAAATTATGAACACTAAACTTTTTGTAGGTAACTTATCCTTTAAAACCACAGAGCAAGAGCTAGAAGAAGCTTTTTCACGTTGCGGTAAAGTAGTCTCAGTGGCACTTCCCGTAGACCGTGAAACAGGTAGAAAGCGTGGTTTTGGCTTTGTAGAAATGGAAACTGCCGAAGAGGCCGAAGCAGCTATTCGTGACTTCAACGGACAAACGCTTGGCGGTAGACAGATAGTTGTCAACCCTTCGCATGCTCGCGAAGCTGGTGGCGGTGGTGGTAAAAGACCACAACAGCGTCAATCTTACTAACACTTAAATCTATCCGATTTAGTAAAAATTCGTTTGGCTACCTTAACAGATTGCCAGACGGTTCTTTAACATGTCCATTTTTATCTTCGAGCATAAATTCGCCAGCAAAAATATCACGCCAATGCCTAAATACAGTCACAAGAGCAGCTAAAGGAAGCAGGCAGGTTCTAGCTGGGGTAAGCAATACTGGTTTATTCTTTTCAAAATAAAAGTGTCCAATAAATTGCAAAGCCCACGCAAAGCCAAACAAAGTTAAGCCGCGCCGCAAGTTTATTAACATCAAAGGGAAAGATAAAGCCACTAAAGGCACACCAAATAAATGGGTTAAAATACACCCCTTGGTCCGGTGTTGGCTCTTGTAATATAAAAGCGCTTGTTCAAATTCTATATTGGGCATAATAGATTGAATACTATCATTTAATCCTAGTCTTACCCAAAATAGTAAAATGTAAAACAAACTCGAGTTGATAGTTTATGAGTAAGTTTCTTAGCCGCCATAGCGAAGGCTGGCAGTGTGCCCGTGACACTGTCTTCAATCGTCTTGTCTCAGATGTGCAAGCTAATAAATTCAAATACAAGAAGGTTAAGAGCGTAAATGGGGATCTAATAGAGGAGACTTTAAGTGATGAAAGGTTCAAACAATACGAAAGCGCTGTAATCCGTGATGAATTAACTGGGTTATTCAATACTCATTTTTTCACGCAAAAACTAGCCAAAGAGTTAAAGCGATCAAAAAGATATAAGCGTCCATTTTCAGTAATTTTAGTTTCGATGGACAAAATGCAACAATTACAGAAGCTTTATGGCAACCAACTTACTTGTCAGATATTGCAACAAGAAGCAAACATTTTAACTTCTTCGGTTAGAGAAGTAGACTTCGCTTTTCGTATTGGGTCTGAACAATTTGCCATTCTTTTGCCTGAAACATACGCTTCTAAAGCGCTCGTAGTCGGGCAAAGAATTTGTGAGAAAACTCGTTCTAGATCTATTACCAGCGGAGCAAGCACAGTTATAGTGACAGCAAGTATAGGAATTGCCTCTTTTCCTAGCCACGGAAGACAAGAAAAAGAATTACTTTCTGCAGCTAAACAGTTTTTGCAAGAAGCTCAAAAGTCTGGCGGCAATAGAATTTGCACAAACTAAAGGATGTCGTTGAGCCAAATTTTTCAAACAGTTTACTAAAGAAATTTGTTTAGAAGAATTTTGGTTCACAACTAGAAATCCAAATCTTTCATTGTTTTTTCTTCAGGAGAAACCGTTTCTTTTGCTTCGCCTTCAACGGTTTTCTTATTTGATTTATTGGAAGTTTCAGCTTCATTTAGATGTTTTGATTGTTCAGAAGCCCCCTGAGGACTTTCTGTTTCACCGACATGAGGTTTCATTTCTTTATCAGTATTAGGCTTAATGCCATTGTTGTCTTCATTGGCAAGACTAGGCAATGGACTGGCTAATCTTTTACCCAATTTAGCTCCAGCTTTAAGAGGATATGAACCATAATAATTACCATCCAAATATACTTTAAAAGCCAAATTTTCCAGTTTTTGACTGGGCAAGGGAGCCATAAAGGTGAAAGATTTGATTTGTTGAGGGGCAATAGGAGGAACGAATTCGTCTATAACACGTTGTTCTTTTTGCCAAAGACTAATATCTTTAGCATTATCATAAAGTTGCACTTTCATTGTTAGGACGCTAACAGTTTGATTGCTAGCATTCCATAATTCACCAGAAATTTTTGCTTTACCATCGACAACGCCAACAAATAAGTTTTTTAAGACGGCAGCCGGGAAAACAAAAGATGAATCAAGCGTATTTATTTGCTGTAAATAGCCATAACCCTCACTATCATTTCCAAGCTGGATAAGTTCTTTACCCTCAAGCATGTACAACTGTGCCAAACGTGTTTTGACAAATTGATCATCCATTTTTAATTTGAGTGCTTTTTGGACTTGTTCAATTGCTTCTTTTAGTTTGCCATCGCGTTCACATATATCAGCTGCTAAAAGATAATTCCTTGTGCTTCCTTCTAATGAATTGACTTTGTTTAAATAATCCAGGGCTTTTGCGTCATCTTCATTGGTATAAGCTACATCAGCAAGTTTTAAATATATAGTGGCAAGTCTGCTTTTGGCTTCAGTTGCCCGTGCACCTTCATTAAGCTGCTGCACTTCTTCCCAGGCACGTTTGGCTTCATCTAATTTGCCTCTTTCAAGACAGTCATCACCCCATAAGGCATCTAGATCTGCTAATTCAGCTCTTTTCCCAGAAACTGAAGCATTTGCTAAAGGACGTAGTAAATCAATTGCTTTTTGGAATTGGCCATGTTGTTTATAGTAATTTGCTAATTCTGTAGCTAAAGCAGGATCTGCGACAACACCTGCACCTAGTTGTTGAGCATGAGTAATACAATCCCAAGCCTCATTAAGTTGCTCAACACCAATATGCGCTCTAGCTAAAGCCAAAAAGACATTAGGGTCGTTTGGCCTTAGGGCAGAAACTTTGGATAGCGTTTGCACAGCAAAAGCATATTGCCCTAAACTTAATTGCCGCTTGCCTAATGCTAATAAGCGTTGATCATCTGGCGAACGACTTAAGAAAAATACTGTTGCTCCAGCAAAAACAAGCAAAATTAATAGAGCAATAAATATGCCCCTACGTGTAGATACAGGGATGCTCTCTAGAGGACCAATATTATTGTCCTTATTTTTATCGTTACTTTTTTGACGAGGCAAAATAGGCTTTTCTTCCTGCTGCTGGGATTCAGCCATATTACCAGCAAACCTCAAACGCACCATCGATGTTTTTGGGTCAGGCTTTGGATTATCAGTCACAATATTTGAATCATGGCTATCAGTCTGAGAATCTGTGCCCTCAGAAAAAGAAATGCCACAGGCGACACAACGTTCGTAGAACGCAGGATGGTATAAACCACAGGCTGGGCATTTCATTTTTCAATCTTCCTAGCTGCCTTATAGATTTTGGCAGAAGGTGGCCAAATTTAAGTATTCAGTTACAAGTTAATCACTTGCAATTTTACTTAATTTCTACTTTAGCGCCAGTGGCTTCAAGTTTTTGTTTCATTTGTTGGGCTTCTTCCTTTTTAACCTTTTCTTTCAATGGTTTAGGAGCAGCATCAACAATGTCCTTGGCTTCTTTAAGTCCAAGACCAGTTACTTCACGTACAATCTTCAGAACTTCAATTTTCTTGTCGCCAACTGCAGTCAATATAACTGTAAACTCGTCTTGTTCTTCAGCAGCTGCTCCACCACCGCCAGCACCTGGGGCGGCTGCTACAGCAACTGGAGCTGCTGCGGTTACGCCAAATTTGTCTTCCATTTTCTTTTTCAAATCTGCTGCTTCAAGCAATGTTAAAGAACCGATTTGATCCAAAAGATCATCTACTGAAAGTTTAGTTGCCATTTTTTACTCCTTTATTACCCTTTTAATTAGTTACTTCGAATAAACACAAAAATCAGTTTTAAACTTAAACGATGAATTAAGCAGCATTATTTTTCTTTGCTACTTCTTCAGTTAAATAAGCAATATCACGCAATAAGCTATTTAATGCACCTGCTATACCACTGGCGCCAGAGTCGAGACTGCCCAATATATGAGCGAGCAATACTTCTTTGCTTGGTAATTTGGCTAAGTCTTTAATATCGTGCTCAGACAAAGTTTTTCCATCAAGAATGCCACCGCGAATTGCGCCTTTTTTCAAATCATTGAAATATTGCACAGTAGTTTTAGCAGCTTGTACTTGATCTTGATAGCCAACTACTACTGCTGAAGGTCCTTTAGCTAAAGTATCAATATCAGCAAATTGACCAGATTTAGTAGCGATTTTAATGAGTGTGTTTTTTGCTACTTTAACTTTAGATTGTTGAGCATCGAGAGCGCGTCTAAGTTTAGTTAGCTCGGCAACAGTAAATCCGCTTACATCTGCAACGACTGCAACTTTGGCATCAGCAAAGAATTGTTCTAAGTCTTTAACTATTTCCTGTTTTTTTGCTTTTGTCGTAGTGACCATTTACTTTTCTCCTTGCTAAATAAAAAATCCTGGCGCATCTGCAGCCAGGAAAATAAGGAACACAACCAGGAAATTAATTCCCAACTATTATTAGTTTGTAGATTGTGACCTATAGCTGGTATCAACTAAAAGTTGAATATTAAGTCTGCCAAATAGAATTCTATTTAAAGCTAGACACCAAACTGTCTTGGGCCGTCCCCGTTTTAGGGAAGTCATATAATGACAGTCTGATGAACATGCGTCAAGTATAGAGTGGCAATATATTAACTGAATTTGCAAACAGGTAAATCTGGCATAATTAAAAGCAAATGACAGTCTTTAAAAAACATGTTTTTGTATGTACAAGCGGCAAGACCTGTGCTGAACAGGGTTCTGAAGCAGTATGCGACAAATTGAAAGAAAAAATAAAGGAAATGGGATTGAAAAAATCAATTCGCATAAATAAGTCAGGCTGCTTAGGGCAATGCGGATTTGGACCTATGGTAGTCGTTTATCCTGAAGGCAATTGGTACTGTCAAGTGTCAAAACATGACATAGATGAGATAATTGAAAAAGATCTAATCGGAGATAAAGTCGTAAAACAACTAGTCTACATACCAGAAAAAGACTAGTTTTTAAAAATGGGCCAGTGGGAGGCGCCCTCACGACATGTGGTCAAAATAGAGGCTGCAAGCCACACCCACCAGCTAAAAGTAAAGATACCCATTAACCTGCATTTTTAACTGGCATTTAAAATTAAAATGTCTATCCTCCGATGAACACTGGATTTTGACAAATGTATGCCAAAATTTGCGCAAAGCTTTGCTTGTCCCGGATATAATCTGCATATTGAATATCGTTTGAGAGGTAATTTAGTGCGTTCGTCTAAGCGGCGTTTATTATTAATCGCTTTTATTAACCTGTTTGCTTTAATATGTTCTCCGTTCGCTCAATGCAGCCAAAGTGTACCGATAGTTGCTGAAGACGGCACTAAAGTATTGCCTTTAGCTAATGAGCAATCAATAAGCACATTTATTCCATCAACCGCAGCGCCTGGGAACGGACTAGCAGTTAACATTATTTATCCAGAAAAGCCCCGCTATAAAGATGGCGCCCCAATAGCTGTTGTTGTGTCTGGAGGAGAGTCAGCTGATGGCTTAACTTTATGTGTTCATGCTGCCCAAGCAGGATTTGTAGAAATTAGATTTGCATTTCCAGGTGGAGGAATTGGTACTTTTAAGTCTGGCGGCTATAATGATTATCGGGGTGCGCGAAGCCAAAGAGCATTAAGAGATATATTGCTTTTTGCCTCCGGAAATATAGAAGATTTTCGCCATCGCACAATTGCAAACTTAGTACCTATACCAGTTTCTACAAATAATATAGGCATAGTGGGCTGGTCAAATGGTGGCAATGTTGCCTTGGTAACAATGGAAAAATATGCTTCTGATTTAAAGTTTTTACGTTGGCTAGCTCTTTATGAATGTCCTCTTGGTTCATTATTTTATCCACCCGCTTTAGGTAGTACGCATGACATTTTACTGAACAAACATTATCGTCAGGGTAGTGCTGCGACTGGACATTGCTTAATTGATTTTCGGCAATTAGCCTGGCAGTCTGATGCTATGCAAGATGCAAGCATCAGAAAAAAATTAGGGCAACCAACTATACCTGGAATCATTTATTTTGACGACAATAAAAATGGCAAATGGGATGAAACGACTGAATTTGCCTTCAATTATTGCTTAGATAAAAAATTGAATAAAAAAATCTATCCACCAGAAGCAACTTCAGCAATGGAACGTTTGAAAATTTTTGAACCAGCTCCAATTCCTGAAGCTGCACCTTTACCCCCACCTGCACCTAAAGAACCAGCAAAATTGCAAGATACTGCTAAAGCCGCTCTAGTAACGGTCTATAAAAGAGCAATTTTGCATCAACCTGCGCCACATCCTCCCCAAAAACAAATCATGCTTAAGTCAGCTGAAAAGAAAGCAGAAGGCGATAAAGACATAGCCAAAGAACCAATATTACATCCAAAAAATTGGCCAAACACAATTGCTACTTTAGAAGAATCAGAAAATTATTTTCAAGAAAGAGATGGTTCGCTTTCCATTTCACCGGTTTGCACTTTGTATCCAAAACTTTTGGTTACTATAGTTGCTAATCAAGTTGACCATTTGCAAACCCAGCCGGATCATCCTCATATTGTATTGCAATACAATGCATTTATAGATAATGGTGCTCATTGGGTTCGTCTTAATCCTGACTCCATTTATTTAGCTAGTTTGTGCAATATGAATAAGCGCAATTTTGCTCAAAATGAGCCCAATAGTGCTCTTGATGCAACAGCAATAACCGATTATTTAGAGCCAAAAGGCATATTAAAAGACTATATTTTTGTTGAGGCTACAATTGCCGAGTTAGCTGACCGCTATCGAACAAAAGACAATACAAGCCCGCTTACTGAACCTATTTGTCGGTATTCTAACGGCGCTACTTTAGAATCGCCAACCGAAAACCCTGGTAGCGAACAACATAAATAAGCTGCAAATAGACAATAATTAGAAGGTAAAATTAAACCTTAAGTTTAGCCATGTGCTAACATTAATTTGGTTGATATGAGGTTCGCATATGCTTGGCAGTCCTGTTGATATAGCACTTATGTGTGGTGTGGCCTTGCTCGTTTTTGGGCCAAAGAAATTCCCAGAAATAGGGCGCGCCATAGGACAAGGTTTGGGTAATTTCAAAAAAGCATTAAATGATGCCCAAAATGAAGTAAAAGACGCAACTAAAATTGACGAAAAGCCACCTCTAATTGAAGAAGAAAAGAGCAAAACAGGCTAAAATATAGTCTTCAATGACTGCATTTAAAGTAATATCAAAATTCAAGCCTGCTGGTGACCAGCCCAAGGCAATCGATCTGCTTGCTTCTGGGGTTAAGAAAAATTATCCTTCTCAGACTTTATTAGGGGTTACTGGTTCTGGCAAAACAATGACAATGGCGCACTTAATTGAGCGCTGTCAGATGCCGGCACTTATTCTTGCCCACAATAAAACATTAGCAGCACAGCTTTGTGCTGAAATGAAAGACTTTTTTCCAGAAAATGCTGTTGAATACTTCATCAGTTATTACGACTATTATCAGCCCGAATCTTACATACCTGCTACTGACACTTTTATTGAAAAAGAAGCAAGCATAAATGATGAAATAGACAGACTTAGACATTCCGCCACTAGATCGCTTTGGGAAAGACAAGATGTAATTGTAGTTGGCTCAGTAAGCTGTATTTATGGCTTAGGTGTACCAGAACGATATTTATCATGTGCTGTACCTTTAAAAGTTGGCCAAAATATTGACCGCCAAGAATTACTTAAAGCTTTAGTTCGCATTTATTACACCCGCAATGACTTAGTAGTAGAAAGATCAAAATTTAGAGTGCGCGGTGACATTGTAGAAATTTTTCCATCATACGAAGAACGTGTTGTAAGAATTGAATTTTTTGGCGATGAAATTGAAAGACTAGTTTATGTGAATCCAGTTACTGGTGAAATCGAAAATATAGCTGATGAGTTAAGAATTTATCCTGCTAAGCACTACGTGGCTGAAGAAGACGAAATAGAAGAAGCAGTAGCGCAAATAGAAATAGAATTACAAGAAAGACTAAATGAATTAACAGCACAAAATAAACTTGTTGAAGCGCAACGTCTTATGCAGAGGACTCGATATGATATCGAAATGCTCAAAGAAGTTGGCTATTGCAATGGCATAGAAAATTATTCACGTATTCTTGAGGGTAGACAGCCAGGTGCACCGCCCCAAACACTAGTAGATTATTTTGTGCGCAAATTTGGCAAAGATGGTTTTCTTACTTTTATAGATGAATCACACGTAACAGCGCCACAAATACAAGGCATGTTTAACGGTGATCGGGCTCGCAAAGATGTCTTAATTGATTATGGCTTTCGCCTACCAGCAGCTCGAGATAATCGTCCTTTAAAGGCAGAAGAATTTTGGGCTAAAGTTGGCAAAACTATTTTTGTCTCGGCAACACCAGGCAAATGGGAAATTGAAAAAAGCAATCAAGTGGTAGAACAAATTATTCGACCTACTGGTCTTATTGATCCTCATGTAGAAATACATCCAATCACCGGACAAATAGATGATCTAATAAAAGAAATAAAAATACGCACTGCTAAACAAGAAAGGGTGTTGATCACTACTCTTACTAAAAGAATGGCAGAGGACTTAACTGAATATTTGCAAGAGATAGGCATACGTGTACGTTGGTTGCATAGTGATGTTGTCGCTTTAGATCGTATTGAGTTATTACAAGATTTGCGTACCGGCGCCTATGATGTTCTAGTTGGTGTAAATCTATTGCGTGAAGGCCTAGACCTACCAGAAGTAAGTCTTGTAGCAATAATGGAAGCTGACAAGGAAGGATTTTTACGAGCTGAACGGTCTTTAATTCAAACTATCGGTCGAGCAGCACGTAATGTAGATGGTAAAGTAATTTTGTACGCTGATAAAATTACTGATTCAATGGCAAATGCCATGCGTGAAACAGAACGACGTCGTGTAATTCAAATAGCCCATAATCTTGAGCATAATATTACTCCAACTACAATTGTCAAAGACACAGGCAATAGCTTATTAGATTATTTGCGCGGTAAAGAAGAAGCAGCAATGGCAGCTGTTGAAGGTACCAGATCTTCCAGAGTAAAAGGTGCTAATGGAAAAGAAGCAATCATTGCTGATGGTAATTTACCTAATCTTATTCGCAAACTAGAAAAAGAAATGAAAAAAGCAGCAGCAGATCTAGACTTTGAAACTGCAGCAGCTTTACGTGATGAACTTAGGATTTTGCAAACACGTGCGCAGAAAGCACGCAACGAATAAGGTATTCCATCAGATATGACATGCCCAAGATAATATTTAGCAAAGCATAGACCTCGGCGTCAGATAACGCACATTATTGTCCGCAAGAACCGATTTCGCAAATATTGACAATGTGGTTCTCGTGTCACAGCTCTGTCATGGATAGCACCTAAACTGTCTGGATAGTCTAAATATCAGGGAAATTTCGCTTGCGCCTGCCTCATTAACAGACAATCGCACAATAGAGCCCCATCAAACGAATATAGAAAATTTGCTATAATGAAATGAAACCATTAAAATGGCTGGGAAACAGCTACTCTAGATTGAATAAATTTCCGCCAGAAGCCATGAGAGAGGCTGGCTATCAATTAAACAAAGTGCAAGCAGGCAATGAACCTTCGGATTGGAAACCGATGAGTAGCGTGGGATTAGGAGTCATGGAAATCAGAATTCACGATCCACATGAGCATAGAATTTTATATGTGGCAAAATATCCTGAAGCCATTTATGTTCTACATGCGTTCGAGAAGAAGACCCAAAAAACATCAGATAGAGATTTAAAAATAGCGAGGACAGCATATGCGCAAGTCCAACAAACTCAAAAAGAAAACCATTAACGGACTGACCTTTTATGAAGGCACAGATAATATATTTCGGGATCTTGGTTTTCCGGAAGACGAAGCTGTGAATCTTTTGGCTCGCTCTCAGTTAATGATGGAAATAGAAAAAATTCTTAGGCAGAAAAAACTTACGCAAAACGAAGCGGCTAAGCTATTTGGCGTAGGTCAGCCACGCATATCAGATTTGTATAAAGGTAAGATTGACCGGTTTACTGTAGATATGTTAATGAAGTGGTTAGCAAAATTAGGCAAGAACGTTACTATTAAAGTAGGTAATAAAAAGGTAGCTTAAATATTCTAGGAGAATAAAATGACAATTCAAAATGCAGCCCAGGGTATTTCGGTTACAGAAAATGATTTTGTTATCACACGAATTTTTGAAGCACCAAAAACTTTAGTCTATAAAGCTTGGAGCGATCCAGCGTTAATGAAAGAATGGTGGGGGCCCCATCATTTCACAACACCAAGCTGTGAAATTGATTTAAAAGTGGGGGGCACTTATCGCTTTGTGATGAGATCACCAGAAGGTATTGATTATCCAACTGGTGGTGTATACAAAGAAATCGTAGAATCTGAGCGTCTTGTTTTTACAATGAATTGCAATGAACATACAAAAGAGTGGCATGATCTTTTAAATAAAAATCGTCCTAATCGAAAAGGCGATCTGCATGAATTTGTTGTGACAGTAACGTTTGAAGAAGAGCATGGTAAAACCAAACTGACAATTGCTAAACATTTTGATTCTGCCGAAGATAGAAATGCAATGGTAAATCTTGGTATGTCTGAAGGTTGGAATCAAAGCCTAGAAAAGCTAGAGACACTTCTTGCCAGGCAGTAGAGATATAATAAACCTATGCCGTACCAAACTATTTATCAAATAGCCACAACTCCAGCTGAAGCAGCCAAACAAATTTTGTTGAATAGATTGCATGAGCAAGATGCAATTGTATTTTTAATCGGTGTTCCGGTTATTACAGCTTGGGTAATGTGGATGAAGAGAAGTAGCCTACAAAGCATAATTTTGACTGCTATAAGTACCGCCATAGTGCTTGTGGCAATTGTTGGAGGAATATCAGTTGTTTTAAATTATTCCGAACATATGAATTTGGCTAAAGCATATGCGAATCAGCAATGTGTAAAAATTGAAGGACAAATTTCTGGATTGCGCCGAGCGACAAATTATGTAGGCAAAGGGTCATTCCAGGCGGCTCATTTTTGGATTAATGGAAGAGAAATAGATTTTTCTACGCGTAATCCTGGATTCAATAATCCTTTTGATGAAAATATTCAGGAAGGAGCCCAAGTACGTATTTGGCTTACCGGGGATCAATATTTCAAACAAGTCATAGATCGTTTGGATGTTGCTAAAGAAAATAACCTATCAAAGTGAAGTCAAAATCAATGAGGAAACTATTTTGCTCAAATTGCGAAAAGCAAAAGAACGTGGTCATACAAAGCTAGATTGGCTTGATAGTTGGCATACATTTTCTTTTGATTCTTACTATGACCCGGCATACATGCATTATGGTGACATTAGGGTAATTAATGACGATATTGTCGCTCCTGAAGGGGGATTTCCTACTCATGCGCATAGCAATATGGAAATTCTTACTTATGTCTTAGAAGGAGAATTAGCTCACAAAGATAGTCTTGGTAATGGATCAAGTATCAAGCCAGGCGAATTGCAATATATGTGCGCCGGCACGGGCATAAAACATAGTGAATTCAATCCATCGTCTGAAAATCTTGTTCGTTTATTGCAGATATGGATTGTGCCCAATAAGGAAGGACCGAATCCTCACTATGAACAAAAAGCATTTGATATAAAAAATGGCGGCGGGTTGAAATTGATCGCTTCACCTGATGGTAGAGAAAATACTATTGCCATAAATCAGGATGTTTATTTATATGCAGCAAAACTGAATGCCAAAGAAAAAGTTCAGCATAAATTGGCTAATAATAGAAAAATCTGGCTACAAATGGCCGAAGGTCATTTAGAGTGCAATAAAACTGAAATGTTTGGTGGGGATGGAGCGGCGATAAAAGATACAAGCCTAATCAATCTGCAAAGCCTCACTCAATCTCATCTCTTGCTATTCGATCTACCCAGCTAGAGCCACAGCCAGGGCAGCTCATCGGCTACTTAAGCGCTTTTCATAAACTTATTTATTTTATATATATCTTCCGGGATTAAGTGGGGTTTATACGAAAATTATTAGTTAAAGTAGCTTAACAGGGTAGGCACAAAGCATAAAGCAGCCTTATACTAGCTTTAGCCTGTTGCCAAGTAAGTGTGGCAATATGGTCAATTGATTGAAAACAGTATTTGTTCTAGTAAGGCCTCTTATAGTTTTGAACCAAAGCAATTCAATAAATTTGCTATTAAACACCAGGCAGCAGAAACCGGAACAAATAATCTTGAAAGCAAGATACTCGTTTTCCACATATATACAAATAAGAATATTGCCAAAATATATAAGCAAATGGCCCAGTCTGTCATCTAATGCATCCCCGTTTGGGACAGTTTAAATACACACTAGAGATGTACAGATATTTCAATTTGTTTGGCGGTCTTTGTATGCATGCTATCAATCACAAAGTTCAATCCATATTTGGTTAACCCTAATAAGAGGCTAGTGAAAAGAATATATGGCAAAAGCAAAATCTGCTGATAATGAGCGCGCAAACGGTGGAGTACTCGTAGACGATGACAATATTGCTAAGCGCAATGAATTGGAAGAGCTAGACTTAATTGACGAAGCTGACCAATTTACAATTATCGACGATGCAGAAAGTAATTTAGACGATGACGATGATGGTCCAATTGAAATTCCTACAAGTAGAGAAATAGTCACAGAAGACTCTGTTCGACTTTATTTAAGAGAAATTGGACGTATTCAATTACTTAAGCCTGATGAAGAAATTGAATTAGCTAGAAAAATTCTTCAAGGGGACATGATCGCTAAGCGTAAGCTTGTACAAGCCAACTTGCGTTTGGTTGTATCTATAGCCAAAAAATATATTGGTCGTGGTTTGTCTTTCCTTGATCTTATACAAGAAGGCAATTTGGGTCTCATTAGAGCATCTGAAAAGTTTGACCATGAACGTGGTTATAAGTTTTCAACTTATGCTACTTGGTGGATTCGTCAAGCTATCACCAGAGCTCTTGCTGATAAAAGTCGCACCATTCGTGTACCTGTACACATGGTAGAAACAATCAATAAGCTCAAGAAGATTACAAGACAGCTTGCTCAAGAGCTTAATCGTAAGCCAACAGAACAAGAATTAGCTAAGTCTATGGATGTATCTTTAGTGAAGCTACATGAAATTATCAAAGCTGCTAAAGAACCAATTTCATTAGAAACTCCAATTGGTAAAGAAGAAGATTCACGCCTTGGAGATTTTATTGAAGATGCTGAAACTGACAGACCAGACACAACAGTAACTCATGAATTGTTGCGTCAAGACTTGGCACGTATGCTTAATGAGCTTACACCTCGTGAACGTGATGTGCTTAGACTTAGATTTGGTTTGGATGATGGACGTCAACGTACACTGGAAGAAGTAGGCCAATTGTTTGCTGTTACACGTGAACGTGTAAGACAAATAGAATTCAAGGCTCTGCGTAAGCTTCGTCAGCCAGGAAGATCCTCTCGGTTAAGAGAATATCTTTAAAGGATAAAATAATTGAGAAGCCTGGTTGAAAAACCAGGCTTCTCTTCTATAATTGTCATCCGTCACCATTATAACCAGAAAGTATAAATTGAATTACTCTGACGATTACGTTAATTCCACAGCACCGTTTCAAGGCGACGAAACAGGCGAAGTTTTTGCTATTAAAGAACAAGAAGCAATAAAACTTAGCCCGTATGAACGCTCGTTCGAAACACAGTCAGGATTTCTAGTTTTGGTTAAGCCGGTTGGCAGTCGTTTCTCACTTTCGTTTAAACGACAAATTGGCACATTGCCATCCAGTTCTATTTCTCTTACCCCAGACGAGGCACACAGATTGGCTAATATATTAAAACCGAACCCTAATTCAGAAGACGAAATGGACTATGCACAAGATGGAAGGACTGCATATATAAATCTTGTCAGACCAGTTAGAAGCAAACAATCCAGAGTAGTGGAAGCTACAGTTTTGATATTAGGAACTGTCTTAATGTGCTCAGTAATGGTCGTGATTGCTTACCAGCTTCATCATGGACAGTAACTGGCCGCTCAAACTATACAATTATCCTTTATTCTTACTCGGTATAAAAGCGCCAAAGCTTATCTTGAGCCTGGCTTAAGCCAATGCGCGTAGAGATATTGATTTTGTTTTTCCATTTTTCGGGTCTAGCACTTATCCAAAGCTCAGAACTGGGATCTGTTAGATTTACACCGTTGTGAGTTTTATCGATTTGCCAGTACTTACAAATTTTGCCTTGTCCATTTAAAAGCTTTCCAGATGAGCTAGCATTTAAGCCTCTAATTAAAACAGCACCCGGCGTGTGCTCTTCTTCGGTGACTACGTTTAGACAATAATACATACCGTATATGAAATATACATAAGCCCGCCCAGCCGGTCCAAACATGATTTCAGTGCGCTTCGTTAATCCTCTAAAGGCATGACAAGCGGGATCGTTAGCTGTATAAGCTTCCACTTCAGTAATTTCACCGTTTAAGACTATGCCTGATGGTAAGCGTCTGTGCAATTGACAGCCCAATAAGTCTTTGGCTACTTTTACTGTTGTCCGAGCGTAAAAGTGCTCTGGATGAAGAATAGTTGGTGAGATAATAGCTTTCATATGAAATATATTGTCACGCCCTTTTATAAACCTATAAATTTAAACTAGCATATCTGAAGGACAAGGGGAGGCAGTAGTGCAGCGAACGGCGACGATGAGGCGGCGGAGCGATTAGTAAATAGAACGCTGGAGCAGAGAGCGGACAGCGGCGTGGAGCCGGTGGCAGCGAACAGGAATAAGCGGAGCGAGCGGGAATAAGCGGAGCGAGCGAAGAATGAAGCGAGTGGAGCGATTATAAAATGTGTGGAATCACTGGCTATCTTAATTTAAACAAAGAACCTCTGGGAACGGATACAGCCCTGATTGCCAAAATGTGTGGCAGCATTGAGCATCGCGGACCAGACGAAGAAGGCATAAAAATTATTGGTCCATCGGCTTTAGGCATGACTAGATTGTCTATTATAGATTTAGCTACCGGCCAACAACCTATTACAAATGAAGATGGCAGTATCTGGATTGTATTTAATGGTGAAATTTATAACTATCAAGAGTTGCAAGATAGAGTTATCAAAAACGGTCATAAGCTTGCCACTAAAAGCGATACTGAAACAATTGTCCATTTATATGAAGATTATGGTGTTGATTGTTTGCAATATCTAGAGGGCATGTTTGCTTTTGCTATATGGGACAGTAATAAACAAAGGTTATTTATTGCCCGCGATCGTATGGGCGAAAAACCATTACATTGGACTATTTCGAACAATCAGTTCATATTTGGCTCTGAAATAAAAGCTATTCTTGCTCATCCTGGTGCAAAAGCAGAATTGAATGAAGATGTTTTGCAGCAATATTTGGCGCTTGAATATGTGCCAGCACCTTTTTCGTTATTTAAAGGCATACACAAATTATTACCGGCCCATTATTTAATTGTTGAAGATGGCCAAATAAACACAAAAAATTATTGGCAGCCAGATGTAAAACAAAATGATATTGCCGAAGAAGAAGCTTTAAAACAAGCAGAAGAGCTGCTTAGTAGATCAATTCAATTAAGACTAATCTCTGATGTGCCATTAGGAGTATTTTTATCCGGTGGTATTGATTCATCTTTAATTGCCGCATTGGCTAAGAAGAATGTATCAGGCAATTTAAAAACATTTTCTATAGGCTTTACAGATAAGTCTTTTGATGAGAGTAATCATGCCAAAACAGTAGCTAATTATCTTGGTACTGAGCATCAGTGTTTTGAATTTGATCCACATACTGCATTAGCAACAATGACTGAGCTTTGGCAAATACTTGATGAACCAATTGCAGATGCTTCAATATTGCCAACGTATTGTTTATCTAAAATGACAAAACAAAATGTCACAGTAGCTCTAGCCGGTGAAGGTGGCGATGAATTATTTGGCGGCTATCCAACTTATTTGGCCCACAAATATATTTCTGTCTGGGAGAAGCTGCCACAGGCATTGAGAAAAAATTTGCTTGTACCAGCTTTTAACAAATTGCCTGTTTCGCTCAATAATCTTAGTCTGGATTATAAGATTAAGCGCTTTATTTGGGCAGCAGACAATCCACCAATTGAAAGACATTTGCAATGGATGGGCTCTTTTCCCATTAAAAACCAGGCGGAATTGCTTAGTGCCGGCATAAAAGAAAGACAAAGAAATATTAGTTCAGTAAAAGATCTCTTTAGTAATAATGGCTATCAAAGGGCAATTATGCCTGCTTTTAATACTAGTTCTGATGTCTTGGAAACGATTATGCGTTTAGATTTGAGTACTTATTTGGCTGACAATTTATTGGTAAAGTCAGATAGAGCTTCAATGGCAGCTTCGCTAGAAGTAAGGCTGCCTTTTTTAGCCTATCCTTTAGTCGAATTTGCTTTAAATTTGCCAACTAATCTAAAGATTAAAACCCTGACAACAAAATATTTGCTGAGAAAGCTCGCTGGCAAACATTTGCCCGAATCTATTACCCAAAGACCCAAGAAAGGGTTTGGCATACCAGTTGGCAAATGGCTAAAAAATGAATTCAAACCAGTTGTAAATGAGTTACTGAATGAGCCATTTATTAAACGGCAAGGCATTTTTCAATGGCAATATATAAATTCATTACTTGATGAACATAACCTTAATGTGGCTGATAGACGCAAAGAATTATGGACTTTACTTATGTTCCAGTGGTGGTGGCAAAAGTATTTCGCTTAATGACTATAATTCGTTTCATCTAGCTGGCAGTATTGTTCTCAGAAGGCAATTGGTCTGTTAAACTCAATTTAGAATCCTTTGACCACATTCCAAGATTAGTACAGTGACCAAAACAAAGAAACTTTCAGCAAATGAGCAAGCAGAAAGCTCCTTAGAAGCCGTAAGAAGGCATTTATGCCAAATACTAGGTTTTGACTTAGGCATCCTAGAAATCGCTAATGGGGACGAATTAATCACTGTAGCTCAGGTTTCTGCAGATACAAAGAGCAAAGCAGCCGACTTGCTTGGTACTTTAATTGATGAAAACAAAGAGTCTATAAATTTTGCCAATACTAAACTGGCTCATCAAGTTAAACAAAGCCTCAAGCCACTAGTAAGTCAGGTCTTAGGCAAAGAAGAAAGCAAGGGTGCTGAGTCCCAAACTGAAAAAAATTATCCTTACGCCATAATCCCTATTGGTGGTGGTTCCAAAGAAAGTAATGGCTCTGTCTTGGGACTAATCAGGGTTGTTTCGTTTGATCCAAACCGAAAAATCTCCAAATACGATGTTTCCACACTTAAGCTGACAGGAGAACACTTAGCCAGTCAATTAGCCAAATTTGGACAAATGATGGGATTAGATGAAGTCCAATCTGCTAAAACAAAACATATTCTACTTATTCATACTGGTAGACCAATTAGAAGACGTTTTTCGCGTGTACTAGGAAGTGTTTATCGAATACACGAGGCAGATAGCGGTGCCAAAGCACAAGAAATTCTCAACGCTAACACTATTGATCTCATATTATTAGACAGCCAGTTAGCAGATATTGCTCCAGAGGTATTTTGCAAAGAGCTGAAAGAGTCAGAAAAATGGCAAGAAATTCCTGTTGTTTTAGTTACACCAAACAGCGAAGCAAACGCCCAAGCTGAAGAACAAAATATTGGTGCAGACGATTATTTATTTGAGACTTCAATAGATCAAGAAATTCTAACTCGAGTAAAATCGATTTTGCGTTTTTATGAAATACAAGAAGATCTTGAGCGTCAATCTGAGCTTTTAGAAAATTATAGTCAAAGACTTGAAGAAGCTTCAACAAAGTTGTCTACCAATGAACAAAATCAATTACAACGCAGCAGAGAAATTCAATTACTAAAATGGGAATCGGAAGTTTTACGCAATCAAGAAACGTTACTGCATAGAATCAGCGACACAATAAGACGCTCATTCAATATTGAACAAAACTTGCACGATATGCTCAGTGAATTAGCCGGCTATTTCAATCTTGATGCTTGCTTTATTACCCTGCCAGCTCCTGAAGAACCAGAAGATGAAATTCGTTGCGAGTATGCTTCGGGAGAAGATTACAGAGTGATAGAGTTTGATCTTGATCTCAAAACTTTTGAAGCATTCAAAAAACACTATAAAGCTGACGAACCATTAGTAATTAATCAAGTAGCTACAGATCCACGTATTACACCTTTTAAGAAAGAAGCATTGTCTAGGCACCATGTTCTTTCGCTTTTTTATATTCCTATTTCTTACGAAGAAAAATTATTAGGCTTATTGTGCGGTTTTAAATGTGAATCAGAAGCTAGATGGAATCAAGACAATATCACATTCCTAAAATCAGTTGCGGATCAAGTAGCTATTGGTGTAACAAATGCCAGATTGTATGGCAGAGTTCAACGCCAGGCAACAACAGATGGTTTAACAGCTTTATTAAATCACCGCACAGGACAAGAAAAATTGTCTGAGCAAATGAGACTATCCGAACGTTATCAACGTAATTTAGCTGTAATGATGATTGACGTTGATCATTTTAAATCTATCAATGACAATTACGGACATCCAGCTGGAGATGCGGTTCTTAAATCTGTTGCTAGATTAATTGAAAGAGATTGCCGGGACGTAGACTTGCCGGTTCGTTATGGTGGTGAAGAATTTTTGCTTGTTTTGCCTGAAGTGAATATGGAAGGAGCAATGATCGTCGCCGAACGTATTCGAAAAAATCTTTCTGAAGAACAGATTATGTTTGAAGGGCTTGATGTAATTAAGGTGACAGCTAGTATTGGTATTGCTGCCTTTCCAGAACATGCTCGCTCGCAGCAACAATTATTAGACATGGCAGACCGCTCTTTATACTTAGCTAAACGTATGGGCAGAAACCAGGTTCGTACAGTTACTGATTTGCATTTTGAATCTGAACCTGCAGGTCGTATTGAAGTGCCTGCAAGCAGCAGTGCTGAAATTGCTCAAAACATTCAAGAAAAACCAGAAATGAGCTTGCCGCCACCGTCTGAAGAATCTGCAGCTGCAGCAGATAAAGAGGAGCTTTTACCTGAAGTAGTCGAGATGGTAAAAGCACTCGCAACTGCTCTTTATTCAAAATCAGACTATAACAAAATGCATCATCTTGAAACAGCTAGACTGTCTGAAGTACTAGCTAAAGTTATGGGTTTGCCACAAAAACAAATTGAACAAATCCGGGTAGCAGGTCTATTACACGATGTAGGAACATTATCTATTCCGCCTGATTTGATTAATAAAGCCGGCGAATATACAGCTGAAGAGCGTGAGATGGTCAATCAACATTCAGTGCTTGGCGCAGAGTTGCTTAGACCAATTCGTGCTTTAAAAGAAATTTGTGACATTTTAGAGAACCATCATGAGCGCTGGGATGGAACAGGTCATCCGCGGGGATTAAAAGGTGAAGAAATACCGCTACCGGCCCGAATTGTTTCGATTGTAGATTCATACCACGCTTTAATATCAGATCGTCCATACAGACCAGCTATGAAAGAAGAAGAAGCTATAAAAATCTTAAAAGCAGGGGCCGGCAAACAGTGGGATCCTTTCTTAGTTGATGTATTTATATCAGTAATAAATAACTTAAAAGAAACTGGAAATCCAATTAAAGCACACTCGCAAGAAAGAGCTTAACCTTTCCTTTAGACCATAATGTGTAAAATACAGATAGAGACAAATGAAGGTGTCCATCATGATATGTAAACACAAATTGCCAAGTCATTTTGCTATAGCAGCTGTATTTTATTTTTCTACCATACCAACTTTTGCTGGTGAATATGGCTCAGAGTTTTCCGCCAATCCAGATTATTCTTACGAGTCGTACAACAGTAGTTCTAATTCTTATAAGCCTGCCTCAATTCCCACCAATAGACGGAGTATGTCTTCCCAAGCACATTCGTTTTCCGGTAATGTGTTAGTCTCCAGAAGTCGTTCACAAAGCGGTGCAGATGCAAATTCAGGCTTCACTTCGAGCCGTGGAGCTAGTTTTACTCCTTCAGCTTCTCAAAGTGGACCAACTTATCAAACCAATTATTCTGCTACCTATAGATCCAGCCCATACAGATATTGAACTGTTACAGATAGATGCCTTCGCAATTACAAACACATATAAATGACTTGAAAGAATGCAAGCTCTGTCCAAATATGGTTGGTCCGGTAGTGACACATACACCAGTGCTAAGCAAAGTTTATCTGTTAGGACAAGCGCCTGGTCCACACGAAGGAAAATTTGGTCGCCCTTTTGCCTGGACTGCTGGCAAGACTCTTTTTAGATGGTTTGCAACTGCTGGTATAAACGAAGAACAATTTCGTCAGCTTGCTTATATGGCTGCGGTATGTCGTTGTTTTCCAGGTAAAGCTTCTAGCGGTGGTGACAGAGTTCCATCTCCAGATGAAATTGAAACTTGTTCTAATTGGATTGAGCGTGAATTTAAAATATTGCAGCCAAAATTAGTTATACCAGTTGGCAAATTAGCTATAGAACAGATTCTTCCTAAAGCACAGCTTATAGATCTAGTCGGTCAACAATTCAAAGTTAAAATATACGGCAAAGAATGTGATGTCATTCCATTGCCACATCCTTCCGGGGCTTCTACTTGGTTTAAGAGAGATCCTGGCAAGTCCTTACTGATACAAGCTTTGGAATTACTGAGCAAACATCCTGAATGGCGTCGAATGCTCTAATATTAAATACGCCTTGACAATCATCAAAGGCGCTGCTAGACTAAGCCGACTTAAATAGGAATTTTATTCCTACGTCCTCACTTACTATGTACTACACAAATTAATTTCGAATAAAGACTCCATAAATATGGGTATGGATGCGCGTTTTAGCACATCAGTATAGGAGATCAATATTATGTTTTGCATGCCTAATCATAATCCAAACAAAAAGTTAGCCAATATTTCAATGATACTTTGTACATTATCCTTGCTAGTTATCATGCTAGGTATAATAGTGCAGTTGATAAGTGAATCTCATAAGTGTTATTCAAATGCAGCCTTAAATGCCATTCCCCATCAAGATAATTGGTCCGAAAAAAATTATTACTACGAGCCACTAAATATAGTGTCTTAATAAGTAACTCCTGTTCATAGTTGGAGTTTATTGTTAAACAGTAACTAGCCTATGTTTCGATTTAGAAGTATATTTGCACTATGAATTGGCTAGTTCTGGCACTAATAACAATTTTGGCATTAAGTGTCGCTCCTTCTAATGCTCAGAATTCAGATCCTTACAGAGTAATTAATCAATCAGCAAGTGGATTAGCCTATCCATCTTCAAGTTATATTGGTCTAGGCACTTTGAGCAAAACCGCTCAACAAGGTGCAGGATATAATCCACAAACAAATCCGGCATTGCCTAAGGTCAATCGCGGAGCTTATATAGGCACACCAGGCGATAATTTATATGGCGATCATCCAGATCTAGCTCAACCGCCAAAAACTGTTAAATTAATACGTAACAATAGAATTATATATAAAACAATACCAAATGATGATTCACATGCTTACACGCCTGATCCAAATATTCCTATGACTTATTCAGATTATCCCAATAATCAATATGGCAGCTCGAATACTACTCAAAATATTAAGCCAACACAATCTGTAGATATTAAAAATACTGGCAATAAGAATGACACCGTTAAATAAATATGCGTGTCAACATACCGAAAGCGAGAAATTCAAATTTCTACTATGACCGGTGAGCAAATTGGCTTATTAACGTTAGTTGGTCCTAGTTTTGGGTATATATTTCATAATAATTACCCCTAATCCTTATCCGAATAATCCCCTTCTTTTGAATAATCTCCTTCCCTCGAAAAGCAGACCTTTTACAATTAAAATCTAATTTGCATTCAATTTGGGAGTGAACATGAGCACCCTCAAGCGCTACGCTAACGATCCCAATACCCCACCTGGCGTTTTAGAATATCTTGCCCGAAAATATACTGTTCATACAGTAGTTAATGTGGCGGCCAACTCTAATACACCAGTAGAAACATTGTGCCGTCTGGCTCAGCACACCAACCCTACTATTAGAGCAAGTGTGGCTGAAAATCCGAAAACGCCTAAAGAAGCACTTGAAGCATTATGCAAAGACAGGGATCCAAATGTTCGCTTCGTTATGGCTGAAAGTTCACATATAGGATTTGCAATGCTGCTGCAATTAGTTAATGATGAAAATCCTTATGTATCTTGCCGGGCAAAGAAAACAATTGAAAAACTAAACCAAAATAAAGCCCCTTAAATAATTGAATATGGCGAATAGATATAGATCAGTCGAAAAGAAATTTAATTTCCGCTTTAATATTTGGCTGGATGAATCTTTAATATAGATAATTCCAAATAAGCATATTAAGACTTGACAAAATTAGACCGACCGGTCTATTATAGGAATAGTTAAACCAGTGATCAAAGGAAAATATCAATGGGCACCACAGTTAAATTAGATACAAAAACAGCACTTCTACAAGCTGGCAAAGAAATTATGCTTGAAAAAGGATATAGCAATACCGGAATACAAGAAGTCCTGACGGCTGTGGGAGTTCCAAAAGGTTCTTTCTATCATTATTTTGATAGCAAAGAAGATTTTGCTCTTAGAATAATCGAATATGCTGATCAAATGTATGGAGTCAAATTGGCTTCAATTTTAAAGAGTTCGGATGTTACTCCGCTCAATCGGCTAAAGAACTATTGCAAAGAAGGCAAAAAGAATCTTACTGAACAAGAATGTGGTGGCGGCTGTCTAATTGGTAATCTAAGCCAAGAAATGTCTGATCAAAGTGAGACTTTGAGAAAAGCTCTCGATACTGTTATGAGTAGATGGAAAGAACATTTTACTCAATGCATACTCGAAGGCCAAAAAGCCGGCGAAATAAATAATGCTTGGTCAGCAACAAAAATGGCTGAATTTTTTCTATCTAGCTGGGAAGGCACACTTATGAGAGCCAAATCAATCAAAAGTGTAGAGCCAGTCAATATATTTATCGATCTCATGTTTAATCACATACTGAAAACAAAATAGGCAGGCATCGCTTTTGCCTTCTTGGCAGAAGCCTTTAGTAGACCGGTCTAATAGCAAAGGAGAATAGCAATGTTAACTCTTAAAATAAATCCAATTGAATATTTAATAGCTGGCGATCCACAGACCCCGGTTTCTACCCTTGAACGACTAGCCCATTCTACCAATCCAGCTGTTCGCTCAAGGGTGGCGGAAAATCAAGCCACACCTGTAAACATATTATCCAAACTATTAAAAGACGAAAATGCCGATGTAAAAATCGCTTTGTCTTATAACAAAATGCTACCCAGTCATTTTTTAGTTCAATTGGCAGCTGACCAAAATCCAGATGTAAGATTTTCAATTGCAGAAAATTTTGATGCTTCCTGCTTAATTCTGGAAACTTTAGAAAACGACGAAAATCCTTATGTTGCTCATCGAGCCAAGCAAACACTAGAAGCAGCATGCTCAGAACTCTACGCATTAGCAGCATAATTATATGCGATAAGTCAGCGTACCATTGATATCATTTGTTATCAATGGTACGCTGACTTGTATTTCGCTTTACATGGGCAGAAAATTATAGAACCTTTGGACTTATGAAATTAGGCAACAAGGACATATTAGCTTCTGTTTTGGCAAGCCTATTATTTGTCCAGCAAGTTTTTTCGCCTATCCTGGCAAATGCTACAAATAACATTTCAACAGTAGATGATCTGACAAATAGCATCTTGAAAAAAGAACTGGAATTAGAAAGACTCAATACAACTTTCAGAAGAAAGACCACTTTAGTGAGCCCCTGGCGTCAACGAAGACTTTTCGCATATGGGGAGGGCAATGCCTCCCTTACATTAGCAGGACTATTAGTGGGATTACCAACCGATTATCAGTTGGCTAGTAAAAAAACACGGTTAGGCAAAGTAAAACCGCGTGCAAGCCAGAACCAAAAAAATAATCTGGCTGCATCACAACGACTACCTTTAATTGCAAATTTGTATAATTGCGGCGGCGACTTACTCGAGCTTGGACTTAATTTTCGTAATTATTGCATACTAAAAAAACACGGATTTACGCCTTACGCTTATCGAAAGGAAGTGCGAGCAATACACGCCGAAATCGACAAACTATTAGCTCAAAGAAAAAATGCATTAGCCATTTTAACTGAAGAAGAAAGAACAATAGCAAATGCAGAAAGCAAAGTTTTGGCTGATTTAAGAGATTTGTATTTGCTTGAATATGTTGATTATCACTCAGGCTGCAAAAGATTCTGGCTTGTGCAAAATGTGGCATTTTTAACCGATCTCGCAAAAAATGCTACGGGTGCAGCTGGGAATATAATTTCTCTAGATGCAATTCATTTGGGTAGACCAGCAATGTATGGTGGAGCAGGTATTCTCACACTCATCTCTGGAACTATCATTTTATTGGTGCCTTTTGTAGGTCGTGTCACCGGGAATATTTCAGGATTAGCAGCACGCCGACTAGTGGCAGAAGAAGCAGCCGATGTGCATGCTTCTAAAGTCGATACTTACTCTTCTGATTTTCGTAATTTGTTGGCTCTTAAAAATCAGACTCCAATTAATTCTCACTCTGCTGCATTAGAGAAAAGAATATCTTTGTTTGAACATCAAGAAAAGCTATTGATAATGCGAGATGAATTCCTTGCCAAAGAACAAAAAGATGCTCACAATACGTTGATTGAAAATATAATTTTCGGAAGCGTCGTGGGTTCTACAAAGATGGCTACCGGTATAACTACTTTGATTGCTGGAGAGCGATACCCATATAATGTCTCAACGTCTTTTAAACTCTACGCTGCAGGGAATGCAACGTATCTGGCAGGCTCGGCATTTGCTATGCTCGAAACGGCAAGATTAGCAGTAGAGTTTGAGCGCTCACAATGGAAGCTAAAAAATTCAGATCTATTACCAAGCAATCAGTTTAACAGACGATTACGCATGCTCGATAAAATGGACAGCCTTCTGAGTCAATAATCGTTAGCCAAGTCATTTGTATGAATTACAATCTTTTCTGATTGGCAACTATATTGTATTGTCTTGAGATTTTGTCGCCTTATCTGCGGGGTTAGAAGTTTTTTCTGTCGAATTATTTGCTCCATTGGCAGTGTTTTTGTCAGTCGCAGAAGATTTTCCTGGTTGTTCTAAACGAACCAGTTCCCATTGCTGCGTCTGTTCTTTGCCCATATGAATAAGAATTGGGCTTTGTGGTTTAAGCAAGTTTGATAAACCTGTGTCGTATACGACATCTTTAACACCGCTGACTTTCCAGGCTGCACGCATGGATTTTTTATCTATAGCCCCATTGACCGGCTTAACTTCATCTGTGAGCACATCATAAAAATTACCGCGAATATAGCCGTCTTTATTTACCATTAATTGGAAAAGCTTAGATGAATCAGTTTGTCCGCCTTGAACAAGAGAAAAAACACCAAGTGGTTTCCAGTCTTTTTCATTTTCTGGTTTAAGTTTTGGCAATTCGCTTGCTTGTTTACTTTCAAGAGCTAATGAACTTTCACTTGTGGTTACATTATTATCTGTTGTTGTTGGAGATACATCAGGAGCCCTGGTCGCCAATGTATTTGCTTGATTATTGTATTCTGCAGCTGTAGCTACAGGCTCAGTACCGTAGTACACATTGTTATCTTGATAGGTAATATTGTTTCCGTAATCATATGCAGCTGGATAACTGGCTGCTGCTAGCCCCATAAATCCAGCCATCATTGGCCAACTGGTATAGCCCCAACAATATGCACCACCCATCCACGGATAATAATAACCGTAGTAATGATGGGCCGCCCACCAATCGCGATCAAAACATCTTCTGTCATAACAATGTCTGACGGCATCGCCATGAGCTGCCCAGTCGGCATGCCCATATGCTCCATAGCCAGCACCGTGAACAGGAGCAGCTAAATGGGAGTCCATAAATTTGCCCATACCACCATCTGTAGCTAATGGTCTTTGTGCTGCATCACTGTAATAACTTCTATCAATATTTCCGAATGGATCTCCTGCACGATCTCCCCAACCATCAGCATGACTATAATCACCTCGGTCAAAGTCGCCTCTGCCAAAATTGCCACGGCCAACACCAGCTCCACCAAAGCGTGCCAATGCTAATTGAGCATTAAAAGGGCTTCCTATAAACAACACGCTTAACAGGACTAAAATCAAAAACGTTTTTCTTGTAATCATTATGATTTATCCGTGCTAATTTTATTTTCTCTTACAATTTTTATTTCGGGAGTGTCAGGCAAAGAACAACCGTCAATACTCCTTCTTACAGATCTCCAGGTAAAAGTATCATTGTCTAATTTATGCAAAATATAAGTGGCTAAGCCTGTGGAACCATCCGGCTGTACAGAATGTGCGCGCAATATCCAACTATCTCCATCTTTTATCCACAGTGCACGCCCATAGCCACCGGTAGCCGAAAAATTCCAAGACGTGGGCTGTTGTCTAACTGGATCCCAGCCAATAACTTGATCATCAGATACTTCTTCTGTCGTTAGTTCAGGAAGTGCAAATGTGCAGTTGATAAAATTATAATTGCCAAGCCATTTCATTTTTAACAATACTTTGTCTTTAGCAAAAAGTGGTGTCCAAGTACCTATTAACCAACTTAGGTCTTTCATGCACTCAGCATTAGCGATAGGTTTTATGTGAGTCTCAGTGGAAGTGCTTATTTGCCAAAGTCCATCTTTTTTCACATGTACTAAAATATATTTGCTGCCCATTGCAGTTGAAGAAGAATTCGCTAAGCGTGTTGTTCCTTCTTCTATAGCTACGTCGCGAGCCGGGAAGCGAATAGAATCAATAGACAATTCAATTGTTTGTTTACCATGATCATGAAAATAGCGCGTGTATAATTTTTCAATTTCGGATCGGCCGTGATATTCGTTGCCGTCTATGTCAATGTACACTCCATCTTCCATCCACTTAGAGGCAATAGCTTTAGCATCCGCTAAAACAAATTCTTTTTTATATTCTTCGGCCTGCGCACGAATCATTTTGTCATCATCAGCAGACTTATCAATTTGAATTTTTTTTATTGGCTCTGCAATCGCTGGACGCTCACAAGTAGCTAACGTTAAAACCAAAGCCACTGCTATGATAAGTCGATTTGACATGCCAAACACCATAAGTGCACCTTCCTTATCTCATTTACCCATCAGAATTAAGCTTAAACTGACTGATAAATCAGGTAAAAGGTGCACTGGTTTTTTATTCTTACTTTGAGCTCGCTCTTATCAAATGCCTTAGAATTACACTATGCACTTATCTCTAGTTGGCGTTTTACGAGTGTGCTCATGAGACTCACCTGTCTCCAGCAAGCTCTTGAGACTGGAAAGGATAGCTGGCCAACCATTCGACACTGCTCCAAGAAATTTAGAATCATCTTTCTCAATTTCATGAGTAACTGTGAGCTTGATAGTATCACCAACCGGTTCCAGGAAGATAGTAGCACGAGATGGTCCTTCAGCTTTTAATTCTGGTCTCCATTCGTTTTGCCATTTCAATACAAGCTTTTTAGGTGGATCTATTTCGATAATTTCGCCCATGTCTGTAGTAGTTCCATCTGGAAGGACTATCTTCCACGGTGAACCTTGTGTCCAGTTGCTTTCTTGATGACTGTTACACCAATATTGTTTAGTAAACTCAGGTTTTATTAAAGCATCCCAAAGTTTTTGTTGAGTTGTGCGAATATAGATTGCATAAACGAACTTATTTTTCATCAGCTTCTCCTTCTAGTTGTTTTTTCAAATCAGTCAGCAAACGTAATTGCGATCTTTCAAATTTGTCTATCCAACGCTCGGCAATTTGCTGGATGGGAACTGGGTTTAGATAGTGAAGCTTATTGCGTCCCTGTTTTTGCGATACTACAAGATTTGCATCTTCTAGAATTCGTAAATGTTTAGTGACTGCTTGCCGAGTCATAGCAAGATCCTCACACAATTGGCTTAGTGTTAACCCGCTATGAGCATGCAGTTTGTCCAATAGTTGACGTCTGCTTTCATCTGCTAACGCTTTAAAGACAATATCCATGCTCATGTTCGGTATTATATGCAACCTTTTAGTTGCCTGTCAACCCGAACCTGAAAAGCTGAACCTGTCATGCATACAGGACGCAAGATGGGCACAAATGGCTCAACCAAGCCATTTATACTCAGTTGAGTAGCCTTAAAGAAGCCCAAAAGCCTCACCAGTTCCTAGATTTAACGTTTGGTTGTCAATAAATTGGAGTAGAATACAGTGTAGAACTAGACAAAACTTAATTAACTAACACTATCAAAGAACATATTTAGCCAAAAGGCTTAATTCAGCCATCTCGAACGTGGCTTAGTTACTTGTTTTATAGTTCGCAATCTCAAAGGAGAAAATATATGTCATTAGTCACATTGGTGCTATATCTAGCAATAGGTGTAATTTGTGCACACTTAGTAAATAAAGTAGTAGCCCATACGCTACCAGGCGGTTTCACAACTTCCGTATTAGCCGGTGTAATTGGCGCTTTCTTGGGCACCAGTTATGTAAGCTCATTCGGACCTGCTTTTGAAGGCATTTCAATATTACCTTCAATGGCTGGTGCAGCCGTAATGATTCTGTTGGTATCGTATTTAGGGCGCTTCATGCACAAAAGTGCATAACTAAGTAAGAGCAATACAAACCGAAGATAAACGAAACTCATAGAGTGCTCGTTCGCATGAATACTGGTTATAAGCAAACCAGTGGCTCTGCTCGAACATGTAATGCGACAATCAAAACATTTTGTGTTCGTCTTTTCGCAACTGTTCGAAAGAATGCAAATGCAATGCGTTAGCACCGAACAGTGATATTGGTCTTGTTAACTTTAAACCTCCCGGTGGGTTTAAGTGCACACTGTCTATAAAATCTTCATCACCAAAAGCTTTCCAATCATTATTTATATCGAGAAACTCGGCTCCATATTTTCGACACGTCTTAATTATTTGGTCAGTATAAGTTTGCCAGAAAGAAGCTGGGAGAAGCTTTCTATTGTCGTTTGTTAATGGCATGTCTATTACAAGCACTTTTATATTCATCTGACTTAAATAGGCAAGCAAGGCATCGAAGCATCCCATTTGCATTTGAAACTGTGATGAAAACGGATCCCTGTATCTGATTCTATAATCATTTATGTTATTGTACGAGATGAAACCATCATTCGGGGTCATTAGAACTTCGCCGCGTCGAATACGTTCGAACGGCTTAGCAAATTTCTTTTGGTCTGAATTTTTTGATGATGGTTCATAAAAATACTTATAGACTTCTGGATATTTACTCTCAAGAAATTCACGAACAGGGAGTAATAAGCATAATATTTTGCGCCACTCAAATCCATTATTCGCAAACAAAACATGTTCTTCTTTTGAAGATAGTACGATATGGCTAAAGAAAAATGCGAAGGGTTCTGTACTTGTAGGCGATGGACATCTCTTATCTATAAAATCTCTTGGCGAGCAAGTAACGATTACAAGCATGGGTCTCGGGCTGGCTGAAAATAGGGACCGACTTATAATCAATCGATCCGACATCATTGCACCAGGTAATGCTGCTACTAAAACTCTCCAATTAAGGTTCAGAAGTTCTTGAAAATTGTGCTCAATGACATATGAGCGATGATCACCCGTGTAATCAATTGTTTTGTGATACACATAAGCGTCAGCTCCTTGCATAGCTCCTAGCTGAGAACTTCCAAATATAACAACTTCAGGGGGTGTTGGTTTAGAGAAGTAAGCTTTCGCAAGCCACCAGCTACCAGGCTTACCTATCAGATCAAGTTCTTTATCAGAGGCTAGCAGAGTAAGTGGGACTGTAGCATGTATTGGATACACCAACATATTTAGAATTAGTATGACTATGCTAAAAATTATCAGAGCCGCAATAAATGCACTCAAAGCACTGGAAGCTCTCACTTTTTTATTTAAATTAATAACTTTGTTAGGAAGATTCTGCATCAAACTTACTTTGCTCATTGGTGTCATATGTTCTCATTGGAATTGCAATATTTTATGGAGCTGCGACCTGTCCACAAATTGGATACGATGTTAATCCTAGAACTTTTCCGTTTTTGTCCAATGCGGCTAAGTGTACTTCGAAATAACCGGTCCCAATTTGGTTGCCGGAGATCATGAATTCCCCCTGCAAATGCTGCAACTGCTTTCTCACAATTGTATGTTCAGACAAATGGTTAGCATTGAAAGTTTGATTCTCATGTTCGAACCAAATGTTGGGGTTCGAAATCTCGTACACGACTGCTACTGCACCAGTAATTTTACTGGCATCGTAAATGCAATAAAAAATCTGGTCATGATTTAAGTGATAAAGCCCGACATTATCTTCGTGTGGCACTAACTTAGGATCTAGATCGAATTGTGGAACAAGCGATAAAGGATTTCGGAACCTCACATTTTGTATTTCTAGCTTGTAATTGCCGGATCCGGCCATAATTGTCAGAGTTCTGATATTGCGGCATAATAACCACGACTTATGCTCAGCTAAATTAAAGAGGTAGCTCTGCCTAGATTCTTCAAGAATCAAAGGCTGTGTAAGACATCCTCTTTGCACTGGAGCATCTTTATCTCCAGAAGACCATTGCAATTGCAACCAGCCCCTCTTGCCTCGATTAAACTCATTTGTTTGTTTTGTCTCTATGGTGATTTCAAGAAACGCTGCTCGTGAAGTATCAAGATTTAAACCTTCAATCGTTGCAGACTCAAATTTATCAGGACTAAGAACTATCTTATTGGTAGCAGAAGATTTTTGACTAGGCATTTCGCTTTTGCTATCAATCTTAACTAGCCTATTTGTAAGATCCAATTCGATACTACTTTTATCTTGTAGATCAACTTCTTTAAGCGACCCACCATGGTTTGAATTGCATAGTTTTTTGTTGTACGTAGCTTCTTTGTTCGGTATAGCTGCCCAAGCTAAAAAAACATATTTTCCTTTTTCTTTAAAAAATCTTTGCAGCCTAGAACAATTCAATAAATCGGGATCTCCAAATAGTGGTGCTTCAAATGTAACTATTCTAGGACTAGTATTGCGACCAGTGAGAGCTGGCGAGCACAACAATTCTAGGGTCGTCCCATTGTAGAGTATGTGAGCACCCTTATAACTGTTCGGGATATTTAATAAAACAAGTTTTTGACCGGAGCCAATCTTTTCTTGTTGGCCTATTAGATCTTTTTGCAAAGCTCTGGCTTCATCGCTAGCATTTCTCCAGGGTACATTGTTCGCATACGCAATTACACCAAAAGTTGTTATTAATGCCCCACATATGCACCAGCCAAGACTAACTAATACTCTGTCTATAAATTGCCCATGTTCCGAGTTCCCTTGTGGGTTCATATCAGACACTGGCACAACTACCAAGGATAATAAAAAACATATAGCAGCTGAAGCAAGATATATAAGACGGCTGCCAGCTAGATCTTCACCTAATTCTAAAACTGGTAATGCGGGCAATAGACTTGTAACTGACCATACTATTGCAAATAGCAAAAGTTTTCTTACATTGTGAGATACCTGCTTTCTTAGGAATCGTATGAGCAAAACTATGGCACCTAACCCATAAAGCGCACAAAGGACATATCTTAGGAAGTTGCGAGGCGAAAGCAAACTATCATTGAACGGAAAAATCAGCTTGATCGCAGAAAACCTCTGCATAACCTGAGTGATATCTATACTGAGCGAACCGCCGTAGCCACCATAAATAGTACCCAAAGAAAAAGTTCTGATTCCCAAATAAAGTACTAGAAGGGACCAGTAAGGCATCGTTCTTTTTAACGCCCAGCCTATCTTGGTCCAGCTTTTCTTTTCGGAGTCAGTAAATAGAAATAACCATAGCCAAAGAATAATAGGCAGAGTGACCGCTATCTCTTTTGAAAGAACACTACAAAAGTAAAAAAACAGAGAAGATCCCAGCATGTATGAGGCCGGCAATTTAAGACTCTGCTGATTGCGCAAACTCTTTTGGTACTCAATAAAAAGAAAGAAAGCGGCCAAGTAAAACATTGTAGCTATGCTATCCACGCGTCCAATAATCCAGCTAACTACTTCAGGATGTAATGGATATACTGCAAACAGTGCCGCTGTGATAGCTGCTAAACGCTTAGCCCATGAATTTCCCAATACCATAGCAATCTTATGCGCCACAAAATATAGGAGTATGGTCGAGATAATCTGAAAAGCAAGATTACTAAGATGAAAACCTATCGCGTTACTTCCCCAAACCAAATAATCACACGCCAAACTGAGAGTGATCAAAGGCCTGTAAAATTGAGTACCAGCCGATTGCAGCCAATTGGTATAAAAATTAGCGAAAATAGCCAGCGGATGTTTGTGAATCACTTCAGACAAATAGCTAATGTGAATAAAATCATCGGCTAGGAAATAACCATTAATGGACGGGGAATAGATAATTACATTCAACAAAAGCAAAGCAATGAGTACAAAGCATGTACTCTCTAATTTGTTGACAGAATTCTTACTCATCTCTATAGAAGGATTTTAAATACTTATGGTCAATGATTTTGCTCTTTTTGGTCTTATGCGGCATATTCAGCAAGTTCAAAGGTTGTTAGCATTATAGAATCATTTTGAGAGTTTAGCTTTGGGTCTTAAGCCATGAAATGCAAACAGTTCATCCAATTTGCATTGTAAAGCGGTTCTGTAGTCTCCTGCCTTGATCGACGAAACTACAATATTGTTCAATATTAGGTCTAGATCCTTGGGATCACTATCACTAGATTGAATCAAAGCAATCCGAGCTTGCTGAAAAAATGACTGGGCTTTTTTTGCTTCGCCAAGCATTTCTTTTATTAGTCCCCAATTGTTATACAACACAGCACAGTCATATTGAGAAGACACATTGAAATCCATCAATAATTCAGAGCAATATTTCACTAAGGTTTCCGATTTTTCAAATTGGTTATGCTCAATATAGAAAACCGCTGCCGAAGCCAAAAGAAAAGCCAATTGAGTCCGATCAATAGTTGAAAAGTTTTGACTAGTGAGTATTCTGTAAAACTTGTCGTAATTGCCCTGTGCTTCTTCATTCTCTCCGAGCTCTTGAAAAGATCGAGCTAGAAGTCCCAAGGCTAATAATTCTTCAGAAGTATTTTCTGTCTTCCCTAGGTTTTGCATTATGCTGAGAACTTTTAATGCAGCGTCCCTAGCTGCAGCAGCATTATTTGCTGTCGCTAGCCCTTCTTCTCTTAGTATTTTTGGATCGACAAACTTGCCAAACTGCTTTATTTTCAACGTAAGTTGTTCTTTGTTACTCTGAGACGGTGGTCCAAGAAGCGTGTTCAATGACAAACAGGAATAGGCATAAGAATTGTATACATCTGCACCTAAAATCGAATCATCCATTTGAAGCCAATTAAGGACTTGCTCCGCTCTTAAATACCACCAACAAGCGATCTCGAACCTGCCAGTTTTTTTGTTTGTCTCAGCTAGACGAATAAATTCGTCTAGCGTACTTTCTGAAACAATTATAGATTTATCTACCGAAGCTAGTTTAAATCGTTCCCAGAGTAATTTGCCTATTCGTTCATCAGACAATTTCGTAGTAGAGTCCGTTATGGGCTTGAATGAAAGCTCACGGGCCGAAATGGTCATGTTCGCAATAGGATTATATAGAAAGATACCGCCAGCCAACATGGTTAAAAATAAAACCGCTACCGCAATTATGAGAATGGTGCCAACTGTAATCTCAGATGAAGTAACCTGGACAGAAAAAATGGCATCTACTAATTTCCTTAGCAATCGTGATGATATCAACCATATTCGTTCCCCAGTAGAAATGAATGGATTACTTTTACCTTCTCTTAATTCTTTATCTCTCAATTTCGCAGATTCTAGATCTGGTTCTAAATTACGAATATTTTGATACCGCATAGCCGGCTCTTTGGCCAAACATTTTTGTATGATGGCATCGATGCGTTGTACCAAAATGGTATCTTCATCTGGAATCACCAAATGCGGTGCATCTGCTGTCATGTGCAACATTAAAATTGCTGCAAATTCTTTGCCGCTAAATGGTGGTTGCCCAGTTAGAGTTTCATACATCAAACAACCAAGAGAATATATGTCCGAGCGAAAGTCAATTTCTTTATTACTGCACTGTTCTGGACTCATGTAGTGAGGGCTGCCTATTGTTTCAGTGGTACCAGTTAAGGTTTCGAGTACCGTTGCGCCATCTATAGAATGCATTTTTGCAATGCCAAAGTCTATAATTTTAACAACATCTTTTTCCCCGTCAGACTCAATTAAAATTATATTGCTTGGTTTTATATCTCTGTGCACTACGCCTTGGCTATGTGCTTTAGTCAGTCCAGTGCATATCTGTATAAATATTGGCAGACTACGCTCAATGCTCAGGCGTCCCTCTTTGGTAAGTAGATCACGAAGTGAAGTACCCTCCACGCATGGCATCACTAAATAAGCTATGCCATTTTTCTTGCATATGCCAAAGTCTCTTACGCTTACTACATTGATGTGTTCAATCTTGGAAGCAGCCTTTGCCTCGTGGGCAAATCTTTTCATGCTTTGTTGTTGTTCAGTCAGCTCCTTAGGGAGAATTTTGATGGCCACTATTTGATTCATCAAAATCTGTTTGGCTTTATATACTCTGCCCATTCCGCCCGAACCAATAAAGTCAATGATTTGATATTTATCATCGATGGTTTTGCCAATAAGGGGATCTCTATCTAATTTTCTACTTTCGGTATGCAATTTTTTTCCTAAATGCTTTGGTTGAATTGATTAACACTGGTAAGAGTAAGACTAATGGATGTCTTTAATTTTATACCCTCTAATATTCCAAAACTCAAAATGAATGATTGTAATTGTGGAATAGCCTAAAGATTAAACCGCGTTATTAGAATTTCTATGGCTGCTATCTAAATCGTAACAGATAGCCAGTCTGACACTTATATTTGTGCAAAATCGGTAATAGTAAAGCAAAATATTGAACCCTTGCCAATTTCAGAAGTCGCCCAGATTGTGCCAGAATGTCTTTCAACTATCTTTTTGCAAATGGCCAGACCAATACCAGTTCCAGGATATTCATCTCTACTATGCAAACGTTTGAAAGGATGGAATATTTTTCGCGCGTGCTCACTATCAAAACCAATCCCGTTATCACGGATACATATTTGCCATAGCCCATCTTTTTTTGTAGCACTGACGTGTATTTCGGGTGTTTTATTTTTGCAGAATTTTATGCCATTACTTAACAAGTTTTGGAAAAGTTGTACCAGTAGGGCTTTTTCAGCGTTTATAACCGGTAGGTGATCATGAGTAATAACAGCTTTTGTTTCGTTTACGGTTGCTATTATATTCTTTATTCCCTCATTAAGAACATCTGTTAAATCAATTCTTTCAAGTACCGCTTCGTTTTTATCAACACGAGAGAGGGTAAGGAGATCATTTATAAGTGTGCTCATACGAATAGAGCCATCAACTGCGTAGTGGATTAATTCCTTAGCTTCTTCATCTAAATTGTCCTTATGCGATTTTTCAAGAATACGGAGGCAGCCTGCGATTGCTCGCAGCGGTTCTTGTAAATCGTGAGAAGCTATATAGGTAAACTGTTCAAGTTCAGAATTTACACGCTTCATTTCCGCCAAAGCCATTTGTCTTTGTTCGGCTTGTTTGTGTGCAGTTATGTCGGTATTAATTTCGAGTATGCTTACAGGATTGCCATCAGTATCAGTATTGACAGTATGCCTGCTTGCAACAACTATTTTGTTGCCTTTAGCAGTGTAATGCACTAACTCATCTTCCCAGTAGCCTTTTGCAAGAATGTCTTTTTGGATCTCTTCTAACGGTTTAGGAAGTTCTACTTTAAGTAATTTGTACGAAGTTTTTCCTAACACTTCCTCTGAGTGATAGCCATACATTTTTTCAGCACCACGATTCCAGTAGCGGATTGTGCCATCAAGATCATGAACAATTACGGCATCGCGACTTAAGTCAAGTAGATCTGCTTGTTCACGAAGCTTCTCTGTAGATAATTTTTCTCGTTCAATAAAACTAATAGTAATAAATCCCATAATTACTTGGCATGCTATTGCAGCACTACATAGAAAGAAAAGCCATAGAAAGGCGCTCTTAGCCTTCTTGTCCTGTTCTATTTCGCGTTCAGCGAGCAACTTGTTTTCATGTTCATAGAAGCGGTCAATCATGTCGCGTATTTCATCCATTTTGTCTTTGCCACGATTGGTTAAGACTAGCTCTCGCGCCGCCTCAAATCCTTTTGCTCTTCTTAGTTCGATAGTGTTCTTTAGTTCGTTGAATTTTTCATTGGTGGACTTTTGCAACATTTCCACATCTGCTTTATGGTACGGTCTACCTGCATTTAATTGTCGCAACTGCTCGGTGTAGCCATTTATTTTGGATGATGCGTCGTTATAGGTGGCTAGATAATTTTCATCACCAGTAATTAAAAAACCGCGCTGTCCAGTTTCGGCATCCTCTAGGGTTGAATATATAGAATGCAGATTTACAATAACGTCATTTGTATGTTTTAGAGACTTTCTTATTTCATTGAGTTTATTTAGCTGATCCAATCCATAGGTGCCGATGGCAGTCAGAATTAAAAGCATTATGACAATGCCAATCATACTGGCTCTTTTGATAGAATGATAATTTATGTATGTTCCCAACCATGGATGCATTGATACCGCCTAGAAGTAAAGGATCTGTTTTGGTGCAGGGAGTTGCGAACTAATTGTTGCACTTAATTATAAAAGTGCGTGCCTTTTCTTCAAGTATCATAAAATCTCTTCTCCATACTTCACAACATTTATATATGGAATTGGGTATAGGATAGCTCATCTAAAAGATCTCGAACTGGATCCTTCAGGTCAAAAAGTTGTAATTTTAAGTTGTAATGATCCCGAACGGGATTATTTTGGCTAATTTTTTGTACAATAAGCATGAAGCATCCCGTACAGGATCATTACAATGTTACTAAAAAGCGCAAAAGACTTTGGCAAGCTAATTCACGATACTCGCAAGCTTAGTAATGTAACTCAAAAAGAATTAGCTGCAGCAAGCGGTACAGGCATTCGTTTCATAGGAGAACTGGAAAAAGGCAAACCCACCTGTGAGCTAGACAAAGCTTTATTAGTAGCCTCCATGCTGGGCATCAAGTTGCAAGCTGACTTAATGATGAGGTAAGAACAGAAGCATAATCCATCACTCGCTTTCCTCTCAAAGGAAATATAATTTCTGCTAACGAACTTGAAGAACACATTGTTTGAGAATAGCAGCACGTATAGGTTTGACTGCACCAAAAACAGAAATATGTTCTTAGAAATTATTTCTCCAAATGACAATATGAATGACTTTGATTAGATGTATGATTGATCACTAGTTGTAGATTAGCGAGGGTTGAACATGTCCTGGAAATGGAAATTATCCGTACTGTTCGTTCTAATAGCAGGCTTTTCGACTCTCATTTTTATGGGACATCAAACAAGTACTCAAGCACCGCCTATTCCAGATCGTGTGTTAGATTCTAGCGGACAGACTCTTTTTACAGGAAGCGACATACTGGCTGGACAGGGTGTTTTTCAAAAATACGGACTTATGGATGTGGGATCTATTTTTGGACACGGAGCTTATAACGGTCCGGATTTCTCTGCTGACTATTTACATAGAGAAGCAGTAATATCTCTCGACAAGTTAGCGCAGCAGAAATTTGCCAAATCTTATAGCAACTTAACCCCTGAAGAACAAGGACAATTAAAGCCTAGTCTCAGCCAAGAGTTTAAGCAAAACCGCTATAATTCTGAGACCAATTCACTTGTGCTGACAGAAGCTCAAACAGACTCTTACAACAAGTTGATTTCTCACTATGATACCGAGTTTGGTACCGGAGGCAAACTGCCTCTTCCAGATGGTTATATCAAAGACAAAACCGAACGTCTTCAACTGAGCCGTTTCTTCGCCTGGACTGCTTGGGTATGCTCAACCAATAGACCTGGTAAAGACTATACATATACTAACAACTGGCCACCAGAAAAACTGGTAGGCAATAGTCCTACTTGGCAAATCTTTTTTTGGAGTGCCATGAGTCTAATTATGCTCGTAGGTGGCATTGGCTTTACTCAATTTTTAATGAGTGCATTCCCTAAATTAGGTTGGGCACCAGATGGCACAGGAATGGTGGACAATGTGAAAACATTTAAGCCATACAGATCGCAAACATCAATCTATCCTTATTTTGCCGTTGTTATGTTGCTATTTCTTTTTCAGACTGTATTTGGTGTTGTAACCGCTCACTACATTGTTGAAAAGGGCTTTTATGGCTTTGACATTCGCAATATTTTTCCATATAGCATTACTCGCAGCTGGCATTTGCAGCTCTCCATATTTTGGATAGCAACAGCTTGGTTAGCAGCGGGTATGTTCCTTGCACCAATGCTGTCCAAACACGAACCAAAAGGGCAACATTGGCTCGTAAAAGCTTTATTTATCGCCATCTTAATTGTCGCTGTCGGTAGCATAGGAGGCGAGTGGCTTGGTATCAAAAACATGCTCGGTAGTCTGTGGTTTTGGTTTGGGCACCAAGGCTGGGAATATCTTGAATTAGGACGTTTTTGGCAAGCATTGCTAACAATTGGCATGGTGTTGTGGGCATTTATTGTTTTTCGCAGTATAAGTCCACTTTTAAAAGGTAAAGATCATGGTAGTTTGCCCTATATGCTCCTTTATGGTGTATTGGCAATCCCTCTTTTCTTTAGCTTTGGCATGATGTATAACCCAAGCACCAATTTCGCTGTCGCTGATTTCTGGCGCTGGTGGGTGGTGCATCTTTGGGTTGAAGGCATCTTTGAACTCTACACAACAATTATTGTTGCTTATTTCTTTTGTAGCTTAGGCATGGTCTCTGAACGCTCCGCTTTATCTGTTATTTATGTAGACATTATTCTCTATTTGGGCAGCGGCATTGTGGGTATAGGCCATCATTATTATTGGACTGCGCAGCCAGCAATTAATATGGCACTTGGTTCAATGATCTCAGCACTGGAAGTAGTGCCACTAACTTTGCTCACAATGGAGGCCTGGAAATTTGTAGACTTAGCCAAAGTACGGGGCTCAATTAAGAACTTTTCTCATTACTGGGCAATGATGTTTCTTATAGCAGTTGGTTTTTGGAATTTTCTTGGTGCCGGAGTATTTGGTTTTCTTATTAATACACCAATAGTCAGTTATTACGAACACGCTACTTATTTAACATCAAATCATGGGCATGCTGCGCTTATGGGCGTTTATGGCATGCTAGCTGTCGCGGCGGTTCTTTTCTGCACTAGATATCTTATAGAAGACGATATGTGGAGCAATAAGTTAGCAGGAATTTCATTCTGGTGTTTAAATCTGGGATTATTATTTATGATTGTTCTGAATATTTTCCCTGTTGGTGTCATACAAATGATCGCTAGTTATACACATGGCTTCTGGTATGCTCGCAGCTATGAATTTGTGCACTCTGGAACCGTGCAATTTTTTACTTGGTTGCGAGTGTTAGGTGATCTAACATTTGTACTGGGGGGAGTATTGCCACTTGTATTTATTGTTTTACGTGGCATGTTTTATTTACGAAAAGCCGCTACAGAAGAAGCTCTAAACTAGGATCATGCACCCACTCAACGGACGATGTCGGCGCTGCATATAGCTCGTCGTTAGTTGGCTCTATTACTTCGACAGGAGCTATTTGCTCAATTTTAAGATGTCCTGGTCTACCTAAAAACATATGAATAATGGGGTGTCTTTTATCTAATATTTGTTGCAATTGCTTTGCTGCAATATCAATATCACTTAGCGTAGATCTTGTACTTTTTAGAGTCTCTCGTACATCGGAACCAGAGTCTGGATTACGCAAAATTCTATCTAAGCTGTCTAAAGCTTGACGTAAATCAACCATAATTTCTTTCACATCTGACCTTAACGCCTTATCTGAGCTTACTTGTTGGAGCATATTAATCGAGTGTTCAAATTGAGCAGTTGTTTGATTAAGATCGTCCATAGTACGAGCAATATCTTTTTTTAGTGATTTATCACTCACTATTTTGTTTAAATCAGTAATTGTCTGTTGCGCTATCTGAGCAGTTTCTTTGAGCTCATCTACTAACTGGCGCCATTCTTTAGATAATTTAGGGTTGTCAGCAAAATCATCTAGTTTGTGGAGCGTTCTTCTCATTTGAAGGCTAAGAATATTGAGATTACTCTCAAGAGGTAAAGCTTGCTCCAGAACAGGTGTTGCTTTAGAAGCTAAGATTGCAAATTGGTTTGATGCTCGTCTAAATACTTTGTCGTCATTATCAATTCGCTCGCTGAGACTATCCATGTCTATTTTGTTTATGTCGCGCCCTAACTTATCCACAAGTGCCTCACTTGGATTATGCACCGGAAGGAAGAATTAGCGGTGTGAATTCTATGGCAAGCCGCATCTTGGGCTGATTTCATTTTTTTTTGTAGTTATTTTGCTAATTATTTTTTTGTAGTTGTAGATCTAGCTGAAAGCCAGTGTATATATTAGATCTCTACCAGAGATCCAGTTTATACATAGTATTACATTTGGTATCATGATGTGCGATAAAAGGTAGAAAGACCCTGTCTCTATCTGATAATTGCTGTGTTACTAACTACTACCGAACAAAGCAAAGTCTTTCTATGAAAACAAAGTGTAATCGCATGGAAACAAATGTGCAAGCCCATCTTAAGTTAAAAGGACAAAAGCTTTTAAAGATTGACAGTGGGGGCGGGCTATTGAGTAATTTAGGTGGTTTACCATTATTGTCTAAGGTAGCAGAGGGCACACAGATGATAGAAAAGGCAGCTGCCAGGATACCGGAATGGAGAAAAGAGGAGTTTATTATCTTTAGCAAGGCAGAACTTTTATCGCAACGATTATTTTTAACGGCCGGCGGTAATTCTGATGCTATTGACTGCACCTTGTGGAGAGACGATCCGGCATTGAAAAGTGTATTGGGCAAGGAACCAAATGGATTTGCACTTGCCTCACAATCAACACACAGCCGACTAGAACAAGCCAT
>DAIDIP010000012.1 GCA_027451745.1 Candidatus Melainabacteria bacterium
GGCAAGAGAGATCAAAAATGAAAATCAAAAGGCAGCCTAAAACTCAGCAGGCGAACTCAATGTAAAATATCAAAATGATTTTTCAGAACCCACTGCCCAATTACCCGTTTTTAAAAAGCTATTTTGCAAGATGGACTACTTACAGATAAAAACTTTGGTCTTGATCCAATGATAGCTTTACCACTTGTTCTTGGAGGCGGAGCAATCGTTGGTTTGATACATGGATTATTGATAACCAAAATGAATTTGCCACCTTTTATGGTTACTCTTTGCGGTTTGTTTATTTATCGGGGCGTGGCTCGAACTATTTCTGGCAATATGTCTAAAGGTATCGGAAATCAATGTATTGATTTGAGACATTTTTTATATGAGAACGACGTTTTTGGTTTGCCCCGCTTTTTGGTGATTTATATTGTTTTGGCTATTATTTTTTCTGTCTTTTTGCATTTTAGTGTTTACGGCAGATATTTATATGCTATCGGTGGTAATGAAAAAGCAGCAGAATATTCAGGTATTTCTGTAGATAAGTATAAAATTCTTTCTTATATATTGTGCTCCACTTTGGCTTCTTTTTTTGGCATTTTATTTCTTGTGAAAAATAATGCTGTTACCCCTTCATCAGACGGCTTTTTCTTAGAATTATATGCAATAGCTGGGGCGGTTCTTGGTGGCTGTAGCTTGCGTGGCGGAGAAGGTACTGTAATAGGTATTACTATTGGCACAGCTATTATGTGGATACTGCCCAATTTAACCAATATGTGGGGTGTGCCATCCGAGCTTGAATTTATTGTTATAGGTTTAGCGCTTTTACTTGGAGCAATATTAGATGAAAAATTGCGCCCATCCACCAATGCCAGTTGAACTATCAACTAGCATATTTAATAAAAACGGATTGTTTTATATGATCATTGTTACATCATGCACGATTTAAGGATGAAAATGAATCAAAGCTATTCGCAAATGACTATAGTAGTTATACATACTTAAATGAATTGAGTTATGCGAAATATTGGTCAAAACTTAGCCTCTAATATAAATCAGCGACAATTATTATTGCCGTATATATTAATCATTATCTTTCTATTCATAGTTAATTCTAATACCAATCACGCATTCGCACTTGATGCGATGCATACTCCAGAAAGCGATGTTTCTGCTTTGGAGATGAGATTTTTTGCGCACAATTATTCTACAGAAACACTAGATAAACGATTAGACCGTTTGGATAATTTTGTTTTTGGCGTAAGAAGAACTGGTTCTGATCAAGAGCGCATTGCTGCCTTAGTAAATACAGTTCCAGATCTTCTAGAATCGTCAGTTAAGACGCCTGATCAGAGTACAAGTCAATCAGATAAAACGTCTAATAGTATTGCTGGTGGTGACAATAGTCAGTCCGATGAAAATAATAAGGCTGACAATGTACCACCAGGGAATTATCCAACAGTAACCTCACTAGAACAGCAGATACTTGGACAAACTTACGAAAATACGCCGGTTCAACAAAGGCTTGCTCGTCTTGAAACTAAAGTTTTTGGCAAACCTTCTCAAGCGGACGATCTATCTGGACGGGTAGATTCATTAGAACAATATTTGAACAGTCAGAATACACAAAGGCAGGCTTACACAACTCCTCAGCAAGTACCAACAAAATGGAATTCTCAGTCATCCGGATTGACACAACCAGTTGGGCTCACTCAACCATTGGGGCTTACCCAACAAGTAAGTAATTTGGAAATGCGAATCTTAGGAGAAGTTCACCGCAAAGACAAATTGACCAGTCGACTAAGCAGGCTAGAAAAGAAAGTATTTCCTCATCAGCCACCAGAAACTTTCGCTCCTATTGCAGCGAGAATAAATAGACTGCAAGCTGCTGTTCCAGAATCTAATCAAAATACAGCTTCCAAAGATAACAATTTACCAGTGAATAATCACAGTGAAAATATTGGTGAAATTCAGCCGTTTACCTCATCTAGTTCCAGCGCTGCGCCTTATCAACCGTATAATCAACAAAGTTCTAATACTGACACTTTTAACACCAGCAACAATCCCCCTAAAAAGCATTCTTTTTTGCATAAATTAGGGCAAGTGGTTGATGGAGCAGGTTCTATAGCCATCAGAACCCTAGGTTCAATGAGTGTCGGAAGTTATTATGGTAATTATGGCTATGGTGGTTATTCAGGTTATGGATCAGCTTATCCTGGCTATGGCTACAATTATTCCCCTTATGGATTTGGCTCATCATCAATCTACGGCGGCGGTTACGGTATGTCGCCATTTAGCTCTGGTTATGGTATGTCGCCATTTGGCGCTGGCTATGGTTCTAGAGGATTCTATTATTAGTTCTTGCTTGGACCTCACAAATACTCCTTAAGCCCATTCCAGACAAGATTGTGACTCCAACTCATAATCCTTTCATTATTGGGTTCTATGATTTAAGACGTTCAAATTAGTTCGGATTGATTAGTTAGTCTTGAATAAATAGACGTTGATTGAGTCATTCATTCGGCGTCTATTTGGACAATTATTTAATTCCACAATAGCTTTTGCATATTGCTCATTTGACACCGCGAGGAAAATTACAATGTGGAGAAAGGCACTCAATAGATTAGACAAACTGTCAGCAAAAGAGCTGAATAGGCAAAAATACAGCGACAAGAATCGTCGAGTTATTGCGATGATTCCAAAGACTAATGCTTGGAGCACAACTGATCTTCAAATAAGCCAATTATCTAAATTTAGACAACTACTTCTTTTAATTGAAGCAAATGAACTAAGTTATTGTATAAAAGTCTCTTCTTCTAAATGCAAATCAAGAGCGGCTGCATTAATATTTAGAGGTCGCATACTGGGCTGTGTGTATGGTAATAAGCGGCTAGCAAAACAAATATTTGGCAAAGAAGCTTATCAGCTTATGATGACGGACGCCGGTTGTCCCACTGCGACGATCGATGCTGATCAGTTAAAAGAAGATTTTGCCTTAGCTGCGTCGAGTTTGTTTGCCGGTGGTACATTTGAAGCTGAATCTAATAAAACTTTGCATGAAAACTTTGAAATAGCCTTTTGCAGACTTACCCAATCATGCTTACCTGGTTGCATAGTAATAAGCAATGAAGATGAAACTCTAGCAGCCATTGTCTATATGTTTAATGGAAAAATAATTGGCATTTATTCGTATAAAGAAAACGAGGACTGGGTTTCAAATTCATATGAGCGAGCTGTGCAGTTTGTTGTGCGAAACCCAAAAGTAAAAATTTCATCCTGTATTCTTACGGCAAGAAATGTTGACGAAGTACGGGCCATGTCCTTTGCTATGTCAGATTTGAATAGTCGCAAAGAATCCGGACCGATGAGCGTTACAAAGTTTGAGCTAGCCTATGCTTTGGTATCAAATTACGATAATGATGATCTTTTAAAAATGACGTCTAGCTATCTTATCAGCAATCCTTTCATACCAGGCACCGTGAATCCCCGACTTCACACAAGCAATAGTGTTTTGGATCAATAAAATCATGCCCCTTAAGTCAAAACTTGAGACTTAGCATCACAGTCTAAGTTGTATAGTAAACTTGCCTTGTAATACCAAGCTTGCTTTACGTAAAACAGGTTCAATTTTGCATATGGATGATATTTACAACTTTCGAGTTAAAACAATTGAAGGAAAAGAAATTTCTCTGGATCAATACAAAGACAATGTTCTACTTATTGTGAATACGGCTAGTCACTGTGGTTTTACTTTTCAGTATCAGCAATTAGAGCAATTGTATAAGCAATATAAATCGCGTGGTCTAATAATATTGGGCTTTCCCTGCAATCAATTTGGCAATCAAGAACCAGGTGACAATAATGCCATTTCTAATTTTTGCCAGAGAAATTATGGCGTGGATTTTCCAATGTTTGACAAAATAGAAGTGAATGGAAAAAATAGCCATCCTCTTTTTAAGTATTTAACTAAGAAAGCACCAGGTGTTTTGGGAAGCCAGGACATTAAATGGAATTTCACCAAATTTCTTGTTAATCGAAAAGGCAAAGTAGTTAAAAGATATGCTCCTATCGTCGAACCAAACCAAATAGCTCCAGATATTGAAAAAGAGCTCTAATATCTATTTATTGTTATAGCGCAGCAGCTTGTTCACAAATTTCGATAATATCGCTTGGTGATTTAGCAATATAATCTGGAGAAGCAGTCAGTAATACATCTAGCGGCTGATATCCCCAGGTGACTGCAATAGTTTTTGCTCCTGCTACTTTCCCTTGATGAATATCACTTTTACTGTCTCCAATCATAATGATTTGGTTGGTTGGAAAATTGTATTGGCTGCCAGCTCGTATTATTTTTTCTGATTTCGAAGATGGATCGCTGCCATCAAAAATATTCTTGACACTTGAATCTAAGTCGTGTTCCATAAGAACCTTTTTGACATTATCTTTCAAATTAGACGTGATAAGTACAATTGTGTGTTCGTTTGATAGTGAACGAATTACTTCTGGCATGCCGATAAAAACTTTTGATTTAGCTAAATTTGCTTGAAGCAAACCCATTATTTGTTTAGAAAAGCGCAAAATGTTATCTTCCGATATGCCTAAAAATCTACCGACGCTTTCAAAAGTAAGATTCTCAAAATTCTGCAAGTCCTCTTTAGTTACCTGGCGGTTAAAGCCAACCAGGTGCCGAGCTCTATTGGCAAATTTGATGATCTCTTCCATTGAGTCCACTAAAACGCCATCATAGTCAAAAGCAATTAGCATAAATCTATATTGTCTAACCGGAAGTTAACATTGACCCTTAATTATTTAAGATGAAAGCACTTGTTCTTCAATACGCATAAAAACAGGTCCTTGGCGATTTGTTTTTTGCCCAGGCTTAATGCGATAAGTAGGATCAAGTTGTTTATCCATTTCTTTAGTAGAAACCAATTCCGTTAAAGACTTATCAAAACCAAGTTGGTTCCATATATCATTAGCGATATTTGGCACAAAAGGTTGAATGAGAATGGCTGATTGTCGTAAGACTTCTAGTACCGTATACAGCACTATCTGTCCTTCTTGAGTCTTGCCCTTTTTGAAAGAATCCCAAGGTCTCTCGTCATTCAAGTATTTATTGGTTTTATCAATTAAAGAAATAATTGACTCTAGAGTTCTTGAAAAATCTAAATTAGACATATGCTCTATAACAGCTATTTGAGTTGCTTTGGCTTGGTCTAGCAAAGTTTCGTTAGTTATGGCTTCTGGCACAAGTCCATCGCAGTTTTTATCTACTAACGTCAATGTACGATTTAATAGATTACCCAAATTATTAGCCAGATCGGCATTCACTTTGCGTATCATTTCTTCTTTTGAAAAGTCGCCATCTTGATCGAATGATGTGCAAGAAAAAAGAAAAAATCTTACAGCATCTGCCCCATACTCATTTGCTAAAGCGAGAGGATCGATTACATTGCCCAATGATTTACTTATTTTTTGTCCTTCAACAGTAATGAAACCATGCCCGTATATATGTTTTGGCAAAGCTAGTTCGGCGGACATTAGCATGGCAGGCCAATAAATAGAATGAAACTTGGTTATGTCTTTTCCTATTAGATGTAAGTCTGCTGGCCAGTATTTTTCTAACATGACTTTATCATCAGGAAATCCAACTGCTGTTATGTAATTAGTTAAAGCATCGAGCCACACATATATAACCTGATTGTCATCTCCTGGAACCGGTACGCCCCAATTTAGAGATGTGCGCGATCTGGTAACGCTAAAATCACCAAGTTCTGGATCATCTAATTGGTTTAGTACTTGTTTGCGCCGAGATTCAGGCTGCAATATGTCCTTATTGCTCTGTAACCATTCTTTGATAGCTGATTTGTATTTTGACAATTTAAAGAAATAGTTCTCTTCACTTAAGCTTCTTGGCTTAGTCTTATGAGTTGGACAATTGCCATTTTCATCTAAATCTCTTTCTCTAATAAAGTCTTCGCATCCTTCGCAATATAAACCGGTATAAGAAGACTTGTATATATCTCCTTTTGCCTGTAGGCGAGCAAATATTTCTTGCGAGGCTTTGTAATGCCGTTTTTCAGTGGTACGAATGAAATAATCGTAAGAAATGTCTAAAGCTTTCCAAGCCTTTTTAAACTCTTCTGCCATTTGATCGCAAAATTTTTGTGGTTCTATACCGGCTTGCTTGGCAGCCTTTTCAATTTTGGAACCATGTTCATCAAGCCCAGTGACAAAAAAGACATCTTTGCCGAGCAAGCGATGATAGCGGGCAAGAACGTCCGCAGCCATTTTTTCATAAGCATGTCCTATATGTGGCTTAGCATTAACATAGTCGATAGCGGTAGTGATGTAATACTTTTCCATATCACCTTTGACAAGATTGAGTTAAACTAGGCTTTGTTTAAACGACTGCTTTAGCGCAGCAGTTCATTGGTAAATAAAAAGGGTAAATTATCCTTAAATCCCCTTGAAAGGCTCATAATAATAACAGAAAGTAATGGTTTTCCCACGACTGTGTTCATGCAGACAACCATTTTTTGAAGGGGTTCTTAATAAAGACAAGAAGGTAAACTGTGAAAAAAGAGGACAAGCCTGATTTTGGTGAATTTAAAGCTAACCCCTTAGCTGATAAAACAATTGTTTTAGGTGTAAGTGGGGGCATTGCTGCCTATAAAGCCTGTGACTTAGCATCATTGATGCGCCATGCAGGGGCTAATGTACATACTATCCTTACCCCAGCTGCAACTCAATTTGTTAGTGCTTTAACCTTTCAAACTTTGACTCGCAATCAGGCACATTGCCAGCAATTTGCTGACGATATAGATTGGCGTCCAGAGCATATTGATTTAGCCCAAAAAGCGGATTTATTTGTTATTGCTCCTGCTACTGCCAACATAATTGCAAAATTAGCCTCTGGTATTTGTGATGATTTGTTGACAACGACAGTGCTAGCTACCAAGGCAAAAGTTTTGCTTGCTCCTGCTATGAATCCAAGAATGCTGGAACATCCTGCTACTCAAAATAATCTTGCCATCCTTGAGAATCAATTCCGCTATAAAATTGTGCCGCCAGAAACAGGCGAAGTTGCCTGTGGTGATTGGGGCGCAGGCAAGATGGCTTCTTTAGACTCCATAATGGCTGCCATTCAAGGACAATTATTCTCTCATCAGACTTTAGCTGGAAAAAATATTCTTGTCACCGCAGGTGGCACCAGAGAGCCCATAGATCCTGTGCGCTTTATAGGAAATAAATCCTCAGGTAAAATGGGGATTGCCATGGCTGATGCAGCCTATGCTCGCGGAGCTGCTGTCAAGCTGATATCCACAGTTGCAGTTGACCGTCCTTATCCAGTAATAGTGGTCGAAACTGCCCTGGAAATGCAAGAAGTAGTAGAAGGTGAGTTTGATAGTTGTGATGCTTTAGTAATGACAGCAGCTGTTGCCGATTTTAGACCGCTTGCTGTTTCGGTGCAAAAAATCAAAAAGAATGTGTCTGAAGACTTTACTTTAGAATTAACCAAAAATCCAGATATTCTTGACTTATTAGGACAAATAAAACGTCCAGATCAAGTAATCATCGGCTTTGCTGCTGAGTCAGAAGAATTACTCAGCAATACAGCTGAAAAATTACAGCGCAAAAACTTGGATGTCATTGTCGGCAATGACATTAGCGTGCCAGATATTGGTTTTGGCAGCGATGATAATGCTGTTGTCATAATGAGCGTTTCTGCTGAGCGAGAAACTCTGCCGCGTATGCCCAAACGTGCCATTGCTGAACACTTATGTGACGTCATTTCACAAGCGCTTCTCGAAAAACAAGAATCTGGTTTAACAATTTAAGCAGCGTGGTTAATTAAAGAAACAGGCTTATAGCTGCAGAATCAGCTGCTTGGTGCTATACTCCTATTGACGTTCTAGATGGAGAAAATTCATGCAACAAAATATGTCAAATTCATCTGGCGCACCACAATCGGGTGGTTCACTTTCAGTTTGGTTTGTTGGATTTCTGGTTGGTATTTTTGGTGGCGCAACTCTGGCACTATTAACCACTCCAAAATCTGGTAGTGAAGTTAGAGGTGTTCTTAAGAAATCAGCAAATGACGTGCCTCATAAATTAAGCGAAGTTCTTGATGATTCGCTAGATCTTTATGCTTCAGCTATTAATTATTTTCAACTAGTTATTGAAGAACAAGCCCAACGTATCAAAAAAGCAGTTGCCGCAGGAAAGCTTGCTGCTGCTAAAAAGAGAGAAGAGCTTGAGCTCGGCGGCTCCTCAGTATTGCCTTTTCAACATCGCTAAGTATGGATCAAGTTAATTCGGTACTTAATGCGAATTTAAATGTGATTGTTGTATTTAGCCTGCTTTGTCTAAGTATGGCTATACTTGTTTTGCTTGGTGTTGCCCTTAGTTTGGTCCCGCAAGCGAATCGCACACTAAACGCTTTTGAAAAGCTTGCTAATACAGTTTCTACTGAATTGCAACCGACTCTTTCAGAAGCGAGTAAATTATTGGGCGGAGTTTTAAAACTGCAAGATTTGGCACAAACGAGTGTCAGTAATGTTTCGGATAAAATGGAAAATATGACAGACAATCTGACACGAGCTGCCGGAGATGCAAAAAAAGGGGGCAAAGTTATCGGTGCCGGCCTTTTAGCTGGTATACAGGCATATTTAAGTGCCAAAGATGAAAATTCATAAGAGGTAAATGAAATGTCAAATTTTAATCGATTCATTGAAGGACTTGCTATTGGTGGAGTGCTCGGTTTCTTCTGTGGAGTACTTTCTGCGCCCAAATCAGGTGCTGAATTACGCAAGCAATTAGTGCATGAGTCTGAAGATTTATACAAACAAGCCACTGAGTCTATTACCGAAATAAAGTCTAAAACTAATGAAGCCATAGCTAATTTACAGGCTAAAGGCGAAGATCTCTTGAAAATGGCTTCTGAAAATATGCCAGGGAAAAAAGAACCTGTTGAACATAGTTAGTCAAATATCAAAAGCTGACCGAGGGCTATGACATATAAAGTTATGCCACTAAAGCGGTCTGCGGCAAATAATAAAGTACGTTTGAATAAAGCCATTGCTGATTGTGGACTTTGTTCACGCCGGGCAGCTGATAAGCTTATTTCCGAAGGTAAAGTTAAAGTTAACGGCAGAATAGTTGTTGACTTTAGTGTATTAGTTGATCCTAAAAGTGATCGATTAGTGGTGGCAGGGAAAAAAATTTCTGCCGTTGAACATCAATACGTTATTCTTCACAAGCCAAAATCTATTGTCAGTACTTGCCAAGATGAATTTCGTCGCAAAAATATTCTTGATTTATTACCTCGCGATCTCCGTCATCTCAAACCGGCTGGGCGACTCGACTATGATTCTTCCGGACTGCTCTTGCTTACCAATGACGGTGCTTTAATTAATAAACTTACTCACCCTACTCATGGTGTGGAAAAAACTTATCAGGTAACAGTTGCTGGTAAACTTACAGCCCAAGCTATGGATCAGCTTAAGTCGGGCATGGATTTAAAAGAAGCCAAAACTAAATCAGCACAAGTTCGTCTTATAAAAGATGACGAGAGACAATCGATTATCGAAATAGCTATTAAAGAGGGCAAAAATAGACAGATTAGAAGAATGTGTGCCCAACTAGGTTTACCTGTAGTGGCATTAGTCAGAACTGCTGTTAGTAAGTTACAATTAGGAGGTCTTGCTGAAGGCAAGTGGAGACATTTAACCAAAGAAGAATTAATCCGCCTGCAAAAGGAAATAAAAGCTGGTAGTTAGAGAAGCAATGAGTTTAGAAGAAATAGGACAAAAACTAAAATCAGCGCGTGACGGCTCTGGGTTGTCTCTTTCGCAAATTCAGGAAAAGACAAAAATACCGTTCAGTCATTTATCGGCTATCGACTCTGGCAATTTTGATGACCTACCAGAACCCGTTTATGTGTCCGGCTTTATCAAAAGATATGCTGAATGTGTTGGTTTAGACGGTCAAGAATTAGCAGATGAATACCGGACTGAAATAGAAGGCCCATCTACAAAGCCACAAAAGGGTTTTGGTCTTAGAGTTCCCAAAAGAAATAATGGTAACAATGCACCCCCGGCTACATATTATAGCCGTCCACCCATTGAACATTCAGCACCTAATCTAATTAAACTTATTCCCTTTTATGCTTTGTGGATCATTTTGATTTTAGGCTTGATTATTTATTTGGTTAATAGGCAAGGGGCAATTGATTTATCTCAACAAGATTCGGCCTTGCTTACACTCAAACAATCAACTGCAGGAGTCAATCCTGGCAAGAATAACTCAGGACAAAATAATCAAGCAGGTAATGATTCTGCAGATAAACAAAGCGACACTGTCTCTTCAGGACAAGAAACCTCATCTGATAATGACACTTCGCATATAATCCTTAAAGCAAAAAATCACGTCTGGGTTGAAGTAAAGGCTATAAGTAGTGGTGAAGCTTTATTTAATGGATTTATGGAAGCTGGAGATAGTCACGACTTTTCCGATAAAGAGGGTTTTCGTATAAGAGCAGGTAACGGTGGTAATGTTCTAATTACTTCTGCTGGTAAAACTGAACCTTTTGGATTAGCTGGAAAAATAACTGAAAAAACTTTTGCTAGTGGCAAAGCCAATCAAGTTGCTGAAAGTCAAACATCAACCGTGAGTCAATCTACAGAGTCAGCACCTTCGACTGTTCATAAAAAAGCCACTCCAGACGGTGTCTCTGCACAAATAAAAAAGCCCACTGCTGATTCCATCACCACAGTAGCACCTACCAAAAAGCCAGCTATTGCTAGTACAAATAAAGCGCATCCAAGCCATGACAATACTGCTCATGAAAATGGCGAAGGCGGCGACAACAACAGCCAAAACGGCAAGGGCATAGATGTTCCTTATCGTTATTCTGAATAATTGCTCATTGTTAAAGACTATAAGCAAAAGGTAAACTCTCTCCATGAGTTGTCAGCAATATAGTACTATTAATGACTTAAGGAGAACGTTACCTTGTATCAACCCAAAATTGGTGTTATCTCATTAGGCTGTCCAAAAAATACAGCTGACACAGAAGTAATGCTGGGTCTTTTAAACGAAGCCGGCTTTCCTGTCACTTTTGATGAGCAAGAAGCTGATATTTGTCTCATCAATACTTGTTCATTTATAGGTGAGGCTCGAAAAGAGTCAGTGCGTACTTTGGTTGAATTAGCTGAAGAAGGAAAAGAATTAGTTATTGCCGGCTGCCTAGCTCAGCACTATAAAGATGATTTGCTTAAAGAAATTCCTGAAGCAAGAGCATTAATTGGTACTGGTGATATCCATAAAGTGGTTGAAGTTATAACTGCTATTGCCGAGGATAAAAAATTACGGATAAATGCTGTAAGCGACAAGCCTACATATATTACTGAAGACTTGTTGCCGCGCATGTCGACAAATCTTGGTCCATTTGCTTATCTAAAAATAGCCGAAGGCTGTAATCATACCTGCAGCTTCTGCATCATTCCGCAATTGCGCGGTAAATTCCGTTCTCGTTCTATAGAATCATTAGTTGAAGAAGCAAAAGTACTTGTAAAAAATGGCGCTCGTGAAATTATTCTTGTTTCTCAAGATACAACTTATTATGGTTTAGATATTTATGAACGCCAAGCTTTACCTGATTTGCTGGAGGCTTTGCATGATATTGAAGATTTGCAGTGGATAAGAATCATGTATGCGTATCCTACCGAAGTAAACGAAAAGCTTTTGGAAACAATAGCTAAATTACCAAAAGTAGTTAAATATATTGATATTCCCCTTCAACACAGTCATCCTGAAGTGCTTTCGCAAATGGCTCGCCCTCTCAATCCAGAAAGGGTTGTAGAAAAGATTCGCAAGCACTTGCCAGGTGTACGTATACGTACAACATTTATTGTTGGTTTCCCTGGTGAAACAGATGAACACTATGAGCACTTGCTTGAATTCATAAAAACACATCGTTTTGATCGTTTGGGTGTATTTACATATTCACGCGAAATGGAAGTACCAAGCGGACATATGGATAATCAAGTTAAAGAATCAGTGAAAAAATCTCGTCGAGCTGAAATTATGAAAGCCCAGCATGAAATAGCTGCTGAGCTTAATGCAAAACTTGTTGGAATAACTATTCCAGTATTAGTAGAAGAATATGATAGCGAGCGTGAATTATACAAAGGACGCACAGCTTGGGATGCTCCTCAAATTGACAATCAGGTTTATGTACAAGACCCTGATCAGACTGTCACCGTGGGTGATATCGTCATGGTTAAAATAGACAATGCTGAACCTTACGATCTTTATGGAAATGTTGCCAACGAACCCTTAATCGTTAGAAAACACAATCGTCAAGTAACAGCAGTATGATTTCTACCGGTTTTAAGACCGTGTCAGGCTGAATGCTTGTTTAGATAAATTACTAGACTCTTTAAACAGGTTATCTGCCATTGACAGATGGTTATAATCATAATTGCCGCAAAAATATCGTAATTCTTCCAATCCGTCAGCTGCTTGGGCAATTGAATATCTCATCATCAATTCAGCTGCTGATAATGAACTTGGGGCTGCTTGTCTCGTCATACTCTGCGAAGCTACAAGTAATGTCGACTCGACTTCGTCTATATAGCGTTCAAATTCATCAACCAGATTTTGATCATATATATCTTGAGAGAGTTCAGCTAATTGTTTTTTGTATTTTGAAAGGATGCGATTTATTCTTTGTCTTGCTGGATAAAAGACTTTAGCTAAATATTGTTCTCTTTGTTCAAGAGAGTTTTCTAATGAAAGCTTAACAACCTTGCCTTTACCGTTTACACCAATCAAAGAATCATATGCCGCTCTTTTAGACTTGTCTTTGAGTGTTTCATAAGCTTCATTCAGTTTTGCCGTTTGTTGCGTGGCATTTTCAATCTGATGTGGTGTCAGTTTCTTATGACCAATATCTGGATGGACACTTTTTACCAAAGTCCGATAAGCAAGCTTTATTTCTAAGCTACTTACTGCAGGTTCAAGTCCCAGAACTTGATAGTATGTATGTTTGTGTACCGACATTTTTTAATTCATCACTGATTCGGGGTCTTTTTCTTCTATTTTATCCTCTGTCCGTATACAATCACAAAACCTCTGCTGTTATTTAGGAAACAAATCTCCCCATATGAATTGTCCCTTTTGTAATCATCAAGATTCACGCGTATTAGAATCCAGGCTCAGCCAAGAGAATTCAATTCGCCGACGTCGTGAATGCGAAAACTGTGGCAAACGCTTCACCACATACGAGCGACTTGAAGCAATGCAAACACTTATCATAAAACGCTCAGGTAGACGCGAGCCCTACGCTAGAGAAAAGTTCCGCGCTGGTATTGTCAGGGCCGGTATAAAAACTACTATTACAGCCGATCAAATTGATGAATTAGTTGATTCTGTAGAGAATGAATTAGCGACATTGAATAAGCAAGAAGTTAAATCTAGTTTTTTAGGCGAATTGGCTCTTGCTCGATTGAAAAACCTCGATCAAGTGGCTTATGTTCGTTTTGCGTCAGTTTATCGCCAGTTTAAATCAATTAAAGACTTCATCGAAGAATTAAAAGTATTACAAAAGCAGTGACAATTTGATGATATTCATTAAGCAAGAATGATCATCTGACCTTGCTTTATAAGCTCTGTGTTATCATTACAAGCCTCTGTAGTATATATTTGGGAAATTAGCCATGAATCAAGTCATTGCCGAAATTGAAGCCGGCTTGCTGAAAAAAAACCTGCCATCGCTCGAAGTAGGCGATACAGTCAAAGTATTCGTCAAAATTAAAGAGGGCGGAAAAGAACGCACCCAAGGTTATGAAGGGGTTGTCATCAAGCAGCGTGGTTGCGGCTTAGGTAAGACAATCACTGTCCGCCGTGTATTCCAAGGTGTTGGCATTGAAAGAGTATTTTTGCTTCATTCGCCTCGTGTAGAAAAGATTGCTGTCCAGCGTAAAGGACATGTGCGCCGAGCCAAGCTTTACTATTTGCGTAAGCGTTCCGGCAAAGCAACTCGTATTCGCGAAATAGCTCAAGAAAAGCAAGCTGTTGCAACGGCTGCCCCTGAAAATTTCGAAAATCCTCCAGCCTCAGCCTAATTTGAATATAGTGAAATCTTAATTTGCTCTCATGGTAATGTCTAATTGGCAAATTATTAGAGGGCAAATCAAATATATTGATTTGCTTATAGAAGTTTGTGATGCAAGGGCCCCTTATTCAAGCCGGCACCCCAAAGCAAAAGAGATTTTTGGCAGCAAGCCAATATTGCTGCTTTTGAATAAATCAGATCTTGCTGATAAAAAATATCTGGATAATGAGCTGGAGCAGCTCAATAAATTGCCAAATCAAAAAGCAATAGCCTTATCGCTTAAGTCAAAGCAGCATAAGCAAACTATACTCAAAATCATTGAAGATCTCACTAAAGTAAAGCGCGAAGCATCTAAAAGAAAGGGTCTTAGTACAACCACAATTCGCATTTGTGTGGTGGGTATGCCTAATGTTGGTAAATCGAGCCTTATCAATTGGCTAATCGGTCACAAAAGAGCCAAAGTTGGTAATAAGCCAGGTATTACAAAAGGACCGCAATGGATAAAAATTGATAAGGGCCTTGAGCTATTAGACACGCCAGGGGTTTTGCCAAGAGAAAATTTGGACAACAAAACTAGAACTAAGCTAGCCATTTTGAATTTATTAAAAGCTGCCCCCGATGAAACTGAGACTTTAGCCAATGAGTCTCTGACTTTTCTCAAAATTTATTATCCATTAGCAATAAAACAATATTTGGACATATCTGAAGATGAGAATATAAATCTTGAGACACTGGCTCAGAAAAGAGGTTTTTTGAGCCCCGGGGGAAAGTATAATCTCAATAGAGCGGCTCACACATTACTTTTAGATCTTAATGATGGCAAATTAGGCGGAGTATTTTTAGACAGAGTCTGAGTCTAATTAGAAATTTGTCAATTTGAATAAATATGCCAGTTAAAACAGTTATTGCCAAAAAAAATACAACAAAGAAGGCTGGTAAAAAAAGCAAGTCTGCTCTCAATTCTTTGCTGTCATTTGATCACACAGTTAGAAATTCCTATAAAGATGCAGCTGGGCATGTAACTATAATAGGGGTAGACGAAGTAGGTATTGGTTGCTTAGCTGGACCAGTTGTAGCTGCTGCTATTGTTCTTCCACTAATTGAAACGAAGAGCAAATTTGCAAAAAGTCTTGCTAAACTCAATGATTCTAAAAAAGTTGATAAAGACACAAGGATAGAATTGGCTCAAACCTTACGTGGGAATACTAGCTTTGGCATAGGCTCAGCATCTGTAGAAGAAATTGATCAATACAATATTTTGCAAGCCAGATTTATTGCTATGAAACGGGCAGTAATTCAACTAATTGCCCAGATTGAAACTGTAAGTGAAATGCTCCTTCTTGTTGATGGCAATAAAAAAATTCCAGAGTGCAATTACGAACAAATGTGCATCATACAGGGAGATTCACAGTCTGCCTCTATTGCTGCAGCTTCTATAATTGCTAAAGTTTTTCGCGATCAGCTTATGGAAGAGTTATCGCAAGGATATCCAGAATATCTTTGGCATCAAAATAAAGGCTATGGCTCTGCTGCTCACAGGCAAGCAATGACCAAGCATGGACTGACTGTCCATCATCGTCGCTCTTTCAATAGCAGCGCATACGAATTAGATGAGGATGAAGAATAAACCTATTTAGCAGGATTATTGCTTCCCGAAGCTTCAATTAATGCTCTTGTTTTTTCTTCAGTAGCACTGCCGCCACCTAACACTTGCGTTTTCGATAACTGTTCAGTCAGATAATCTACACCGCTAGCTGTAATCATGAAATTACGCTCGCCTACTTCTATATATCCCTTTTCTCGTAAATACCAAAGAGCAAATTCAACAACAGAAACAGTATCTATATTCAGGCAATCCATAAGCATTTTACCGGAGCCGCCCCCAGTTTGAGGTCGCTTACGACGTGCTTCTAGTAGTACTTGTAATACTGCTATACGCAGTTCTATTTCATCCCAGGTCAAATTAGTTTTGGGATTATGTGGTAATCCATCTTTTTTAAAGATTGGTGCAGCCGTAGCCTCAGTTTTATTGAGTTCTGACTTACGCTGGTCCATAAGCCCCAAACTAAGGTCATAAGCAGCCCGTTTGCCTTCATCAGATAAAGTTCGCCAAGCCTCACTGATAATTCTAAATTTGTCGGCATTTCCGGTTTCACCATTATCAGGGTGATACATAGCTGCTAAAAAGCGATAAGCATAACGGATGATTGTTGGATGCGCGTCACGATTTACTTGAAGAAGTTCGTAGAAATCTATATTTTCATCTTTAGGTTTGGGACCTGCTGGCGGAGGCATTTGTGGTTTGGCTGATGGTGGCGGTTGCCATGACATATTCAATTCCCCTTCAATAACTGATTAGCAATAACAAGACGTTGGATCTCTGAGGTGCCCTCGTATATTTCAGTAATCTTTGCATCTCGCATATATCGTTCGGCTGGATAATCACTTACATACCCATAACCGCCAAAGATTTGTACACATTTTACTGTGCTTCGCATAGCTACTTCTGAGGCATAAAGTTTAGCTATGGCAGCTTCTTTAGTAAAGTGTAGCCCATTATCCTGAGCAATACTTGCATGATGCGTTAATAGTCGTGCTGCATCAATTTCTGTTTGCATTTCGGCAAACATCAATCTTATAGCTTCAAAATCACATATTCTTTGGCCAAAAGCCTCTCGTTCTTTGGCATAAGCCAAAGCGTGATTCCAGGCACCTTGTGCTATTCCTACTGCCTGAGCTGCAATACCTATTCTGCCACCATCAAGGGTGACCATGGCTACCTTAAAACCGTCACCAATATTTCCTAGCATGTTTTCTTTAGGCACCGGTGTATTCTCAAAGATGATTTGACATGTAGATGATCCTTTTATACCTAACTTGTCTTCTAATTTACCGAATGAAAAGCCCGCTGAACCTTTCTCCACAATCAATGCCACTAATCCTTTATGCTTTAATGCTCTATCAGTTTGAGCTATTACTAAGTAATAATCAGCCTCTTTGCCATTTGTTATCCAATTTTTTGCACCATTTAAAATAAAGTTGTCACCTTGTTCTTTCGCCATACAGGTTGCCGCTGCAGAGTCAGATCCAGAGCCAGGTTCAGATAAAGCAAAAGCCCCCATTTTTTCTCCTAAACAGAGCGGCTTCAATAGACGTTCTTTTTGTTGAGCGGAGCCAAAAATGAATACAGGTGTTGCGCATAAAGAAACATGAGCTGAGTACATGACTGACGTAGTAGCGCAAGCGGAAGCTAATTCTTCGACGACGATAGCATACGAAACATGGTCAAGCCCTGCTCCTCCATATTCTTCTGGAAAAGGCAAACCGACTAAACCTGACTGCACAAGAATCTCCCAATTTTCGCGCGGGAAACGATGGTTACGATCAATTTCAGCTGCTCTGGGTGCAAATTCTTTTTGGGCAATTTCCTTAACAGTAGCCTCTATCAGATTTTGCTCTTCTGAAAGATTAAAGGAAGGAATTTCATTTTTTTGGACAGTAGTAGACATATATTAATTGTGCAATTCAAAAGTTAAAATAGTGAAAATTAAGTTTAATACTTCCAAAAATCATAACATCTATTACTTATTTACCGTCTTTTAAAGCAAAAAATGCCCAAATGCATAAAAAATGGGTAGACCAAAAAGTAAGAAGCCTGGCTTCCACAACAACAGCCATAATTGGCAAGGCGTAAAAAAGGTACTAGGATGGATAGTATTAGCTCTCTAGCTATTTCAACTAATTACTATAAAAGGGCACGATAATGAACAAGGCACAAATATTGTTTGTTGGTGACTTCGACCAAAGTTTTATCAAACAAATAAGTAACGATAATTGGGAAGTTAAACACAAGTCTAATAGTAAGGAGGCAATTACACTTTTAGGAAAAGAAAGGATAGATTTAATCATCTCTAGAGATAGAATCGACAAATTGAATGGCTATCAGTTATGTCTTTTTATTAAATCTAATCCTTTTACTTCTAATTTGCCCTTTATTATTGTAGGCGAAAAAAAGATCAAAGAAAATGCATTTCAAGCAAGCTGGTTTGCTAAACCGGATCGTGTAGCCGAATTTACTGAGGTGCTAAAGAAGCCCCAAAGCCTAGCTAAGTTAATTGCCGAAGATCTAAAACAAAATATTAGCAGCAGACCTAAACAAATAGAATTATTGCCAGCAACGAGTTCTTTAAGAATGGAGACTGATTGGTACGATTCGCTAAACACTGAGCTTTTGTTAGAAAGATCAGTAGCTATGCGTATGCTGGCTCTATTGCATAGGCCAAAAATAAAAACTTATTTGAATGAGTGCTTCGCTGCTATTAATGACATTCTTAGAGCCGATCTTTGCGGAATGGGTGTATCAGGCTTGCACAAACCATGGCTAGCCTTTTCTGGTATTAAAGGTCTCAATAAAAATTCTTTTGATAATTTGCTAAAAACAGTAAACGATTCACTAGTTGTGTCAGGAGAAATGTCTATAGTCAGTACACCAGCTATAACAGAAAAAGGAGGTTCAATAATATCTGATTTTATATCAGTGCCGGTTGTTGGCGAAGGCTCAGCTCCAGGTGTTCTTATTTTTGCAAAGTACGACAATGAAAAATTCACAGCCATGGATCGCGCCATCATAAGTTATATAGAGCGCTATGCAAAACCAGTATTTGAATTTCTCTTAGCTGAACAAGAAACAGAAAGCCTTCGCAGTCGCGAAGCTGTAAGAGCCGCTATAGATCCACTAACCGGTTTGTACAATTTAGAATTTCTAATTGGCTTTCTCCAACAACAACTACTCTTCTCTTTCCGCAATAAATTGCCTGTTTCTTTATTAATGATCGACATTGATCGTTTTTCGCAAATCAATGAGGTTTTAGGGCAAGCTATTGCCGATACAATTTTGGTTAAAGTTGCCGAGCGATTGTTATCAATAATCAGGGGCAGCGATCTTATTGCTCGCTATAGCAGTGATAAATTCGTTATTGTTTTACCAAATACACCACTCAAAGGAGCAAGAGTGCTTGGCGAGAAAGTGCGTTTAGAAATTGAACAAGCTAATTTCTTTAGTGCTTCACAACAAGGTCCAAGCGTAACCGTAAGCGTAGGCATAGCAGAATATGATCCTCATGATTTAAATCCCGAAGCTATTTTAAAGGAAGCCAAAACAGCTCTACAGAAAGCTAAAGAGAGCGGTCGTAATAAAGTAGCTATGTAATAGATATCTTAATATTGAAACTAATGCTACAAAACGAACGGTGACTACAAAGCAGCACTTATTTAAAGATCTGGTTCCAAGCTTACAGTCAGACCTTCGGACTTAAGCAATTCATGATACATTTCGGCAATTTCTTTGGGTCCAACCCAAACTACTGCCAAACCTTCATTGTGCACTTTTAGCGCTATTTGATGTGCTTTATCTTTAGACATTCCTGGAATATGCTTAGTTAAACACATTTCCACATGCTCAAAAGTATTATGATTGTCATTAAGTAAAAGGACGCGATAATTAGGATAAGGTTTTGTTTCCCCAGACTTTGGTTTCTTTTCTAAAATTTCCTGTGACATAGCTCTCAACCCAATAATGACTTTATGGAGTATAGATCAAAGTAAGGCGTATTTTTTTAAACTAAACATCTCAAATTTGATTATTGACATAGCTTAAAAGGTAAAAAGGATGATATAACTCGTCGGAAAGACACTCTTGGTCTAGTATGCTATTTACCCAAAGATGACGATTGAAAAGCTAGTACAAAATTTTGCTAATGCTTCAGGCATTATTGTTGACCATACCCTTCAGCCACCTCGCGTTTTAGGGCAAGCTTTTATTGTTTCAAAAAGTCGACTCGTTACTTGTGCCGGCGCTATTTTTAACTATACAGAGGCTCCTTGGGCGCTCTCAGTAAATTTTTGCCATCCTGGTGTAGTTCTAGGCGTAAAATCTATTGCCTTGCATCCTGAATTTGATCGCAAAGAAGCCAGACAAAACTATCTTGCTCAGACCGCAATTAGCAAATATAGTTATCCGGTCCAATTTAATGATCTGGCTACTATGGTCATGCAGTCAGAAGTTAAAGAACCTTTGCCCGAAGAAGTTATGCAATTGCATAAAGCATTGACTATACCCTTTTCAAGAGATGGGGTCGAGGTTTCTGGTCCGGTAAAAGAGGGTGAGCTAATAGAAGTTGTAAAGAAACTCCTTGCTTCCAAACGCCAGGGGCTGCTTACTCTTTACGATGAACTCAATATACCTTTGGCATATATTCAATTAACAGCTGGAATTATTGAAAGAGTTTATTTTCAAGGTGTTGTTGGAGAAATGGCTTTTGCCGAGCTGATTTACCGACAATCTGCAAAAGGTTTTGCCTTTCAACCTAATTACAGTTTTGCTTGGGGCGAAATTAGAAAAATCGAAATGCCAGCACAAGACCTTATGTCTGAGTCCATAAGACGTGCACACGAATTATCAGGAATCCTTAATCAGCTTGGTGGACCAAGGGCTTGTTATCAAAGGGTAGTAAAGGATTTCTCTGTAGAATCTTTCAATCAAAATGTGCAATGGCTCGTAAGCAATCTCTGGCGCAGTATCGACGGTTATATGACCGTTGATCAGCTTAGCGAAAGAGTTGGAGCAGATACCTACACTATGGCTCAGGGACTGCGTGAACTCGCAAACCATGGTGTTGTTTCTTTGATTAACAAAACCAACCCGTTCCATCTTAGTGGACAACTTGGAACTCCGATAATTTCTCATACGGATTTTGATATCAATCCTGGCGATGCCTTGAAAGCTTTTTATTTAGATCCTTTATCAGGTGCTCCTTGCTGGCAGGATGGTGACTTTGGTGGCGTTGCTAGTGTTTTGCAACCCAAGAATCTTTTGCATTCAATCCCTCTCTATTTACGTATACCAGGTGCTTTGATTCTAAAAAATTACAGACTTATTGGAGTACACAATGGACCTGTGCAGTTAAAGGCTGGACAGAGTGCTGATAGACAAATTTTCCAAATGATCTGGATTGGTGCCCTTTTTGATATGGGAACCAAGAAATTGCGTACTACTACAGATAGTGGCGAAGAGGGTGACGAATCGCAGCCAGTAGCAGGTGCAAAACTTACTGGTTTGCGAGTAAGAGGGGCAGAGGAAGAAGTCAAAGTTGCTACTGAGAAGCTTGAGAAATATGTATGTCCGATTTGTTTTGCCGCTAATGCACAACTAGGCAATTGTTTTAATTGTGGGGCCGTAATTGAGTATGTGCCTGAAGAAACTAAGCCTGAAGGGTTCTTTATTAACAAAATACCTGTAAAACTTATCAGCGATCTGCAGACAAAATATAAACTATCTGATCGAAAAGTATTTATCATACTTGGTGCTTTTGCAGTTCTGTTGCTTATTATTATCATTAGTTCGAGTCAATCACCACCAAAACCTGTACATGTAGCAACGCCGGTAAATAATAAAAACGCTGAGCAAGCTGTAAAATTAGCGGTAAATTCAGTTGGCTTTAAGGGAATCGTCCCACCTGGTTATTGGTTTGAAGACACCATGAATATTACCAATCCATTGCCATCATTTGGGATTTATTCCGATTCGAGTAATCAGAAAGTTATTTTTGTGCTCTTCAATGACATGTCTCCAGTACAAGCTTTGGATCGCTTCACCCAAATCCCACCATTTTCTGATGTCGTAGCAACCAGTGAGCCAGCAAAAAAGGTGTATGAAGGTTCTCAAGTAATCGGTGAAGGCGCATTTCGATATTATGTTTACAATTACACAACTGCAAGTAATACAAGCAAAACAATGCTTATCGGTTCTTTCCCCGCTAAAGAAAGTGGAAAAGGTATCTTGGTGTTGGGACAAACGTTGAACCCGGGTAATTTTGACTTTAAGTCAACTTTATTTCTAGTTGATGCTATGGCTGAACCACTCACTAACGCAGCTAATCAAAAGAAACTTGAAGGAGTTAATGGACACATTCCCGGAAGTGCACCAGAGAGCACAAACATAGCACCAAGCACAGCTACAGCACCAACTGAAACTAAATCTCCGACAGAATTAACACCTCCCATACATGTGCCAGGGGTAAACCCATCTGATAATACGTTGGCGACTGAAGAAGAAGTAAGTAAATACTGTGAAGTTCTGCAAGAAAAATTACAAAAACGCGTTCAACAATCGAGTGAACTGCAAGATGTAATTAAAAAACGCAAAACAGAAAAATTGAAAATTGTACTGGATGTAGATCTCAGCAAAGACGGACAATTACGCAAATTGGAAATTGCTGAACCAGATCAAGTTCAGAAAGTAAATGACACTTTAGTAAAAATAGTTAAGTCCAGCAGTCCTTACGAAAATGTACCGCGCACTGAAGGCAATGTATTGAGCTTACGTATTATTTTGAATAAGAGCGGACAATTAAAAGTAGAGCTGCAATAATTGCGCTTCCCCCGCCTTATCATTGACTTCCTTTAATTGTGTCAATATTTTGTGTGGATGAATTCGCAGTCTTTAAAAGGGCTTTTGCTTCGTCTGACTTGAATACTTTAATCAGCACATCTGCTAAAGCATTTCTGACACGTATAGTCTCAGGATCGTTAGGGCTTAAATTCATTTCGTCCAATTTCAAGGCCTTTTTATAATTAACCTCAGCTTCCCCTAAAAGACCTAGCGAGGCACAATAAGATGCAAGATAGCTGGCACTTGTAGCTATGCGTAAATCTTTGGGACCGTATTCGGATTGAGCCGTTTCAACTGCTTTGCGATACATAGCAAGCGCTTTTATTGAATCTCCATTGCTTACGGCTTCATAGGCTGCTGCCATATAATCATCATATGTTTTTGTTGAAATAGGCCATCGCCAGGTGGTCATGTTTAATGGACTAAAATCTTTGGAAGCACAGGAAGTTAAAACTAAAAAAGTTATGCACAGAGTGCCAAGCTTTGTGCATTGCCATTTTTTACTTTGGTATTTGATAAGTCCCCCAGTTAAGATTAAACGGTTTATATTTGTTTAAGTTCTAAAAGCATAGTACGGTTTAATCAACTAAGTACCCAGAACATTAATATAGAGATTCGACTAGTGAAAAGCTAGCGCAATCATGAAAGAACTGCTTTGTTGGAAAAGTAACGATGCTAGATTTTTGCAATTGAAGTTTCAGTGTAATAGTGAGCCAGGATTTGTGTGTAATTTTTCCCCAATCGAGCAAATCCTTCAGCCCCAACTTGCTGTAAACCGACCCCATGTCCCCATCCCAAACCATAAATATTCAATTTAATCAGTTGATCATGCTTGTCCCTTATTTGGTCAAAATAGAATTTAGCGCTTTTAAGTCTTGTAAGCTGAATGTTAGGCATCTGAAACAAATTACGAATAACTAGTTCTTTTGTGAATTTCCAATCACCCTTTGAAGTTGATATTTTTAGAGTAATAATTGTTCCGCCAACACCCCTTTTTAAAACCTCTAAAGAAAGTATTTCACCGAATACCCCAGAGGATGGTGATACTACAAACGGTGTCACATCTTTTTGATTTAAGAGAGACATAACATTATTGTGAATCTGTGATTCTAGTTCTCGATTGGATAAACTAATAGACCAACGAAACTGTCTACCCCATGCATCGGCGGTCGGTGGCTTAGTCATATTCCATAATATTTTCAAATCCTTTTCGTCTATTACCTGTTTGATCTGCTTATTGGCTATATCTTCACTAACTCCTCTAAGATAAGGAATTGGTGTAGGGGGAAATTGATTGGTTTTCCAGTCCGAAAAACAATCCTCATAGTTTTCTGTATGTCCACCTCCGCAAGAACTAAACAAAGCTAAAACAGGCTCGTTTTTGTAGACTAATACCTCTCCGCTGGTTGCTTGTGAGGCTACTTTATAAGAAGAATTTGCTTCCTCCGATAATCCGGCAAAGCATTGACAACATTGATACGAATCACATACATCACAAGAATCACTTGAATGATCAACTCTTGGATATAAGCCATAATTTCTTGCACAAACTGCTTGGCATTTTATTGCTTCAATATGATAATCTGCCGGCATTTCTCCATGTAAAACCGACTGGACATATAGTTCTAAGGGACAATATAGAATTGGGCGTATTTTTTTATCGTTGGCGATAATCATTAACTCGCCGCTATATAATTTTGATGAAGCTGCATGCTCACCTATAAAAATTTTATCTGATTCAGCTTTTATCAAAAATACCGGCAGTAATGTTCCTGTATTTTGCAAAACTGAGCGAGGGAACGAAAAAATATCGTTTATGTCTGAGCCAATTGTTAGAACATCATTTTTCATTTCTGCGACACAAGGGCCGCTGAAAGACTTTGATGCAATAGGTTTGCCAAAACTGCCATCTTGGAGCTGTTTTTTGCTCAACAAAAAAGCTTTTAGAGATAAGTCTTTGTTGCTGCTCAAATAAATGCTTTTGTGCAGCAGCGAATGTAAGTCGCTGGTAGCCAGCGCAACGCGAATTATTTTCATATTATAGAAATACACATTATTTTCAAATGGCGGAGCAGGAGGGACTCGAACCCCCAACCCTTTCGGGCAGCCGCTTTCAAGGCGGTGTCTTCATCCAGCCAGGTCTGCTCCATGCCTTTTCTTATTGGACGATACAGGATCGTAAAAGCACTTTACCCTCACTTTATATATTGTATAGTCTGTCAAATGTATAAAATAGAATTTCAATAGAGATTGATACAACTTTTTGGTGCTAAAGATATCTTTGGTTGCTAAAGAGCACTTTTATTGATTGTAAAGAGATCTAATGTTCATAAAATGGTTGCTAAGTAAAAGAGGAAGACTTTTCAGTCTTCCTCTTTTGAGCTTTGCTCTTTCATTTTGTCCGTATTCCTTATACTAATATCGTTTATTAGCGTAAGTGCCCAGAGCCATACTCAGGTAAGTGTATTTTTACTTGATTTGCCTCTAACGGTTGATTAGCAGGCATTATTTTCATACGGCTATTAGCTACGGACTTTTTTGCAGTCAGCTTAGTGCTTGCCGTTTTATTGGGAGCTTTTTTTGCGACTGCTTTAGTAGCACTGGTTTTTTTAGCTACTTTTTTTTTACTGCCGTTTTTCTTTTAACGGTTTTCTTTTTAGCAGTCGATTTTTTGGTAGCAGCAGGCTTAGGCGAGCGCTTTTTAGCCTTTTTTACTGCTGTTTTTTTAGGAGCAGCTTTTTTTACTGCTTTTTTAGGAGCAGCTTTTTTTACTGCTTTCTTTGGGGCAGCTTTTTTTACTGCTTTTTTCTTCTTTACGGCCATTTTTTTCCTCCTAATTCACCATAGGTGATTCTCTCACTTGAGAGTTTTTAGTTAACTAATTTCCGCCACCATTATTTGATTTAGTATCTCGAACATTTAGCTTTTTATTTTTCAGTCAATTTCTACTAGATTTGTAGTTTTTATTTTTGACTGGCTATGTTTGATCAAGTACCCAAATCACACCACGCAAAACTAGAGTACTGGTAATTTAAATAAATTGCAACATATTGGATCAATTTCGGGGGTAAGTAAGTAACTTTTTCTTCTAAATTGCATATGCAATACTGCTCTTTCAAAATATCTTTGCTGGAAAATACAACTAACCTCGAGATGATCCAACAAAACCAAATGCTGATCTAAAAGCCTCGTTTTGAATTTGTTTTAGATCTGAAAATTCAATTACATCGTGATCTATCAGACGTTCATATTCGCCTGGAAGCGTGCATGGGGCTGGGTTCCGTCCAGGGTTATCAGTGCACACAGCAATTGCAACCCCTGCTTCTCTGCACCGAGAAAAAACTGATCGTAAGTCTCCTAGATCTTTTAAAACTCCAGTTTGTCGATAACTAGTTGGACAAACTTCCAAAGTGATTTGTCTTTTGGCTAACTCGCTTAACATTTCTGGTTTAAGTAAGGGGATGTGAATTCCATGACCGATACGATCTAAAACAGGAAAATATTGCTCGTGCACATTTGCTAAACTCGTTTCACCTAAATGACAGGTGGTTTTTAAACCGTTTGCTCTTCCTTTTGCTAATAATTCAACCCACACTTCATATTTACCTGGTTCAATTTCTGGTCCACCAATGTCAATGCCAACCACTGGTCCTATATGATCTTTTGCTACTTGCAAGATAGCTTCGTTTATTTCCAAAGGCAATCGGCGATCAAGCATAACTATTTGTTTGACGATAATCGGATAATCAGCTGGTCTCAAATTAGCTGTAATAGTTTCAACTATGAGCTTCATTTGACCAATACGTTTAGCAGTACTCAAATTTTTATCAGTCCGAAAATACGGATTATATCTGAGTTCTAAATACTGTAAATTCTCAAAAGTGTAAGCTCCGCGACAAAGTCTCAAACAAAAATAGGGCAGATGCTCCAGACTTTGTAATTCTTCCACTAAGGTGTGAATTTTGACAAATTCTTCCAACGTGCGACATGGACGAGTAAACCATGAATAAAAACCATCGTAATCGGGAAAATAACTTAGAATGTGGTGATCTTGACGCTGGAGAAACTTATAAATAATGCGAGGATGGAGTGCTCCACCAAGATGTCTGTGTAAGTCTGCGTATAGCGCCATAAAATAATTTTCTCAACCCGATTGTTTTAAAAGAACATGTAATGACTGACAAGTATAAGACGTACTTAGAACATATCCTCGATATTTTATTATTCCCTAAAGCGTTAGATACCAATTGCAGAAAAATTTAGAAGCCCTTAACTTACGAATTGACAATTTGGCTTGATAGCTTGGGCTAATTTTTCTAGATAAACAGCTCTTGATACAAGAATGGCCCCAAAACGTGCTTTATGAAGACTAAAGTCTTGAGTGTCCAACAATACATAACCACGTTTTTTTAGATGTTCTACCAAAAAAACAAGACAAAATTTGGAAGCATCTGTCATTAAGTGGAACATCGACTCGGCCATAAATGCTCCACCAATGCTTACACCATATAAACCACCGGCTAATTCATTTCCATAATATGCTTCAATACTGTGTGCCATTCCTCTTTCATATAATTCGGTATAAGCTTTTTTCAATTCATCATTAAGCCAAGTTTCTGTTCTATTCCCACAATGGAATAGAACTTCATTCCAAGCAGTGTTTATTTTCATTGTGAATTTCCCCTGCCTGTAAGTACGCGCAAAGCGTTTTGGCATATGAAAATGGTCTAAATCAATTATGCAGCGAGGATCAGGTGAAAACCAACGTATTCCTTCATGGGTATCCATAGGATAAATACCTTGTTTGTAGGCTTCTATAATTAAGTCAGCACTTAGTGTTTGGGTCACACTAAAATTATCTCCATCAAATCCGTTTTTAAATTGGAGTCCTTACATATGTTTTGTGGCAATATTTATACTCACCTTCAGAAATTGTTGGTCCTGATTGAACTAGACAGAATAGACTTCTATATTCCGGAAAAAATACATCGCAGTCATATTTTCCTTCAATTTCTGTAACATACAAGGTGGAAAAGGCGTCCATATTAATTGCTTCCTTATAAATAGAAGCACCGCCAATTAAAAAGACTCTACCATGATCAATACCACCAAGTACTTTCATGGCTTCGGTAAGGCTCGCACATCGCAAAGCTGATGGAAGAATATATTGGGGATTTTTGCTTAAGACCACATTTATTCTGTCTGGTAACGGCTGAAACTTCTTGGGTAATGATTCCCAAGTTTTGCGCCCCATAATCACAACATTTTTTCCATTCTTGTACTCGCTTATCGGTTTGCAGGTAATCTCTCGAAAAAATTTCATATCCCCTGGAATATGCCAAGGAAGCTTGTTATTTTTACCTATACCTAAAGATTGATCGTGTGCGACGATCAAAGCAGGACCATTTATCTTAGCTAGAACATTTTCCATCAAACTGCTATTGGAAATTTGATAAAAGGCTGATGTACATAATTCAGCAATTCAAAATCTTCAAAAGCTAAATCAAAGAACGGTTTTTTTACAATCTTAACTGTAGGCAAAGGACCAGGTATCCTTTCTAATTGCTTTTTTAGTCCTTCAATATGGTTGAGATAGATGTGGGCATCACCTAACGTATGGGTAAAAATACCAGGTGTTAAATTGCATTCTTGAGCAAACATCATCATAAGTAATGCATAGCTTGCGATATTAAAAGGTACACCCAATGCAATATCAGCAGAGCGTTGATACAGCTGACAATCGAGTCTGCCATTACAAACATAAAATTGAAACATCATATGACATGGAGGTAGAGCCATTTTATCAATATCAGAAACATTCCAGGCGTTTACTATAATGCGACGTGATTTGGGATTGTGCTTCAACAAATCTATTGCATTAGCAATTTGATCTATGTGTGACACCTCATATTGATCAGTTTTTGGATTAAGAGTGTATTTAGGCCACTTTCTCCATTGATAACCATATATGGGTCCAAGTTCGCCATTTTCATTGGCCCATGCATCCCAAATTGGAGTGTGCTGTTTTAAGTCATCATTTATATTGGTTGAGCCACGCAAAAACCACAATAATTCTCTAAGTACACCTGTGAAATTTACTTTTTTAGTAGTTAAGAGGGGAAATCCATTGCGCAAATCATATTTTGTTTGTAAGCCAAACAACGAAATCGTGCCTGTGCCGGTTCGATCTTCGCCTTCTTCACCATCTTCTAATATCTTTTTTACCAGTTCTAGATATTGTTTCATTGCAAAATCGCTATGCCCCGGCTGGAGAGCGGAAAACTAATAAATTCTATGGCAAGAATAACATGAAGGGGTTTATTCCCGTTTTTATTCTCCATTTGTCTACTATAATCCTATACTTTGTGTCTGATAATCTAATGACAACCAGGCTGTGGACATACATTTATATGATCTACATTGGATATTTAAGATTTCGACTAAAATAAGAAGCGCAAAACTGAAGCGATGACGTCAGAAGACGTCAGCCGCGCATATAAAAAGGTAAGAAATGGCTGATTCTATTCAATTAACAAGACAAATTGCTGTGAGAACTATAGTTACTGAAAATTTTAAAAAGCAAGTAAGTGATGAAATAGCTCGCAACTTGCAGCAAATAGAAACAGAAATGCAACAAATGGAATTTAGAGTAAAACGCTCGATTGCTGATTTAGAAAAACGGGCTGGCAATATGGCTTCGCCTGATGACCGTACTCAAATTGGTAATTTGCGCGCTCAATTAGAAGCAGAAAAAATTCGCCTCAATCAATTAAAAGAAGACATGCAAGGTCAAAGTAAAGCATTAGTAGAATTACCTATTGGTTCAGTAGTTACACAATTTACTTTGGAAAGCCCGGTTGAAATAAAAGTTGGCGAAAACTTATTTCAAAAATTAGAAGGCGGCGAGGTCTTAGTTAAAGACGGAATTATTCAAGAAATAAAGCTTTAATTATCTCGTCTCATAACGTATGCGATCCCATAATAGTGAGCTTGTAGTCATCTGGAATTTGGAAAGCGCTGGCTGGCATACTGGTGGGCGAATATTTAGTTAGACGTTGTATGCCGGATTTTCCGCTTGACTCATAATTTGATAAAACTAAACAGCCAGTTTCTTTATCAAAATAAGATTTAGTGCGTGTCTTTGATCGATCATTTTCGAAAAGCCAAACATTGCATCTACGTCCATCAACCGTTTGTTCTTCAATTTGTTTGCCAACAAAAGGAGATGCTTTATATAGCCCCTCATCATACATCCAAGGAGTGGCAACATATTGCAGCGGCCAACTCTCCACGCTTTTATTGACCAGGTTGAAGAAATACATTTTTTTATCGACATTATCAAAAATGGAACAAGTATCTTTATCACCTTTTGAAATTTGCAACATATAACCATTTCCATTAGAAGACACAGTAACATAGCTGATTTTATCTGTATCCGATTTTTGTTCGTATGTACTTGTATAGGGCACTTTAGGAAACGGTATCGAGGAAGACACGAGGCTACTCATTCGTACCAAATTGCAGCCACTCGCACACAGTGTTAGTGGTGTGCATAACAATAACAAATATTTTTTTAGATGCTTATTTAAAACGTCCATAACTATGCAAACCACCAAAACCCAAAGAGTTGAATCCCAAATAAGTTAGCAATGTAAGTATCAGGCCAATAATACTTACTAGCGAAAGACGTTCTGCTGATAATTCATGATGTACGCGTAAATGAATATAAGCAGCGTAACTAATCCAAGTTACTAGTGCCATTGATTCTTTTGGATCCCAAGACCAATAAGTTCCCCAAGCATGATTTGCCCAGAGCCCACCGGTAATAATGCCAAAAGTGAGCAGTGGTAAGCCAACTGATATTGCCTTAGAGCTTATTTCGTCGTAAACATTTGCTTTTGCTTGATCAGCTTTAGCCGTAGCAATATGAGATAAATTACGCCAGGCTAAAAACATACCCGCAATACTGCTGCCCACAAAAAGTAATTGCAACCAAACGGTATCTATACTTGTATAAGTGCCTAAACATATTGCTGTACCAGCTAGGACTATAGTGACAGCAGCCAGAATAAGCGAACGAATATGTCCAGCGTACCAAAGTTCAACTAAAGACGACAGCCCAGATAGACAGAATAGAGCGTATGAAATTATAAGCGGTGGCACATGTATTTGTCGCCAATAACTAACTAGTGCCGGAACTAACGGTGTTATAACTTGTTGATTACCAGGCAACCAGCTGCCGTAAAGAAAAAACATCGTTGCAAACAATGCTGCTAGCCAGCCTAATTGATTTTGTCCAAGGCGCCTTACTAAGAGTAAATAGCCACCCATAATCGCCCAGGCAAACCAAAGAGTGGATTCATATAGATTAGCTAATGGAAAGCGATTCGCTTCTATACCGCGAGTAATAATAGCTGCAGTCAAACATACAAAACCTAACAAAATCAAAATCTCAGCAACACGATAAACTTTTGTTTTCCATTTGCCGATTGCACCTAGAACAAATGCCCAAAATGCGAGAAGGGCAGATATCCCAGAAACATTCGTAAATGTCATTTGTACTTGCGATATTGTTAATTCAGTCATTTTTCAGTTTTTCCATGATATTTTCTATTTGCCGAGCAAAAGATATTTTACCTTTTTTGGTGGTACCACCAATAGTGACCAATTGATTGTTATTATTTCCTGATGGGGATTCTTTTAGTTGTGCCCATACTTGCCTATGTGGAACTGCTGCTAAACTAATGCCGCCAATTATAAAGATAAAAGCCAAATAAACGATAGGCAGTCCAGGATCGCATTTGTATTGTAATCCAGTTTGAGCGACCGTTCCTTCATAAATAAGCGATACGCCACCTAAATCAGTTTGTCCTCCAAGAGGTACTTGGCTTAGTAATTTAGGGGAAGACCAATCTTCTCGTTTAGCAAAAATACGCAAAGGAGCCTGGGCATCTCTTATTGAAAAAATAATCACAGCATTCTGGGGCAAGGGCAAAAAGGCGGCAAATAATTTTCCCATTGATTGTAATGATAATTGTTTTGCATCATTGTTGAAGCGTATTTTCAATGTTTTCAATCCCCAGCTTGACTGATATACATCTACACCATTGTATGAAAGAGGTTCATTTACAGAAATAGTCTGAGTTTTTTGTACTTTGCCGTTTCGATCTAGCACAGATAAATTGCTATACCATTGTTTAGCTTCGCCACTTGGATAATCTTCTCTATGTGTTTCATTTACACGCACTGTCCAATTAGGCAATTTGCCAAGCCAAAGTTGAGAATGTTCGGCATCCAAAAAGCTAAGAGTTTCTCCTGGGCAAACACCCTTAAATCCAGAAAATCCAGTCCATGATGATAAAATTACGCCAGCTAGAAGTGTCAATAAGCCAATATGGGTAACAGTGGGAGCTAGCCTACCAAATTTTCCTGATTCAGCAGTTAACTGACTACCGTTTATACAAACACTGTAGCCAAGTCTTTTTAAGGTGCGTGCAAGATTGTTTTCGCAATCAGCAGGCGATAAACTGGATTCAAATTGATAGTGAACTGGCATTTTATTAATTTGCTCAGCCCTTAGCCACGGCATAGGTGATTTCAATAATTTTAGTTTTGGAAATACATGTCTGAAACTGCCAAAAATAATATTGACGGTGATAAAACTAATTAGCAATAAAAAAGCTAACGAATGAAAAATGTCAGCAATTCCCATCTTTATAAGATAATCTGCCGTTTGCGGACCAAATTGCTCAACAACTTTGCCTGGTCCACCTTGAGGTATTTGTGGACACCAGGCACCCAAAAGTACCATTACCGCTAATAAAGATAAAAGTACTATAGTCAATTTGACTGAAGAAAGGCTATTTACTAACCAGGTATTGATTTTATCGATGAAATAAAAAAAGCTTTTATTCTCAGCAATAGCTTTATTGCTTGTTACTACTTCTCCATTGTGTAGCTGCTGAGTACCGTTCATGATTAATTTGCTCTGTATAAAACAAAGTCAGTAAAGCTTGCCAAAGAATCTCTATAGACAGAAGGCGAAAGCTTTAAAAGATTATCTTTTGCTTTTTGTCCATGCTCATGAGCCAATTTTATGGTGGACTCAATGCCGCCATTGTTTTTAATTAGGTCGAGGGCGGACTTTAGACCATCCGCTTCACAAATCTGTTTTGTAGATATTAAAGATTCTAATTCACTTGCTGCTTTGTCTTTGCGTTCTAAAACATATAATGCTGGGGCTGTAATTATTCCTGATTTGAGATCACTACCGGCTTCTTTTCCTAAACTATCTGCGCTACCGGTATAGTCCAGCAGATCATCAATGATTTGGAAGCAGAGACCTAAATGCAAACCATAATTTTTTAAAGCCAAAACAATTTCACTATCTGCATTATTTAAAATAGCCCCACTATGCGTGCCAGCAGCAAATAGCGAAGCTGTTTTTGCGATCGACTTATTTATATAATCCTGCCAACTTAAATTAATAGCGAATTGTTGTTTCATTTGTTGGATTTCGCCACTACATAAATCGCCCAACACTTGACCATAAATTCCAACAATTGGTGGAGACATAATTTTTGCTAAGCAAATAGAGGCTTGAGCAAATAACAAGTCACCCAAAAGGACAGCCAGACGATCACTAAAACGCTTATTCATTGTTTGTGAGCCACGACGTATCGAAGCGCTATCTAGAATATCGTCATGAACTAAGCTAGCTGTATGAATCAATTCAGTTAACACAGCCAGAGTAATATGCAAATTGTTGAATTTACCATTAGCCGGCGTGCTGGCATGAGAACTGTGCAAAACCAATAAAGGTCTTATTCTTTTGCCTCCAGCTTGAAAAACTAAAGCTAATAGCTCTGTGATTAGTTGGTTGTCATCAATCAGATTACTATTGAGTTGACTTTCAACCAAGGTAAAATCTGCTTCAATCGGTTGAATAAAGTCTTTAAGATTAAGTTTGTTATTCGAAGTAGCTGGGAATACTTTTGTGTTAGTCATATGCTTAGTGATAATGTGTAATTACTTGAGGAAAGTAAAAACGGATAAAATAGCTGCCCGTGGAAAGTAAATTATGACAGAGCTTGTCAGGAAATGTCTCGGGTAAGGCATTTAAACTTATTCGTTCTATACTCATAACTTAAAGTAAGCGGGGATTTATCATTTGGCCTTAGAAAAATTACGACAAGACATAGAACAGAATAAAATTTCTCTCTCAGACGCCATAGTTAAGGCATTGTCCGAATTAAAAGAGAAAGAAAATGACAAGACCATGGCTTGGTTAGCCAATGAATTACAAGGCTATAGCAATCCTTTGAATTTTTATTACCAACCAAAGCATGATTTTCCTGAATATAGGGTTGTTAATGGTTTCCTTAAATTGATGACCAAAGAAGGAACTCTAGTTAATCTTGAACATTCTCTGGCTAATAGGTCGGATTATTTCCTAAGTGTTCCTATCTCCTGGCTTGAAGAAGCCGCAACCCTACCTGGTGAAACAAGATTTACCGAGATGCCTGAGTTTTCTCATGACATCAGTTCTGGTCAAGGGGTAGTTGTTCAATATTCAGGCAGTCAATTGCAGACCGTTTTGCAAGAAGTAAAAAATAGATTGCTTGCCTTATTAAAGTGATTCGTTATCTATTGCCAATTCCATTGCATGCGTATGGGGGCATAAATATTGCATTTGGCGAAGGCTTCATCCAATTTGATTTTTTCGTCTGTTGCGCATGAAAGAGCTGCAACCGCTTGTTTAGGCGAGATGATTCCTTCCCTGTAAAGACTTTGAGTACGCAAAGCATTATATAAATTTGTGTCATCAATCAATTTTGCATCTAGTAATTGTTTGCCAATACGAACCAAAGTTGTTGTTGGCTGATTGTTCTTCGCCACCTTTTCGACATCATTACGGGACACTATGCCAGCCTCTACTAATAAATCACCTAACCTCAATTGAGGTAGAGATACTTGTGGAGGAGGCTTCAATTCTGCAATTGCCTGATAGGCAGGTATTTTTCTAATCCTTATTTGTTTCAAAGCTTCAGCAGCCTGATACGGTTTTAAATAGCTATCTATCATGTCTACCAAATTAACAGCTGCTTCTAGGATAGTAGACTCGACTATCCTAGAATGCGTAATTAGTTCTAGATAAGTCTTTTTTTCAAGAAGTTTCCGTTCTTCTATATCCTGAAAATCAGCTTCTGTAATGCAGTCGGCTAATAGAAGTAACTCTAATATTGTTAGAGAGCCGCCATTCGCATTTGTATAAGCTCCACTTTCAAATAATACTTGAATAACACTATGTCGCTTCTGTATAGCATCATGTAATAAGGCGACGGCTCTATCTTTTGGTACAAGTTCTTCTTTTGCTAAATTAGCAGCGCTAAGGACTTCTCCCAGAGTCCATCTTGTAATAAAGCGGTTTATCACTAATGTTTTACCTAAAGGCAAATTCATAGTTTGTGCTTTTTGTGCAGCCTGATTTAATTGATCAGGAGTTACTATTTTGGCGCCTAATAAAAAATCAGCTATAGGGTGTATAACCCTGCCACTGCTAAGACGTAGATTTGAATCTTCTTTCTTCGGTAAGGCTTCTTCAAAAGCTATACCATGCTGATTTGCATGTTGGAGAACACGACTAGCTTCATCAAAAGAAATTCTTCCGGCAGCAACCATTTCTTTTGCTCTAATAGCTGGTTGCAAATTTTCTTCACTTGCAACTTTGAGCATAGTCAGAGCCCGCTCCAGAGGTATTTCCAAATGTTTGGCGCAATTAATTGCTTCAGTCAGCTCAGAATCATTTACAACATGTGCTGCTTGCAATAGTTTAGTAAATAATTCAATTTCGTTGGTTACTGCCATTGATTTCTACCGCTATAAGCGCTCCACTCGCTTCCTCCTTCGCTCATTCCGCTTGTCGCCGCTTCACTGCTGACTGCTACAACGCAGTCATTCGTTCGCTACTACTTCTTTTCTTCGAATTTGAGGGCGGCTGAGTTTATGCAGTAGCGCATATGTGTGGGGTTGGGACCATCAGGGAAAAGATGTCCTAAATGGGCGCCACAGTGTTTACAAATAACTTCTGTACGTTCCATGCCTAAACTATTATCTGTATGTGTCTCTATATTTTCTTTCTGAGCTGTATCCCAAAAACTTGGCCAACCAGTGCCTGAATCAAATTTATGAGTAGAATCGAACAATACTGCACCACAACAAACACAATTAAATACGCCTTTACCCTTCCAATCAGTATATTGACCAGTAAAGGGTCTTTCTGTACAAGACTGTCTTGTTACAGCAAATTGTTCAGGCGTAAGTTGCTTTTTCCACTCATCATTAGTTTTTTGAACTTTATTCATATCAGTACTTCCACTAGCGGTGATACTTTTATTAATTTGATTATTCGCTATCGCTCCAGTTTGAACAATGCATATGACCATAGCTGTCGACAGGATTCGTTTTATCTGTCTCAATTGCCTATTTTTCGGCATTGTTTTCATTGTTAGGATAACTACCTATTTTTACATTTATGGACTTCATTAATCCATCTCTAAAGATGAGCAATGATATTGTTTCCCCAGGCTTATGACTGCGAGTAATTGTTTGCACTTCTTTACCAGTTTTGACAGATTTGCCCTCAACTTTCTGTATAATGTCGCCTTGTTGCAAACCCGACTTTTCTGCCGGACCATTAGGTGTCAGTCCAGCTACAACCACTCCCTTTGTGTTACTGGAAACACCTAATGAACGAGCTAGATTTTCATCCATCTCTTGCATATAAATACCCAAATAAGCCCGCTCTATACTGCCTTTTGTTAAAAGCTGGTCGGCAATATCTTTAGCTATATCAACAGGAATTGCAAAACCGATGTTTTGAGCGTCCCCTCGTATAGCAGTATTAAGTCCTATTACTTGACCGTGAATATTAAGCAACGGTCCTCCAGAATTACCTGGATTAATAGCTGCATCTGTTTGTATTAGTTCGACATTATTGTTTAAATCTCGTAAAGAACGTCCTAATGCACTAATAATGCCAAAAGTAACTGTGTGATCTAAACCCATTGGATTGCCTATAGCAATCACCCAGTCACCTGGTCTTAAGCTTTTGCTTGTACCTAACCGAGCGACTGGTAAATCTTGAGCGTTAATTTTTACCAGTGCTAGATCAGTAAAGCTGTCACGTCCCAGTACAGTTCCTTTAAACACCCTTTTATCATTAAGAGTTACTTGAATATCGTCCGCTTGTCCCACTACATGATTGTTAGTGAGAATATAACCATCAGCTCGGTAAATTAAACCAGAGCCTGCTCCTTTTCTTTGTAGTTTATGCTGATTTGGCTCTTGCCCATTATGACCATGATTAAAATTAGGACCAAAAAAGAAATCGAAACCACCACCAAAAGGCATAAGTGGCGCAAACGGGCTATCAGCTACAGTGATGCTGCTACTAATATCTATATTAACTACACTGTCACTGGACTGCTGAGCAATATCAGCTATAGTGTTTTCAGCTAATAAAACTTTTCCAGCTCCGTTGGTCAATAATTTGGGTTGGATTATCGCTGTTGAATTGTTTATTCCTTCAATATACTTATTGTTTCGCATAAGTACTATGTAACCGGTCAGGACAAGAATACTTATAACGGTACCAATTAGAATACCGCCGATCCAGGGAAGGTATTTTTCTCGATTTCTCATTCAACTATCCTTTATTTATTTGAGACAGCCAGAGCTTGTTCTTCTTCTGCTTCTTGAAATAATGATGTGGACAAATAACGTTCACCGGTGCTACAGGCAACAGTAATAATGAGCTTGTTCTGATTTTCTGGTCTTTTAGCCACCGATAAAGCAGCAAAAACATTTGCTCCGGTACTTATGCCGGCAAAAATGCCCTCTGTTTTAGCTAATAAACGAGCTGTGTCAAAAGCATCCTCATTACTGACTTTAATTACTTCATCAATTATATTTAAGTCTAATATATCTGGAATAAAACCGGCTCCAATACCCTGTATTTTATGTGGGCCAGGTGTAAGAGGCAAACCTGCCAGCTTTTGAGAAATTACTGGGCTATCTACAGGCTCTACCGCTATTACTTTTAAGCTTGGTTTTTTACCTTTAATTACTTGTCCAACACCTGTTATTGTGCCGCCGGTGCCTACTGCTGAGATAAAAATATCGATATTTCCCTCTGTGTCTGACCATACTTCTTCGGCTGTAGTTAAGCGATGTATTTGTGGATTAGCAGGATTTTTAAACTGTTGCAGCATGTAAGCATTACTATTTTGTGCTAGATATTCTTCAGCTTTGGCTATAGCGCCCCGCATCCCATCAGCACCTGGGGTTAAGATTAGCTGCGCACCTAATGCTTTTAGTAAACGTCTTCTTTCGACAGACATTGTTTCTGGCATAGTCAATAAGAGCTTATAACCTGATGCTGCTGCTACAAACGCTAGAGCAATACCAGTATTACCAGACGTAGGTTCCACTAATAAAGTTTTTTCTGGCGAAATTAAACCTTTTGCTTCAGCATCTTGAACCATTGCTGCACCGATACGATCTTTTACTGATCCTAAGGGATTTTGGAATTCCAATTTTAAGCCAATGGTAGCTCCCAGCCCTTGGGATAATTTGTTCAACCTCACTATCGGAGTTTTGCCAATAACCTTAGTGATATTGGAAGCGATAGGCATATAATTCTCCCGTGTTTCTATATATATTTATGAACGCAGTTGCAAATTATTGTTTTTGGACTGTAAATGGATTATTGGCTTTCAGTTCTGCTAGCCTTTTTTCGCCGATTTCTTTAAAAATTTTGCCTTTTTTATAAACAGAGCTGCTGTGATTATTCTCTGAAGACTTCATCATTTGTGCGCCCCTATTTATTAAGCTATTAGCGTGGGCGATATTTGATTTGTACTTCTTTTGCATACGTTTTTCATCGCCAGTAAAATCAGTACCATTAGGCTTAGGCGTGCCCATAGCTGTATCATTAAGTCCCGGCAATACAGCATTTGGATTACTATCTTCAGGTAGATCCTTAGAATAATCAGTGCCGCTGCTACTTGTTCCAGATCCACTGGCGTTAGCGCCAAAATAACTATTGTTATCACTAAATGCACAAACTGTTGTACTCAATATTAGCGTTGAAGCTACTACCGAATAACTGGTTACCTTTTTAAGATTTTTGCAAATTGTTTGTAATTGAGTTTTCATTTTAATCACCTCAGAGCTTGGTCATAAATAGAACAACTTAGCTTTATGCTCATCTAAGTTTTGGCCGATTCGTACTTCTGTAACATAGGAGAAAACTTAGTATAATCAGTTGCTTTTTCAAAAGCATAGGCTGCTTCAAGAACTTTTCTATCAGCTAAAGGCGCTGCCATAAATTGAAGTCCTATAGGCATATTATTCTCATCAAATCCGCAAGGGATAGAAATAGCTGGTAATCCAGCTAAATCTGCAGGAATACTAGCTACATCAGCCATGTACATTTTAAGAGGATCGTCAGTGCGATCGCCAAATTTAAAAGCTGTAGTTGGCGAGGTGGGACAAATTACCAGGTCGTAAGATTTAAAAATGTCATTAAACTCTTCTGTTAGAAGTCTTCTTACTCTTTGAGCTTTTTTGTAATAAGCGTCGTAGTAGCCCGAGCTTAATACATAAGTACCAAGCATTATTCTACGTTTAGGCTCAGATCCTATAAAACTTTGTCGTGTTGATAAGTACATAGATAAAAGATCTTGAGCAGACTTATCTCTTGCACCATACTTAACACCATCGTAACGAGCTAAATTGGAACTAGCTTCAGCAGGATTAAGTATGTAATAAACTGGAAGGGCATATTTTACTTTTGGCAAAGATACTTTATCGATTTTTGCTCCCAGTGTTTTTAAAGTTTCAATCGCCAGATCGAGGGCCTTTTGTACGCTCTTTTCATTGCCCTCGCCGCTCAATTCTTCGATTACGCCAATTTTTACATTTTTAAGATTAGTGATTTTTGGTAAATCGTTTAATAAAGCAACCATGTCACAATTTGCTGTTCTCATTTTTTGAGGAACAGAAGTTGAATCATGTGTGTCTGGTTTAGCCATTACAGCCAGAGTACGAATAGTGTCTTCAACTGTGCGAGTAAAAGGACCAACGTGATCTAGACTAGAAGCTAAAGCAATAAGACCAAAACGAGAGACTAAACCATAAGTTGGTTTCATGCCCACAACACCGCATAATGATGCAGGTTGTCTAACTGAACCACCAGTATCTGTGCCTAAAGCTATTGTGGCAAAGCCAGCCGCTACAGATGCTGCCGAGCCGCCTGAACTACCACCAGGAACATAATTGTGATTCCACGGATTTGTAACTTTGGCATAAGCAGAATTTTCATTTGATGAACCCATGGCAAACTCGTCACAATTAGTTTTGCCAACGCATATTGCTCCGGCGTCAAATAATAGATTGACAGAAGTAGCATTATAGATAGGCTTAAAGCCTTCTAGAATTTTGCTGCCACAAGTTGCTGGATAAGATTCAACACAAAGCACATCTTTTACAGCTAAAGGTATGCCAGCTAAAGGCGGTAATTCTTTTTTTGCAGAAATTAACTTATCAATTTCTGTGGCTTGCTTGAGTGCTAAATCTTTAGTCAAACAAAGAAAAGCATGAGTTAAATGATCCGATTTTTCAATATAAGACAAATGTGCTTGGGCAAGTTCGGTTGCTGAAGTTTCTTTGCTTGTTAGCAACTTATGTATTTCACTAATGCTTTTGCCTAAAAGAGTCATTTTAGTTTTTACTGTATTTACGGAACAATAGAGCGCAATTGTGTCCACCAAAACCAAAACTATTTGATAGAGCGTAATTGATTTCTACATTCTTTCTTGCTTTGTTTGGAACATAATCTAGATCGCAATCTGGATCTGGGTTGTCCAAATTTATGGTTGGTGGAGCAATAGAGTCTTTAATTGCCATGGCACATACAGCGGCTTCTAAAGCACCAGCTGCGCCTAATAAGTGTCCAGTCATAGATTTAGTTGAACTTACCATAAGCTTCTTGGCATGTGGTCCAAAAACAGTTTTCATAGCTCTTGTTTCGGCTTTATCACCTAGCCAGGTAGAAGTGCCGTGAGCATTGACATAATTTACTTGTTCCGGCTTAGCACCAGCTTCTTCCAGGGCAAGCTTGACAGCACGAGCAGCTCCAGCTCCATCTGGTCTTGGTTGCACAATATCAAAAGCATCTGCTGTTGAACCGTAGCCAACCATTTCAGCATATATAGGTGCACCTCTTTTTAAAGCGTGGCTCAAAGACTCAAGCATTAAAATTGCAGCACCTTCACCAATAATAAAACCGTCTCTGTCTTGATCAAAAGGACGACTTGCTTTTTCTGGTTCGTCATTGCGCGTTGACAAAGTACGAGCAGAAGCAAACCCTGCCATTACTAAAGATGTAATTGGCGCTTCGCTACCGCCAGCAAACATAACATCTACTTCGCCCCTTTGGATAAGACGATAAGCATCTCCCATAGAATGAGCAGAAGTAGCACAGGCGGTGACTGTACACAAGTTTGGACCCTGAGCATTGTGAAGCATTGAAATCCAGCCTGCAGCCATGTTGACAATCAACATCGGCACAGTCATTGGCGAGCAACGATCAGGACCTTTATTAGTTAATACACGGAATTGGTCTTCAATAGATTGGAATCCGCCAGCAGCTGATCCTGCCACTACACCGACCCTAAGGGGGTTAAGCGTGGTCATATCTAATTTGGCATCTTCAATTGCCAAATAACTAGCGGCAATAGCCAGTTGAATAAAGCGATCAGTTCGCTTTACTTGTTTTGGTTCCATCCATTTGTTTGGATCAAAATCTGTAATTTCAGCGGCAATTTTGCTTGCCGGTTGCTGGGCTTCTGGAATACGTGTTACACGTTTTACCCCAGATTTTCCTTGAACAATACCGCGCCAAAATTCGTCTTTGCCGATCCCAACAGAGGAAACAGTACCAATTCCTGTGATTACTACACGTTCTGCTACCATTGATTAAATTGCTTCTAAATAAAACATATTCCAAGCCCCTTTAGCTGGTGCGAGCCTTTAGTTTTATTTCTATAAGTAGAGTCTATACGTGAGCTGATATGTATTTGACAGCTTCGCCTACAGTTGTGATCTTTTCGGCTTCTTCATCTGGAATTTCCATACCAAACTCTTCTTCAAGTGCCATAACTAATTCCACAGTGTCCAGAGAATCTGCACCGAGGTCTTTAGTAAAGCTTGCTTCCATCGTCACTTCATCAGCATTTACGTTGAGCTGAGCGACGGCGACCTTCTTCACTCGTTCGAAGGCTTCCTTTTCTTCCATATTACGCTTAATCCTCCCATTGTAAGAAATGCATGAAAACTTGAGCTGGCCGCTTAGAGCGAGCCACGAAAAACTAGAATATCATGCTTAACCATTTAGATTAACAGCTTCGATTGATTCGTAACTACTTTACAAATAATAGCTAAGTACATTTGTCTAATTTATTCGTACTCTGCCAATCCTTGCCCATTAAAGCGAGGCTAAGTTTTATGTATATAATCCGCCACTAACTTCCAATACTTGGCCAGTAACATATGAACCTGGGCCAGCAAAGAACAATACTGCCTGAGCAATGTCTTGTGGACTACCCATCCTGCCAAGAGGAATTTTCTCAACCACCTTCTTAATTTTATCTTCACCAAGTGCTTTGGTCATATCTGTATCAATAAAACCAGGTGCTACAGCATTACTAGTGATATTGCGTGAGGCATACTCTAAAGCAACAGTTTTGGTAAAACCAATAAGTCCAGCTTTGGCAGCAGCATAATTTACCTGACCTGCATTGCCATGAACACCAGTAGTGCTAGCAATATTTATAATGCGACCTTGTCTTTGTTTTGACATGATTTTAAGAATAGGTTGTGTAACTTTAAAAGCTGAAGTTAAATTGGTATCAATAACTGCTTGCCAATGTTCTTCGCTCATACGCATGAATAGATCATCACGAGTAATACCTGCATTATTGACAAGGATGTCAATACGTCCAAACTTATTCATTACTGTTTCAACCATTTGAGCAATTTGCTCATTATTAGTGACATTGCATGGTGCGGCAATAGCATCTACACCTTGTAATTCGAATTCCTTAGCAGTTGCCATACTCAATTCGCCGTTTATATCGTTGATAACAATTTTGGCGCCAGCAGTAGCTAATACAGTGGCTATTGCTTTGCCTATACCTCTGCCAGAGCCTGTGACAACTGCGACCATACCTTTTAATAAGTCTGACTTTTCCATTCCCTTTTCCATTACATTCGTTGTGCTCATTATTACTCCAATCCTTCAATGCATACGCAGATCTTCGATGTCTAGTCACCAGACGGATCTATTGACTACTGATTTGCCTACTAAATAGACATTATCTCAAAGCTCAGCAGCATTATCGAATCTTGCTTTATGAAAAACCTCTCAGCATGCCGTTTTTAGCGGCTAAAGAGAAGCTAAGCGCATATGCCAAATACAGCAATAATAAGCAATACAAAAAATGCTTTAAGTTGAAAGTCTGCACATGCTCTTCACTAGACAATGATTGCATCAACAATGACCTAATATGTTCTTCGTTTTAATCTAAACAGGTTACTTGTATTTTGTAGCAAACTGGAATTTCTTCTTCGCTACTATGGTTTTGTTTGTTTATCTTAGAAGCTAAAGGACGCAATATTACATTGGCGCTCACCATAGCTAATGTAGTAATAAATGGTACTACAAATCCTAAACCAGCCAAAGTGCCAACAGCTGCTGAGCACCATAATGTTGCTGAAACCTCTAACATTGAGTTCTTCTCTAAGTATAACGCCAGCACCTAGCGCTTTATGCTGAATTTCGATTAAAATGATCTACCATTATGATAAACATGAAAAAGCATCTTTATCTTTTAGTCCTTTCAGTTCTGTTTGTAGGACAGCTATTTTCTATTGCTCTGGCACAAGATGAAGACCCTGTCCTGAAACAACAAGCATTTACTTTTTATCAGCAAGCAATTCGTGCTTATCAAACAGAAGATTTTCAAAAGGCAGCCGAGTTGGCTAAACAAGCCGCCGATTTAGACAATCAGAATAAACAGTTCTATCATTTAGAAGCTTTGTCTTATGCTCAAACTGGTGAAAATGAACTGGCATTCACTGCTTTCCGGGAGGCTTTAGCTCTCGATTTCAACTTTATCCAATGCCGCAATAATTTAGGACTTTTACAGCTCAAGCTAGGCAAATTGGACGATGCAAAACAAACTTTTCTTGAATGCATAAAAATCCAACCTGATTATCCGGATGCTCATTATCATTTAGGAGAAATCTGGCAAAAAAAAGGTGACTTAGATGCGGCTATTGAAGAATATGAAACTGCCACTCGACTCAATCCTAATTATTTTGAGGCTCAGCGTGACTTGGGACTTGCTATTTATGAAAAAGCAAGCTCAGGTTTAAGTGATATATCAGATTGCGAAGAAAAGCTCAAAGTTGCTGAAAAGCTTGCCCCAACTAATCCAATGATTCATTATCATCTGGGTAATATTTATTGTTCGGCTGGCAAATATGACGAAGCAGAAAATGAATTCAAAATTGCCTTGAGTCTTGATCCAAAACTAGCTGCTGCCCATTACGAGCTTGGAAAATTGCGTTACTTCCGCGGCGATCCAAATCGCTCATTAGTGGAAATGAATATTGCTAGCAAAATCAGTCCCACTTATTCAGAAGGAAAAAAATATCCTGCTATAGACATAGCTGCTCTTAAAACTATCATGGCTAAAAGCTATGAAGTAAAAGAAGACTATAAACGAGCAGCAAGCTTTTGGAGTGATGTGTCAGCAATGACAAAAGATAATAAAGCCCTTTTGAAACATATAACTAAACTAGAAAAGCAAAAACCGGAGCAGGATCGCAAAAAAGTTAGCTGTCAGGATAGTGAGGTGCAGTCAATGCTGGTTAAAGGTATTACTCAATCCGATTCAAAAGAATTTGATGCTGCAAAATCAACTTTTGAAAGCATGACTTTGAATTACCCTCATTGTTTTGAGGGATGGCAGAATCTTGGTGCTTTGGAAGAAGCTCAAAGTAACTTGCAATCTGCAATGGCTGACTACAAAAAAGCTATGGAATTGTCTCCCACTTATGATGGACTTTATTTTAATATGGCTTATTTACTAGAAAAAATGGGGCTTCTTGCTGAAGCAGGAAATATGTACCAGCAATTTCACGTTTTATCAGGCAAGTATCCTTATGACTCAAGGCATATTGTAGGTTTAGAACAAGAGTATGCAAGACAGCAAGCGCGAATGCGTGGTAAATAAAATCAAATACGTAAAATAAAAGGCAGGTAAATAATGGCTCAAGTCACTACTCTCACTCTTAAACAATACAAAGAACAAAAGAAAAAAATAGTTTCTTTGACTGCTTACGATTATTCAACTGCCCAAGTCCTGGACCGCAACGGGGTGGATGTCATTCTTGTTGGCGATAGTCTAGCAATGGTTGTCCTTGGTCATAAAACAACCCAGCCTGTAACTGTGGATCAAATGATTCATCATACTCAAGCAGTAATGCGTGGTGTTCAGCGAGCCATGGTAATAGCTGATATGCCATTTATGAGCTACCAAGAAGACGTAAAAGAAGCAGTAAAAAATGCTGGACGCTTTATTAAAGAAGCTGGCGCTCATGCCGTTAAACTAGAAGGAGCTAATAGACTCGCTCTTGAAACAATTGAACGTTTAGTAGATATTGGTATACCAGTAATGGGACACTTAGGATTTACACCCCAGTCAGTTCATGCTTTAGGTGGCTTTAGAGTGCAGGGTAAAACAGCTGAAAAAGCGATGAAATTGATGAACGATGCGCAAGCCCTAGAACGCGTAGGCGTCTTTGGTATGGTATTAGAAATGGTGCCTTCTACTGTAGCCAAACTTATCACTCAAAATCTTGAAGTGCCAACTATTGGTATTGGTGCTGGCTCAGATTGTGATGGACAAATTTTAGTTGTAGACGATATGTTGGGCAAATTTACTGATTTTAAACCAACTTTTGTCAGACAATATGCCAACTTAGCTGACATAACTAGCAAAGCTATAACAAGCTATGTAGATGATGTGCGCACTAGCAATTATCCAAACGACAAAGAAAGCTTCCGTTTGTCTAGTGAAGAAGAAGCAGCCTTTTTATCTTTAATAGGCAGTAAGGCCTTTAACTAAGCACTGCTTCGCCTTCGTTTCACTCGGCTCAACGCAAAGGGGCTTCAGCAACGTAACGCATACGTTGCTGTACTTCGGACGCCTAGCACCTATCGGCACTCTTCGTTTTACTGAATTTTGTGTTTAACCGCAAGGACAACAAGATTTTGGTTTGGCTGGATTGCTAGCACATGCTTCGCCTTGAGCGGCGGACTTGTTGTTGCCAGCTTTGGCGTTAGCCGTGACAAAATTGACACCCCAAATACGAGCTAGATCAGTGCTATTGCAGTGAGCACAATTAACTGAGGACGAATCATTCATTGATCTTTCAACAGCAAAAATTTGCTCGCATTTTTTGCAACGATATTCGTATTCTGGCATGGTCAATTTCTCCCTAATTAACGTGCTTGCTAATTGTTCGCTATTTAGTGTGTTGTAGCAGGTGCAGTTTGTGTTTTATCACTGTCTGCCTTTTGCTTTAATTCTTCTTGATCTTGTTTTTTAGATTTAAGATCTAATTTGCCTGTCAGTAAAGCACTAAGATCGTTGACCATAATTAGCGCCATTAGCAATAACAAACTAACAAATCCCCATCTCACTATTTCATTATGAACCTTCTCATTCATCGGTTTGCCGCGAACACCTTCTAGCAACATAACTGCTACATGCATGCCGTCAAGAGGTGGTATTGGCAAAATATTTACTATAGCTAAATCAAGACTAATCAATACTGTAAACAAGAATAATTGAGTCCAATCTTGGCGAGCAATATCAGCCCCGATTTTTATAACTGCTAACACACCATGTATATCTTGGAAGCCCGGCACTGCCTGTCCTTGAGCATTCTTTCCACCATGGGTCAGTCCTGCCCAGACACCAGAAACAAGCTGTCCTAAAGCATCAAACATGCTCATAGACAAAGACCATAGTTTTTTGGCCGCAGACCAAGCAACATTAGCGTTTTCGCCTTCCGCTTTGTGATAAACAACTGGTCCTTTGCCAACTAAAGCCATACCCACTTTGCCGGCATCATTGGTTTTCATTGCAATAGTTATTGGCTCAGCTTTTTCATCAACTTTGCGCTTAAGCTCAATTTTTACTTCTTCATTTTTATGTCCAGTCAATATTTTGACAGCATCAGCTGGACTGCCAACAAATTGTCCATTAATGCGAACAATTTCATCCTCTGTGCGAATACCAGCATTAGCAGCAATAGGATTTTCTTTGACTAAAGCATAAACAACTGTGGCTTGCGAAGGCTCACCAAGCGTTGTGAGCATAGCAATCATGACAAAATAAGCAAAAACGACATTAAAAGCAACACCAGCTGATGCTACTAAAATTCTTTGCCAAATAGGGAATTTTTTGAATGGCTTGAGAGGGACATCAAGATTATTCTGCATGGCAGACTCATCACCTAATTCAGGTATAAGAACATAGCCACCTACTAGGCAAGCGTGGACCTTGAACTCAGTGCCCCATTTTTTGCCAATAGTCCAGGTTGGACCAAAAGGCAGACCAAAACCAAATACAGGTGTTTGGAAGCCAAATAGACGGGCTACAGAAAAATGCCCACATTCATGCACAATGATAAGCACGCTCAATATTAGAAGCATGACTATCACTGCCAAGAATTGCAGACCGAACTCATGGAGTGAAAAAGCAAAATGCAACCTTAAGTCCTCATTATAGATATAAACTGAATTATAACAGGTAAATTAATAGTCAATCGACACGCCATTATAGTAATAGCATAAGATTTGAGCGGCATTATAGCCGTGCTTGGCTAATGCCTTAGCGCCCCACTGAGATAATCCTAAACCGTGTCCAAAACCTTTGCCATTAAAAATATAGGCAGTTTCAGCAGGTGTAACATTAAAATTTGAGCTAGGAAGACTAAAGTATTTGCGAGCTGCTTCGCCCGAGATTATGCGACTATTATTTGAGCCATTAACTAATATATGAGTGGCATGTCCAGAAGGTGATTTTGCCAAAATGGCTATTGAAAGCACTTGCCCTATATCTTTTGGTAGTCCACTTTCGGTTTGCAAAATAGTGTAATTTTTAGTCCAACTATATAAAGGTGCTTCTTGGTCAAAGTCGGCCACAGCTTTTAAATAAGGTACTGGTCTATGCCAGACATTTTCTGCTATTTCTGTGTTGCCTCCGCTGGCACTGTGAAAATAAGCACAAATTGGCTTGCCATCATATTTAAGTACTAAACCCTTAGTTGCAAAAACTGCATCATTAGTTTGTTGACTTTCAGATCTAACACCCAGATACATTTGATCTTCTGTATTATCTTTCAAGTCATACCCTGCACTACCATGCTTACCCCTATTGGCTACAGCATAAGAACGGGCAGCAATTGCCTGTGCTTTTAATGCTTCAGCTGGCCATAAACTTGGCATTTCTGATGGCACCACCGAGAGTAAATAATCTTCTAAATCAAGTACATTTATAATGCTGAAATTGCTCGCTGTCTTATCTTCGCCATTAAACTTGTTTGAGATTGTATTTCGTCTAATTAAAAAGGCGCCTCGATACATACGATCATTTAAAGCCAAAACACCTTGCCCGGTTTCGCTTGATGCTGGTTTTATTGTATAAGTCAAATTTTCTATTGGTAGAATTAAACTATCAGCCTTTGTCATCCAATCTTGAGGCGTTTTTTTGCTTGCTTTTGGGGCAATACTAGTTGTATAGACAACTGCCCTAACTGAATTATCAGTGTTTTCACTACTATATGTTTTTGCTAGTTGTTGCAAGGCTAAATAATGTTCTTTAGCTGGCTGTAAAACCAATTGATCGTCTTGTGCTTGTAATTTCCATTCGCTTTGAGCCGGTAAATTGGCTAGCACTTCGCCGTTTGAATTATTAATTAATTGAGCGCCGTCAACTATTGCTATTCTGACATTTTGCATATTTAAGCCAATACCAATTCTAATTTCGGTGCTTGTGTACACAGAAATTGGCTTCACTGGTACTACATTTGTAGTCGAGTCAGGCAAAGCCTGAGCATCGGCGCGCAGCTGTTTAATTGGACAACCAGCACTAGCTTGATCAGATTGCTTTACATTAGTACGAGGAACTGCTCTTTTGATTGTAACTGAGCTGTCTGTTGTGCCAAGTGGCAATAGTCTATGTGTTTGTGCAGAACTATGGGTGGCACTTTTAACCTGGCTATAGAATGGCTCATTAGCAGGATAATAATTTTGTTTAGTTACGGGGAATTGACTATTATCTTTCTTATGATGAAAAAACCAAAAAGCTTGTGCCGGTGATACCACCGCTAGTGATTGACACAATGCAGTAAGTGTAATAATTGCGCTGTATTTAAGCGAATTTCTAGCTATCAAATTATTCTCTGGATTCTAGTTGTAGGCAGCAATCTATATTTTAATTGTCAGGACTAATTTAGCAAGCAATATTAGTTGTCAGGAGATTAAAAACTTACCCTTTAAGGTATTACCGTAGAGTAAAATTTATTTTGCTAATAAAAAGAAGCGCATATGCTCACCCTGAAAAAATCCTGGAAAGACCCACTTGTTATTGCGCTTATTGCGCTCAATTTGTATTTTGTCGGTTATACAGTCCATGCTGGTTGGAATTTAGTTTGGCCAACAGTATCTGGCACCGTGACCAGTGCATATGCAAAAGCAATAGCAGAACCTGGGCGAATGAATTATTATGGCAAATACCTGTTATTGCTAACCTACACATATAACTATGATGCAACCTTGCATGAGAATACAGAGGTTGTAGATCAATTTGAGTCAAAAGAATTATGTGATGCAGTTGCAGCCAGATACCAAGGCAAGACGATCAAAGTGTATATCAATCCATTTAATCATAATATGTCAATCTTAAGCCCTGGCAAAAACTTTTTTGCTGTCTTGATAACTAGTGTACTGGCAGCATTTCTATCGGCATCTGTTCTTTTCAAAAAGTCTGATGCTACCTAGCCTCTTAAAGCTTCAGCTCCACCGACAATTTCAAGCAAGTCTTGAGTGATACCAGTTTGTCTGGCTTTGTTATAGACCAATGTTAATGAGCTGATCAAATCACGAGCATTGTTGGAAGCATTAGTCATGGCATTCATACGCGCTGCCAATTCAGCTGCTGACGCTTCTAGTAATGCCTGATAAATGACGTTTTCCAAATACTTAGGAATTAATTCTTTGGTCATTACTTCGTAAACGTTTGGCTCAAATAGTCTTACCGGGCTCATTGGCTCTGAGGCTATTGCGTCGATATGTTCTTCTTGTTCCATTGCTTCCAAATTAGGAATGCTGGCTGGCAAATAAGGAATTTGTATAACTCTGGAACGCAACATAGAAATAAATTGTGTGCCGATTAATTCAACAGCGTCTACAACACCATCAGTAAACAGTGCACTTGCATGCTCAGAGATCAATTTAGATTCTTGCACGCTTGGTATGGCTGGCAACAGAGTATAGCTTTTCAGTTTTTCAACTTTAACTGATTTGAAAAACGCAGCTGCTTTTAAGCCCACCACAATTAGAGAAACTTCTTTTCCTTCTGCTTGTAGAGCTTGGATTCTGCCTAAAGCTTCACGGAAAACAGTTGTATTATACGAACCGCAAAGCCCTCTATCAGAAGACAATACAATCAAAGCTATCTTCTTGACTGGGCGAGCATGTAATAAAGGAAGCCCAGACAAGTCAACAGAACTTATTTCTTTAACTGCTGAAGCAAGCATTTCAATCACAGCTTTTGTGAATGGTCTAGCCGCTTGTACCCTAGCTTGCGCTCGACGTACTTTAGCAGCTGCAACTAAACGCATAGCGCGAGTAATTTTTTGTGTTGCTTGAACACTCTTAATTCTCTGTCTAATTGCTTTTAGATTTGCCATGATTGTTTATTTCTCTTTGAGATGTAATTACTTAAGCGTGAAAGAAATTGGTTTTGAAATTAGTGATTTGATCTGCAAGCGCTTTTTCATCGGCTTCAGATAATTTGTCACCACTCATCAGTTTAACTTCGATATCTTTGCCTTGGGCAGAGAGATATTTAAACCATTCAGCTTTAAATTTACCAATTTGCTTAGTATCTACATCATCTAATAAACCTTTATTAGCAGCAAAGATAATGGATACTTGTTGAGCTAATGATAATGGCTGATACTGAGGTTGTTTCAACACTTCGGTTAGCTTTTGACCCCGACGAATTTGATCTTGAGTGGCTTTATCTAGGTCAGAAGCAAATTGAGCAAATGCTTCTAGTTCTCTGAACTGAGCTAGGTCTAGACGCAATTTACCAGCTACCATTTTCATAGCTTTAGTTTGCGCGGCCCCACCTACACGGCTAACAGAAATACCAGCGTTAATAGCAGGTCTTACGCCAGCATAGAACAAGTCTGTTTCTAAGAAAATCTGGCCGTCTGTAATAGAAATGACATTTGTTGGAATGTAGGCAGAAACGTCACCAGCTTGAGTTTCAATAATAGGTAGAGCAGTAAGAGAACCTGCACCCAATTTATCAGACAATTTAGCAGCCCGTTCTAACAAACGGCTGTGTAAGTAGAACACGTCACCTGGATAAGCTTCACGACCTGGTGGGCGTCTTAATAACAAACTCATGGCACGATACGCTGCAGCATGTTTTGATAAGTCATCATAAACACATAAAGCATGTTGCCCTTTATGCATAAAGTATTCACCAATTGTTGCACCAGCATACGGAGCCAAGAATTGTAGAGCTGGAGCAGATGTAGCTGAAGCATCAATAATTACCGAATACTCCATAGCGCCTTTTTCTTCAAGAATTTTTTGAATTCTTCCTACATTGCTTTCTTTTTGTCCGATAGCAACATAGATACAAATCGGTCTATTAGGTTGATGTTTTTGATTGATGATAGCGTCAACAGCAATAGCTGTTTTCCCGGTTTGTCTATCACCAATGATCAATTCACGCTGACCACGTCCAATTGGAATCATACCGTCGATAGCGCTGATACCAGTCATCAATGGTTCACAAATAGATTGACGCTCTACGATACCTGGTGCTTTAACTTCAATCGCGCTGAATTCATCAGTAGTTATTGGTCCTTTACCATCTAGTGGTTGACCAATTGGGTTAATAACACGACCAAGTAATGCTGGACCAACTGGAACAGAGGCAATGCGTCCTGTTGTTTTAACGGTCATGCCTTCTTTGATTTTTCTGCCTTCGCCAAGAATAACAACACCAACGTTATCTTCTTCAAGGTTCAGTACCATGCCTGCTGTTTTGTCTTCGTCTTCGAATTCAACAAGTTCACCAGCCATAGCTTTTTCTAGGCCGTAAACACGCGAAATACCGTCACCAATTTGCATGACTGTACCGACATTTGAAACGCTAAGAGTTGAGCGATAATTCTCTAACTGTGCTTTTAATATAGATGTAATTTCGTCCGGTCTAATTGCCATAATGTATGCCGCTCCTTGTTAGTTTTTAAACACTCAGTAAAACTTTTTCTATATTGTTCAGGCGACCTTTAAGACTGCCGTCAATAACTTGATCACCAATTCTCAAAACAAAACCCGCAATTAAAGACGGATCAACAACTGTTTCTAGACTCAAATTTTTGCCTAAGTATTCATTTAAACGAGCTTTAATATCTGCTAGATTGCTTTCAGATAATTCTTCGGACGAAATCAATTGAGCCGTGGCTGTGTTTCGTTTTTCATTTAAAAGTTTAGTGTAGGCAGTTTCAATAGACGGTAATAACTCTAGTCTTCGCCTGTTAACTAGTAAATCTAAAAGACGTAAAGTAAGTTCTTGCACTTGTCCCATAAAAATTTCTTTTAGCAAAGCTCTTTTTTGTGTGGCTGAATAAGATGGGTGACTAAGAGCGTGATTTAAATCAGGATTACTTTCGATTGTTTGATTGATAGTATGCAAATCTGATCCGACTGAATCGGCTAAAGTAAAAACATGCTCAGAAGAAACGACTAACTCAATTAGAGCTCGAGCGTAACGTTCACCGACTAAACTGTGTTGAGATTTCACTCTAATTGACTCCTTAGTCCTAACCTACTTTTTGAGGATTCTGAGCTGTATTGCCGCTTACTGTTTCATTGCCGATACTCGAACTGCCGACTTTGCTTAATTCACCCATAAATTCATTAGCAATTTTGCTTTTATTGTTGGCAGTCAATCCAGACTTAAGATTTTCCTGAGCTAATTTTATGGCAGCTTTAGAAACTATATTGCGCATCTCAATAATTGCTGCTTGCCTTTCATTGTGAGCAGCAAGCTCAAATTTTTTGCGCAAATCAGTTATATCTGTTTCAGTTTGTTGTTTTATATCTTCAACCATTTGCTTTGCGGCATGTTTGGCTTCCAATACTATTTTTTCTGCTTCTTCTCCAGCCTGTTCAATTCGACGCTTTTGTTCTGCCAATGCTTCTTCGGCATTTAGGCGAGTCTTTGCTGCTAATTCTAATTCAGCATTAATAGCTTCTTGACGCTGAGCGATAAGTTGAGGGGCATACTTTTTTATTGCCCAAACTAAAATAACAATCAGTAAAAGCCAATTGATTAGATTCGAGCGAAAATCTAATAAGGAAGTTAAGAAATTTTCGTTTCCTAGCTCAGCAGCGAAAAAAAACATACACTAGACTCCTTAACGCGTCTGTTTGAGCACTTGAAATACACGCTCTTCATTTGTAACAAGCGCTGGTCTTTCACCCAATAATTTGTTGATGATATCGCCAACTAATTCCAATTCTGAATGGATGAGGGACTGCAACAAACTTTCCCTACAAGCTGTAAGTTCAGCTTTTAGTTTGTCTAATTTGTCGCGTCCTTCGCTTTGAATCGCTTTGAGCTGTTCATCACGTTCTTTTTGAGCTTTTCCCAGCGCTTCTTGAATTATTGATTGGGCTTCGGAGCGACTAGCATGCAAACTTGTTTGATAATTGTTGAGAACTTTTTCTGCTTCTTGAGTGCAATTAGTCGCCGCATCTAGATTGTCCTGAATACGCCTGCGGCGTTGTTCAATAACCTTACCAACGGGCTTTAGCATTATCACATTCAATAATTGAATGAAGATAAGAAAAAGAAAAAGGATTATTACGTATGTACCATTGATTTCAAACATGTTTATTTGCCAACTCTCACCAACCTAAACATCAGCGTGAAAATTCTTAGCTTACGCTAGAGGCAAAATTGTACAGAAGAATAGCTATAACGAAAGCTAGCAATCCTAGCGCTTCCATAAGAGCGGCAATAATGATTGTATTTGTCAAAAGTTTGCCTGTCATTTCTGGCTGCCTAGCCATACCTTCTAATGCACCAGCTCCAGCTAAACCAATACCAATACCAGGACCAATAACACCAACGGCGGCTATGCCTGCGCCAACAAACGCAGCTGACTTTAAAAGAGTGATATTTGATGCAACCGCAGTGCCTGTTTGAGCTAACACAGTATGATCCACTTTGATTCTCCTTTTAGTAACGTATTTTCCTAATTGATGGAGTCTTCACAGCAAGAACTGGCAAAGACGACAACAATGCATATTGCCAAGATCAGCTAAACTGAGCAGATCTCAGTAACTATCCTCTTGAACGGACTCTATTATAGCAACACACTGTTTCCTACATACTCATCGAACGTTTAAGGCTTTCCTAAGATTGCTTCTTGCGCCGTACTTAGTGATGAGAAACAGTTAGTCCAATGTAAATTGACGTTAATAATGCAAATACAAAAGCTTGGATAATTCCAATAAATAACTCAAAAGCCATTACTCCAGTTGGTAACAAAACTGGAACTAGATTCAATGCCACACTACGTATAATTTCATCGGCAGTGATAACACACATAAGTCTTATGGCTAGAGTTGACGGACGAATAACAAAATCGAGCCACTCAATAATCCAATTGATAAAATTCAATGGATTTAAATAGAGCAGTAAATATTTATGACCGTGGGTTACTAGCCCTGACCCAATATAGGTAAAGAAGGCAATGCTCGCTAAGGCTGCAGTAACATTGAAGTCTGTTGTGGCTGCAGCAACTTCAAATGGTTCGTGGTGTACTTTAGGCCAACCCGGAATAGCCTCAAAGGCTTTCCAAGGACCTACGCCAAGAAAGTTATTTACTAATACGAAAATAAAAATACCACCAACTAGGGGCATGAATTTTTTATAGCCGCTTCCTATCTGCTCTTTAGTAAGGTTGGCAATAAAATCGTAATAAGTCTCAAGCAAAATTTGGCCGATACCGCCAGCTTTTTGGGAAGTAAGTCTAGGGGTTATTACTGCTGCACCAAGCAAAATCAATGACATACTGGTAAGACTAAGAGCAATGGTATCGACGTGAATACTGCCCACTTTGCCAAGAGCTGGTATGCCTAGAAAGAAGGAATTAGATATATTAGGGTCGTTTACGAAATAACTGAGCGGTAAGTTTTTGCCTAACATTTAGTAATTTCTCATTGAATTTTTGGGTTTGCCTATTTTTTTATCATCGAAAAACTGGTCGCCAAGCACCAGAGCGAACATCTGTTTATAGGCACAACCTATCAACCATCCTAACTTATACTAGATTATCCGCTGAAAAAGCAGTCTTTTAAAGGAAAGTTTTATTCTTCTTCTTTTTCAGCCTTAATGCTTTTCATGATCATTCTAGCTAATCCTGCTATTACACCAAGGATTGCTAAAGTAATCGTTAACCAAGGAGAAGTCGCGAATTTTTCATCCAAAAAACGTCCAAGATAAACGCCCAAAGCAGCCATTACCCCAGTTCCTATAACAGCATCGCCACCACTGAGTAATGCACTTGCTACTGAATCATCTTTCTTGTCTTTCATGTTTCAACTTATCCTTATCTTCAGTACATTTTAACTTCTATTAACACAAGAGATGCTTTTCTCGGTAGTATTTCATACATTGATGTTAGTTTTGCCGGGTATACAAAGATAAGATAATTGGAGATGTCATTAAATGTTTGAACGTTTTGTAAATATGATTCGGGCTATCTTTGGTGCCATACTTGGCAAGGTTGAAGATCCTAGCTTATTGCTAGAACAGTCTTATCAAGACTTAAACACCAATGTTATGCAAGTGCGACAAGCAGTTGCACAAGCACTGGCAACTGAGAAGCAGATCGAGCAGCAGCGTCAAAAAAATCTCGAACAAATTCAAACTTGGCATAACAGAGCATCAATGGCCGTTCAACAGCAAAAAGATGATTTAGCTAAACAAGCTCTTCAACGTAAGCAGCAATACACGCAAGTAGCAGCAGAGCAAGAGATCTTATTGAAGAATCAGCACCAAACTACAGAAGCTTTAAAAGAAAGACTTGCTGATCTTGAAGGGGAAGTGCAAAAAGCTTATTCAAAAAAACAAGTACTAATAGCTCGCGATAAAGCAGCCCAAGCTACTAGTAAGGCTAACGAATTACTATCCAAAACTAATGCCTATGGAACTTTATCTACAATGGATAGAATGGAAGAAAAAGTACAAGAGCGCGAAGCTCGTTCTGCGGCTTTAGCTGAATTGGCTGGCGATCAAATAGAAAAGCAATTCAAGAATCTTGAAAGCAAAACAGATTTAGATCAAGATCTGGCAGCGTTAAAAAACGAACTTGGTATGGGTCCTACAAAAATAGAAATCAAAGAACCAATTCTTCTTGAAGAAAATAACAAAGCAAATGAAACTATAGAAGCGCAAGAAGTTCGCGAGCAAGACTAGTACATAGTTCTAAAACGTTAATGTGTTATGGAGTTTTGCTTTTAGAGCCGCTGGGTACGGATTGGGTAAAAGCTCGACTATTTTTATAGAATACAAAATCGTATGCTGAACCTTGATTTGCTTGCCCAAATTTATTTGATAAGTTTTTTTGTTGGTAGTCTTTTGTCGATCAGGATATTTCTGCTCACGGCGATTTGGATAGTTCAAATATCAATTCTTGGCTGAGCAATTATATGTAAATCAACATTCTTGCTAATCTAAGAAGACGCTTTTTATATTTTGTCCAAGGATATGATCTCGCTTCTCGTATTGGCATGTTACTCATTGCCTGGCTTAGTCCTATTAGTTGGACAATTAATTCATTACAGTCCCCTGGAGTTTCTAGCCAAGAAGATGTAATTGGTTCAGTAGCTGAAGTTTGTACGCCAATGAAAGACAATCAAATTGGCGAAATAATTTACAAGTTAGACTCCAGCCGTACTAATTGTGCTGCCAAACCAGCTAAACCAGGATTGGAAATAAAGCGAGGTACCAAAGTAATGATTGTCGGCATGGAAAATCAATTGCATTAATTGAGCCAATAACAGACCCTGTACTGCTTGAAGACTTGCAGCAAAAATAAGAAATAGACAATAAGGTACAGACGGAACTAACGGTCCTACCCACAAAAACTAAATCTGTAAATTGCCTATAATTGGCGAAGCATCCTCTTCTGATTGATATTGTTGCTGATAGCTTTTGAAAAGCTTTTCAAAATTACCATCAATAATAGCTTGGCGACATTTTTTTGCTATATCTACTAAGAAGGCAATATTGTGAATTGACATTAGCGTAGCGGCTGTCATTTCATTGATACGGACTAAATGATGTAAATAAGCTCGGGTATGATTTTTGCATGTATAGCACCCGCACTGTTTATCTAAAGGTGCTGAATCTAAAGCGAACCTACTCGCTTTAAGAGCAATTCTTCCTTCATTAGTAAAAGCTGCTCCGTGTCTGGCTAGTCTTGTAGGTGAAACACAATCAAACATATCGATGCCGCATTTAATGGCATAAGCAATGTCCCAGGGAGTGCCAATACCCATAATATAACGTGGCTTATTTTCTGGCATAAATTTAGCTGTGAATGCTGTTATATGTTCAATTGCTTTTCTATCTTCACCCACAGCTACACCACCAATGGCATAGCCTGGTAAATCTTGGCTGGTGACAAACTTGGCTGAAGCTTCTCTTAAGTCTTCATATGTACTGCCTTGAATAATGCCAAATAAAGCTTGATCTTCTTTTCTGTTGTGATTCTCTATACAAGCAGCAAGCCACTTATGTGTTCGTTCCATTGCGGCTTTAGCTTGTTCATGTGTAGCAGGATTTTTTACACAGTCATCAAAAGCCATAATAATATCGGCGCCAATAACATTTTGGATATGCATTGATTCTTTTGGGCCAATAAAATGTTCTTGTCCACTAATATGGTCTTTGAAGACTACACCCGCATATGTAATTTTTCGCAGAGTATCAAGACTGAAAACTTGGAAGCCTCCTGAATCAGTAAGAATTGGTTTTGACCAATTAGAAAATTTATGCAAACCACCAAAGATTTTTATTACTTCTAAGCCAGGGCGCAAATATAAATGATAAGAATTACCTAGAATTATTTGTGCCCCACAATCATTTACTTGATCAAAAGTGAGGGCTTTTAAAGTGCCATTAGTTCCACAAGGCATAAAAACCGGAGTTTCGATTGCACCATGCGGTGTATTAATTATCCCAGCTCGCGCGCCAGACCATGGACATGTTGTTTTAACTTGGAAAAATTTTTCTTTGTTTATTGGCATACTATAATCAAGTTAAATCACGTAAATAGTTGTCTTTATAAAGGCATTGACTAACATTTTGTCTTGCCAGGTCAATATAATAACTGATGATACCGTATTAGGGTGATAAGTAATGTTTCTTGAATCAATGCGCCAAATAGTAAAAGATAAATCGATGCGCATTGTTTTTCCTGATGGCACGGATGAGCGAGCATTAAAATCAGCTATTTTTCTGCAAGAAAACAATTTTGCTCGTCCTATACTATTGGCTAATTTAAGTAAAATTGAGCAATTAGCACAAGCAAAAAGTCTAGACATTTCAAAGCTAAATATTTGCGATCCACGAAAAGATAGTAACTTTCTCTCCTATGTCGAACAGTATTATGCATTGCGTAAGCACAAAAATATTTCTCAAGAAGAGGCAACCGAGAAAGTAACGCTGCCTCATTATTTTGGCGCTTTAATGGTAAAAAATGGTAAAGCTGATGGTATGGTTTCTGGACTAAGCAGTAACACAAAGCCATTTTTACCAGCTTTTGAAATAATAAAACTAAAACCAGGTTTTAAAAGAGCTTCTTCTTTGTTTGTTCTTGAATGGCCAGAACGCCTTTTATTCTTTGCTGATTGTGCTGTAAATATAGATCCTGATGCAAAAGCTTTAGCTGAGATTGCTCATGCGACGGCACAATCTGTTCGTTCGTTTGGTTATGAGCCACGCGTTGCTTTTCTGTCTTTTTCTACTCATGGTAGTGGGCATGGTGAAATAGTTAATAAAGTGGCGCAAGCTACGCGGATAGCTCAACAAGAATGTCCTAACATTGTCATTGACGGCGAAGTACAATTTGATACAGCTTTATTGCCAGAAGTGACAAAACGCAAAGCTCCAAATAGTCCTTTTGCTGAAAAAGGAGCGAATGTTTTTATTTTCCCTGATTTAAATTGTGGCAATATCGCTTATAAAATCACTGAGCGTTTGGCGAAAGCAATTGCCACTGGTCCTATTTTGCAAGGACTGAACTCGCCAATAAATGACGTATCCCGTGGTTGTTCTTATGAAGACTTTGCTAACGTAGCCATACTTACAGCTGCGCAAGCATGTTTAGAAAAAAGCGTTGTCTAAGCTACGCATTTTAAAAATAGAGTTACCTATAGGTTATTAATGTCTGTGCTTTTTGTAACCTATAAGTTATTATTATGGCCCTGCGCAAAAACTGAGGTTAGATAATGGCACGAGACTCCAAGCAAGAAACCGGTAAAATCGACGTTGTCAGAGGGCGACCGGTAGCCGATTTACCAATTGAATTTGAATGGCATGCTGGTGATTGGATAGAGCTTTTTGATAGACAGGTCGAACTTATACGTGCGGACCTAAAGCGAGCTCATGTTGAAGGCAGAATGATTATATTTCAAAGCTGTCCAATATCTACAGCTGGTGGTGGACATTATTCAACCAATGTTGATATAGCAGGCGCTATCGAGCGAAATCTAATGGCTAAATGGGGTGAGCGCTTCTTTATACTCAATCCTTCCAAATATCAAATGGAGTCTAAAGAAGGTGTTGGCTTAATGTATCAACACGCCGAAGCAATAAAGCGCGAGACAGGTAAACGGATAGACTTAGAAAAACTAGTGAGTATTGCTCCACCAAGTGGGGGAGATTATATGCGCATGTGGACCAAAGTGATTGTTGAAGATGATTTTTATCGTGGCGCAAAACAAATTATACCTAATACTGGCAATTTATTTGATGCCTTTTATTTTATTGGACCAACTGATGTACAAGAATTTTTTCTCAGTGAAGCAAAATCTTTATCTCAAGCAGTAGAAATTTATTTTGCCCGCAAGTACTCTCTCGATAACGAATTTAAAAATGATTTTGATTGTGTCAACCGCAATGAAGGTTTTTGCGCCCTTCTTGATTTGTCTAAACCGGAAGATCATGCTGTTTGGCAGCAACGCCGCTTAGATTTCTTTCGCTATTATGCAATAAAAGCTGGCACTAATTTTAGCAGAGGCAGTCATGATGAGTGGAACATTGTTCAGTTGCTCAATGCTAAGCGTCTGGTTCATCCAGATATTTATGGGCCAGAAGATCAAATTGCTATATTCTTTGATGGCAAACAAATCAGTCCAGGCTCTTACCCAACGCCGGCTTATCCTGGTTATGCTGTAACGGCAATGCCTAAGTCTTGATTGAAGACTATTTGTAGACAACTGTTATTGCTGATTTTTATCGTAGGCAAAGTCAATATAAGCCTTTTCTGGATCGGTAGAAATTAGTCGTACTTTTACTTTGTCGCCAACGTCCAGTCCTTCTTCGCCTTGAATAATTTTGCCTTCAGCTGGTGGCTTAAACAAGCGAATAAAAGTGCCACCGCCTGTAACGCCGGTAATAATCCCTTGGAAAATTTCTCCAATATGCTTGCTTAATAGAACTGCGGCAGCCACTTTACGCATTGTTCGCTCAACTTTATTTGCAGCATCTTCTTGTTCTGTGCAGTGAGCAGCAATTTTATTTAATTCATCAACTGAATAGGGAGCAGGTTTGCCAGCCAAAGCTGCTTTAATCAACCTTTGCATAATAAGATCTGGATAGCGTCGATTAGGCGCAGTAGCGTGGGTATATTTATGAACTGCTAGAGCAAAATGACCTTCGTCTTTTTGTCCTGGAATATCAACGGCATATTCTCCTCTGCCTAATAATTTGACGATGGTCAAAGACAAATCAGGAAAAACATCTGGAGCTGCTTGTTTGCGTTCTAACAAAAATTTTGCTAATGCTTTAACATCTGGCTTAGATGGTAAGTTTGCTCCATAAGATTTAGCTACCTCAACAATGCGTGACCAACGTTCTGGTTCTTTTACTATACGCCTTATTGATGGAAATTTCTTTTCTTCCAGAAAGCGTGAAACTGAGACATTTCCGGCAATCATAATATTTTCTATTAAATCACGGGCGGGATTGTCCTCTATAACTTCTAAATCTAAAATTTGATCATTGGATATAACAGGTGTAGCTTCTATAGTATGTAAATATAGAGCACCTTGTTCTATACGATTATTGTGTATGCGAGTTTTTATGTCACTTTGAAGCAATAATTGTTCTGCTAGCCCTGGAACATTATTCACTTTTTCTGGGGCATCCCCACCTTTTTCCAACCACCCACCTATAGTTATATAATCAAGCTTCGCTTTATTTCGTACAATCGCTTCATATGTGGTGCTTTGCTTGGTTGAACCATTTTGAGCAATAATCAAATCTATAACTATTGCTCGTCTATCATGGCCGGCGATTAGAGAAGTTAAGTCAAAAGACAATTCATCTGGAAGCATGGGATAAGTAACAATGCCTGTGTAAACCGAAGTAGTATTGTTAGAAGCGTGTCCATCAATGGCTGAGCCTTCTTTGACAAACAAATCTACATCAGCAATGGCAACCATAAGACGTGAATTACCGTCAGAGAGTTTTTCAGCATATTCAAGTTGATCTAAGTCTTTTGAATCGGGGTTATCGATAGATGACCAAAGTAATGACCGCAAATCCTTGGCTCCATTGTTTTGCGCCCTTACTTCCGGTGGAAGACTCGCTACTTCTTTCACTACAGCGGGCTCAAAATCAGGTATAAAACCTGCTTTTTCCATCTCTTCATGAGCGCGAGCTTGAAGATCTGTTTTTGAAGAGTTGTTTGTGGTGGATGCGGCGAACTTGCTATCAGGTCTCTTTGTCATTCCCTTATAATTCCTTATTAACTATAGCGACGATTGAAAGGGTATTGTAATCCAACCCACTATTAGAGACAGTTAATTTCTATATGACTCTTCTAATAGCTTACTGATTTTCGGTTGGCGCATCTATTAACTGATTTAAATCGCCTTTAATAGCAAGCTTAGCTATTTTAAGTTGCTCTATTTTGGCTTCTAGTTCAGCACCAGCTGAAAGTGCACTTTCCAGCTTTTTAGATTTTTTTACTATTGTAGAATTCGTCAGACTTTTGTTTTCTGTCAAAAGAGCTTCACCAAGATCTGATTCAATCACAGTTATATCTGTAGCGGAATCCATATTTTCTGATATATCAGATAGCGAGATCCTCTGTAATGACGTATATTCTGTTATAGTAAATCTGGCCGTTTCGATATCCAAACCGCGCTCTCCGCCTAGATCCTGAGACATAGCTTTTAGATATTTAGCAATTTGTATTGTCATAAATAAGTCTTGTATAGCATCATGAGCGCCGTCTGTATTTAGACCAAAATGATTGGCTACACTCACTAATTTAAAATTGGGCAAACCAATATTTGCTAATCTACTCTTCGCTGTAGTGTATATATCTAGCCATGGCACATGATATGGCACAACATCAATATTGTGTCTTTGCCACATTAAAGATAAAAACTCAAGATCAAATTGACAGTTATAGCCAGCAAAGCGCCCCTTTTCAGCAAATAAATTGGCAAAATTATGTAATGCTGCGGCCACAGTCTTTTCAGGTGGTGCCTTTTCTAAGTTTTCCCAGGTAAGTTTATTAATTGCTAGAGCCTGTTCGGTCACTTCTAGCTCAGGATGAGGTTTTACATAGCTCATAAAATGACCTTGAATATTAAAATCCAGATCAGTAATTACAGCCGCTACCTGCAAAATAGAATGTTTCGTGGGATACAAACCACCTGTTTCGAGATCTACAAACAAATAATTGTTTGAAACTGGTTTGTTGGCTGGATTACTTTCTGAATTCATTAACTGCTCCTGAAGTATGACTGTTTAGTCAAAATTGCCTTGATATTTCCGATTTAGGTGTCGATATGAGTGGGAAATATACCATTTACTAGTAAGTTATTATCTAATAACTACTCTACATATTAGCTAAATTAGGTACAATTGTTTGTCCGCAATTCATTCAACTTTGCCCTGTATGGCTTTATTCCTTGGATTTTTTGCTAAAAGTGATTGACACCAGATTCAGTGTATAGTCTAATTCGGGCTGTTGATCGGAGAAAAAACGCCCCTTGCGCATTAAAGAAATTGAACTTGACAACTTCAAATCATTTGGTAAGCACACCGTGGTACCAGTGCTTGGAGGCTTTACCACCATATCAGGTCCAAATGGCTCTGGTAAGTCAAATATTATTGACAGTTTGCTATTTGCACTAGGACTGTCTTCTACACGTACTATGCGGGCAGAAAGGCTTCCAGACTTGCTCAATAACCTTAGCGGTCGCAATGACGCTAAAGTAACAGTACGCTTCACTAATGATGCCGGGCAAGAAATAGAAGTTATCCGTCGGATCAAAGTAAAAGAAAATAGCTATACAAGTACATATGTGCTTAATGGCAAAGTTACCACACTAACAGAGATACATGACACACTCACTAAATATAATGTCAGCCCAACTGGCTTTAACGTCATCATGCAAGGGGATGTTACTGGCATTGTCACAATGAGTGCTACTGAACGACGTAAAATTATTGATGAATTAGCCGGCGTAGCAGAATTTGATAGACGTATTGAACAGGCTCAAAACGAGCTAGATGCTACGGCTACTAGAATCGAAGAGCAACGCATTATTCTAGGCGAAATTGTTGGTCGCTTAGAAGGACTGCGTATAGACCGTGACCAGGCTCTTAAATACTTAGAATTAAAAGACGAAAAAGAAGAAAAAGAAAAAGAACTTGTATTCTCGCGCTATCAAGAATTAGAAGAAAAAATAGCCGCAGAAAAAGCTGAACTTGAAAAGCTCAAAGCTAAAGAAGAACAATTACAAGAACAATTAGAAGCTACTGAAGTCAATTTGCTTAGCTTGCGAGCCGAGATGACTCGCATTGACCAAGAGATTAAAGAAAAGGGCGGTAATGAGCAATTATTATTGCGTCAAGAACTTGAAAATACACGCGGTGAATTGACTCGTGAAGAAAACAAATATTCTAATTTAAATGCGGTTATTGAAGAAAAGAATAAGCTTGCTAAAAATGTCAGCAACCAAATTCGTACTATTGATAAACATATTAGTGAACTGAAAAAGCAAAACAAACAACATATAGCCGATAAAGAAGCTGTAAGCAGCGGGTTATTAGAAAAGCAAGGTGTTTATCAAGCTGTAATGGCTGAGATAGAAATGATCCGGGCTGAAAAGGATCGCTCCTCTGATAAAGTAACAACGTTGCACCTTGATTTGCAAAAGTTGCAAGATCAAAAACACAAAATTGAATTGCGCCAGGCTGAATTACAATCTAGACGCGAACATTTAGAAAACGAAAATAAAGGTTCAAGAGACAGATTATCGTCTATGCTTGAAAAATCTTTCGGCCTTAAATCTATGATTGGTGCTTTAGAGCGTGGTTTAGAGGACCAAGAAGCAATTGTTCTTGGCATGGAGCGCGGCGTCAAACAATTAGAAGACGAACAAGAATCAACTATTCAAGAAATTGAATCTAAACGTCAAGCCCTCGAAGCTATTAACAAACGCATTGTGCAATTAGAAACTACAAAAGAAGTAGTTGGTGAGTCAGGCTATGGGCGGGCAATTGAATTTCTATTATCCAAAAAGCTTAATGGTTTGCACGGCACAATTGGTCAATTAGGAAAAGTAGAAAGCCAATATGAAAGAGCTTTAGAAGTAGCTCTGGGGGCCAAACTTGGTCATTTAATTGTTGATGACGATGAAGTAGCTCAAAAAGGCATTGAACTCTTGAAAAAGCACTCAGTAGGCAGAGCTACCTTTATTCCTTTAAATAAAATTTCTGCTCATCCGCCAGGCTTGCTACCTAATCATGCTGGTGTTATTGACTTTGCTTACAATCTAATAGACTTCAATCCAAAATTTACCAAAGCATTTCAATATGCTTGCGGACAAACAGTTGTTGTTCAAGATATCACTGTCGCTAGAAGACTCATCAATCATGCCAGAATGGTCACCCTGGAAGGTGAATTGTTCGATAAATCCGGAGCAATGACCGGTGGTAATGAAAAATCTAGACTACACTTCACTTCTAAAGGCGAATCTGATCTTGTAGTAGTAAAACAAACAGCTGCCACACTGAGCGAGCAAATAACTGGCTTACAAGAAACTTTAAAAGAGCTCAAAGCATCATTACAAGAAGACCAAACTAAGTTCAATCAGACAAGAACACAATTTGCTCAGCGTCAAGCAGAATTAGATGAGCGCCGCAAACAGCTTGTTGATATAGAAAAAGAAATGGAAGACTCTAAGCCACAATTACGTAAGCATGGTGAAGAAGTTGAATCCATTGATGCTGAACTTGAAACCATGGGCAAATCAATTACCGATGTTATTAAGCATATAACTCAGCTCGAAGATACTCTCCAAACAGCAATTGATGAAGGTGGTAAATCAAGACTGGATAAACTGATTCAAGAATCTGTTGAAGTTCGCAGTGAAATTGAAACAATTGAAAGAGAAATGCTTGATATCCAACGCTTAGTTGATAAATGCGAAACTGAAATGCAGGTAGAAAGTACCAATCAGATTGCATTAACCGAACAAGCCAAAACAATTAACGATGAAATCGAAGCTTTAAACTCACAAAAGCCGCAATTTGAAGAAAATATAGCCACTTTCCAAACAGCTATTGAAGTAATGGAAAGCAAAGTTAAAGAACTTTCTGGTGAATTAGAAGAGCTGCGTCAAGAAAAAGATAAAGCCCATGAAGCTGTCACCACTGGCGAAATTAAACGCACCAAGATTGAAACAGACTTACGTCACTTAACAGAAGAAGAACAAAAACGCAAACTGCAACAATTTGACTTACTTAGAGATTTGGGTGCTTTAGGTGAACAAATTGAAGCCATTAAAGCTGCTAACCCAGACTTCCAACCATTGTCACAAGCCAATGTTGACCAGTTGAAGAATCAAGTAGAAAAGCTAGAGCGTCGTATGAGAGCTTTAGAACCAGTCAACATGAAAGCTTTGGAAGAATACAATCAGGCTAATGAAAGGCACATTGAATTGCAAAGCAATATTGATACTTTGCTCAATGAAAAAGAAGAAATCATGCAAAAAATTGCTGGTTTTGATGAATTAAAGAAACGCACTTTCATGGAAGCATTTGATGCAGTCAACACCAATTTCCAAGAAATTTTTGCTGAACTGTCTCGTGGTCATGGCCGCTTAGAATTGGAAAATCCAGATAGCCCCTTTGCTGGTGGTCTAATTATTCGTGCTCAACCACGCGACAAGAAAATGCAACGCATCGAAGCTCTATCCGGTGGTGAAAAATCACTGACAGCTCTCTCCTTTGTATTTGCGTTCCAACGCTATGCTCCAGCTCCTTTCTATGCCTTTGACGAAGTAGATATGATGTTGGATGGTTCAAACGCAGAACGTTTGGCTCAAATGGTCAAACGTCAATCAGCAAGTGCCCAATTTGTTGTTGTAAGCCTAAGAAGACCAATGATTGAAAATGCCGATCATGCTATTGGTGTCTCATTGCGTGCCGATGGTTATTCTAAAGTTGTTGGCATTAACGAAATCAAATTGCCTACTGAAGAAGAGCTTGCTGCTCAGGATCAAGATGAAAAACAAGCGGTCACTGCTTAGCCTTATCTTTGTTCCGCTATTTAGCTAAACTCGATGGTACATATGGAAAGTAACGATATCGATTCAATAAATATACAAAATGACATTTACGACACTAACGCTGTCGTAAATGCTGATGCTGGTATTGTTATTGAATCAGGCGATGACCAGAAAATAAAGCTGCTTAAGCAAGCCTCTGGCGAAGGTGAAGCTATCTCACTTTTTGCAGCCCTGGCAGTAGCAAGCGGTATTGAATTTATTGTTCAATTAGCTGAAAAGGGTGAAATTGACCCTAAAGACGTAGACATAATTTATGTTACTGACAGATTCTTACAGTCTATAGCTGCCGCACCAAAAGAAAACTTACGCCAAAGTGGCAAGGTGATTTTTCATGCTTCAGTATTATTGCGTTTAAAAGCAGAAGCATTACTGGCCAATAAATCTTTTGTTACTGATGATTTTCTTGAATTTGATGAAGATGGTGGCGATCTTATTTATGACTCAGACAAAAATGTCATTGCTCGTCAAATTACTCTCCAAGACTTAGAAAAAGCCTTAATTCGTCGTGCAGCTAATAAACAAACCAGACCACGCAAAGTTACCCTAGATGAGCTAATTGCTGCTTTAAGAGAAGCTGAACGTATTGAAAAACTGCGTACTGAACGTCAGCCAAAAATACGCATTCAGATGGACGGTATGCATCTAATTAATGATGTAGACGATATCCTAGACCTGGCTCATGATGAAGATATTGAAGTAACAATCGGCAAAGTAGAAAGAATACTCGTTGATCAATTCAAACCCGGTGAGAGTCTAGGTTTATTAGATTTAATTGTAAAATTGGGGAAAAAATCAGACTGGGTAGACGCCTTTCTTGCTGTTCTATTTTTGGCTAATGCCGGTAAAATTGTTTTAGAACAAGAAAGTTTCTATGGACCACTAACTATAATGCGCATGGAAGAAAATAATAATACTAGACAGGTGGAAGCTTCATGAGTTTAAAATCCAGAGTAGAAGCAGCATTGTTTTTGACAGACAAGCCGATTGTGGCTGCTGCTATTGCTAAATTGGTTAATGAAGACGTGCAATTAGTAAGACAAGCCGTTTTGGAGCTTATTCATGACTATGAAGAGCGAAACTCAGCCTTAGAGATAGCTAACGATGATGAAGGCTATATGATGCAAGTTAAAGATGAATTTGCTAACCTGGCGAATAACCTAGCCCCAATTGATTTACCTGTATCTGTAGTACGAACATTGTCTGCTATAGCAATTAAGCAACCAGTATTACAATCTGAAATTGTACGTATTCGTGGTGCTGGTGCTTATGAACATATCAAAGAATTAGAAGAAAAAGAATTGATTTCCAAAAAAGAAGAAGGAAGATCATCTTTACTTAGTACAACCAAAAAATTTCAAGAATATTTTAGACTTTCACAAGATGCTAAAGCTTTACGTTATCAACTTAAGGATCAAGCTAAAGAAAGTGCTGAAGGCATACCAGCTGAGCAGCAATTACATTTGCCATTAGAAGGTGAGCAACCTGCTCAAACCGGAGCCGAAGCAACAGTTGCGGTTAATCCTTTGGAAGAGATTGAACGTCAAATAAATATTCAAGAAGATGTTGAACAATCAGAAGAGTCAATGACTAATTTTGAGCCATCAATTGAAGTAGAACAAGCCGGACAGAATGTTTTACCTATACAAGTAGATTCATTTGGTGACGATAATATTGTCTCTAGTAACACTCAGCCAGCAATAGGCAACACGATAACTCATACCCAACCAGTAACCTAATTAATGAATGTTAGCAGGGCAGTAGCAATCTTAGTGGCCGCAGGACAAGGTGAACGTCTTGCTCAAGCAACTGCAGGCAGGCCCAAGCAATTCAGTGAACTAGCAGAAATACCTATATTTATCTGGTCTCTCACTACAATTGCCATTCATGGCCAAATAGACCAAGTGATAGTTACTGTTCCTAGCGGCTGGCAAAATGAAGCTAATGAATTAATAGCTAAATACATACCTCAAGCCAAAAGGAAAATTTCTATTATTGCTGGCGGTAAAACCCGCCAAGAATCAGTCTGGTTGGCCTTGGAAGAGCTATCTATGGCTAACATTGTTCCTTCTCATGTATTAATACATGATGCTGTTCGTCCTTTTGTCACCACAGACAGTATTGACTTGATTTTGGAAAAGTTAGAACAGTGTGAAGCTGTGACCATTGGTCTTCCATTATCAGACTCCATTAAGCGTATTGGCAAAGGCCAAATTATTGAAGATCTCGATAGAAATATTTTTGCTTTAGTGCAAACACCGCAAGCGGCACAATTTGACACAATGCTAAAAGCCCATCGCCATGCCAGGGTTCAACAGCATCAATGTACGGACGATGCTGCCATAATGAAATTCTTTGGCAAGCTAGTTTCTATAGTTCCTGGCAGCAGGCTAAATCTCAAAATTACTGAACCAGAAGATCTTCTCATTGCCCAAGCCTTGGTTGAAACAAATAAATGGCAACCAGGCAAAATAGCCATGGAAAAAGATCTGGTTTCTATATAATTAATCCACAGACAAATAGAATCTTTCTTCGATTTTTATGCAAACAAGTTTTTGTTGTAAAACGAAGATATTAAAATAATTGCATAAAAGGACTAGCACCATATATAATATCTGCACCATATTAAATGGCATCATTTAAAAAACAATTTAGACGGTACCCTATTACTAGAGTGAGAGCAGGAGAATTATGTTTGACGAATTCAACGATGGCAAAGAGATAAATATCGAGCAAAGCGCGAAATCTCCTACAACACCAACAGACAATACTGTTGATCTTTTCCCAGCCCTGGCTGATAAGCGCATGATGCCAATTAATACTATTAGACAACCTGTACAGCCAAAACACGGTACACAAATTTCTACTTTCAACCCAATCTCTTTTGACGAGGCACTAGATATAGTGGAGTGCTTAAGAGCAAGAGCAGCTACAACTATCACTCTTGATAACATGAAAAAAGTGGATGCTCATAGATTAGTGGACTTTGTTGCTGGCGCTTCTTCAGCTCTACAAGGCAATTTTCATAAGCTAAGCGATCAAGTTTATTTGTTCTGCCCAGCCAATATCAAAATTTCTGTGCCAGGTAAGCCAGTTACTACTAGCACAACTACCTCTAAAGGGTTGGATGACAAAGCACTTGACTTTCTGTATGCACAAGATATACAAAGTATGAAAATCTGGTCTGCTAATCGCCCAACATCCAATTAGGATATTAAAGTAATTTCAGCTAGCCTAGTTGCTTGGTTTTGACGAACTCACTTCAAGTTTTTTAACAGCTATAGTAATAAGTCACTGTTATTATTGAGTCATAGGGGTGCAAGGCGACTTAATCCGCCGAGCACTGGGTTTCCTCCTTACCTAATCCACCACCAGTACTTCCTTCTTTAAGTTTCGAAGAAGGAAGTACTTTTTTGCCGGTTTTTATACCTGACTCAGTAATTTGGTGCAAAACCACTTGAATTAGAGGCTGGATCTCATATTTTTGCTCCAGAAAGTCCTTAATCTCCTCACGAATGTACACTTGGCAAGCCCTTCTTTCTTCTTTGGACAGCTTTTTGTATTTAGCCAGTAATTGACTGACCTTTTCTTCTAATACAGAAGCCATATTGTCAGCTTTTAAGTCATTGCTGATAATCAACCCCTTATGCGTATAGTCAAATAGAAGCAATGGGCTATTATCTTTGCCCGTTGTTATAGTCAAAGTAATGGCGCCACCTTTAACTATTTCGCGTCTTTCGGCCAAAATAGTTTCATCAATTTCCCAGGAGCGCGAAGAGTCAATCAATACTATACCGGCAGGTACTGGTTCACCTAGTCTGCCACTATCTTTGGTGAGCTCTAATACATCCCCATTGTCTATAACAAAAGTATTTTCTGCTGGCACCCCGCATTGTGTGGCAATCTCGGCATGCTTAACCAGCATGCGATATTCGCCATGAATTGGCAAAAAGAATTTTGGCTTGCAAATATTGAGCATAAGCTTCTGTTCTTCCTGACAGGCATGACCAGACACATGCACCCCAGCGTCTTTGCCATAAATTACATTTGCCCCTCTAATAGAAAGAGCATTAATAGTATTAGCTACTGAGCGCTCATTACCAGGTATTGGTGTGGCAGAAAAAATTACTGTGTCACCAGGAATGATTTTTATATACTTATGACTATCATAAGCAATGCGGCTCAAAGCAGACAAAGGTTCACCTTGAGAGCCAGTAGTTAAAACAACTACTTTACTAGGTGGCAAACTACCAATTTCATCTACGCCCACTAAAAGGCCATCTGGATATTTCATATAGCCAAGCTCACGAGCTAGATCAGCAATATTGAGCATTGAACGCCCCAAAATAGCAACTTGGCGATCATATTGAATTGCTGCTTGCAGAATTTGTCTTATTCTATGCATATTACTAGCAAAAGTAGTAACAATAATGCGACCAGGAGCATTACTAAATACTTCAGTTAGCCTTTTCCATACTGTTTTTTCTGACGGCGTAAAACCTGTTCTTTCAGTATTTGTGCTATCACTCATAAGCAAAAGCACACCTTCTTCAGCGGCCATATTCAAAGCAGCAATATCGGTTGCTTCTCCATCTACTGGCGTAAAATCAAATTTGAAATCACCAGTATGAATAATATTGCCTATTGGTGAACGTATAACCAAACTAAAAGAATCAGCAATAGAATGTGTGCAACGCACAAATTCAACATTGAATGCCCCAATTTGTACACGTTGTCGTGGATGTACCTTGTGTAATTTAGTTACACCTTCTAGTCCATACTCACGCAATTTACTTTCTAAAATTCCTAGGGCTAAAGCCGGGCCGTAAATATTTTTGACTGTGACATGCTTTAAAAGATTTGGAATGCCACCAATATGGTCTTCATGTCCATGGGTAATTGCTAAACCTTGCACTTGTCTTTGGTTTTCAATCAAATAAGTAAGATCTGGCAAAACCAAATCTACACCTGGCATATCTTCACTTGGAAAACCCAGCCCGGCATCTACAAGCATAATATCGTCACCACAGCTCAATACCATGGTGTTTTTGCCAATCTCACCTAATCCACCCAAAGGGATTACTTTGACTGTATCTCTATTTGCTTGACTGATAATTATTACTCCAGAAATATTTGGCGCCAAGCAAACAAAATGCTCGGCTAGTAGAAAAATTAAATTGTCTCGTTAAATACGATTGTAGCAAAAACCCCTTTGTCTTATTAGACTGTTAAAGCAGTTTTTGTTTTATCTATTGGACTTTTATCGAAAACAGCATCAAATTTTGTCTTTTCAGCCTCATTTAATGGCACTAAAGGCAAACGCAAAATGTTCTTGCAAAGACCAACCTTTGATAAGCCATACTTCAAACAGGTAGGATTAGGCGAAGTAAATAATCCCTTGAATAATGGCAAGCATTCATAATGGATTTTTCTTGCTTGATCAAAATCACCTTTAAAGAAGGCATCTAACATTGCTTTTATTTGCGTACCGACCAAATGACTAGCCACGCTTATAATGCCTGCCGCCCCTATAGATAAATATGGCAAAGTAAGACCATCATCACCAGACCAAATCCAAAAATCTTTTCTAGTCACGGCCTTAGCAAGATCAGCTGCTTGATCAACCCCACCGGTAGAATCTTTCAGTCCAATAATATTCTTACAAGAATCTACCAACTCTAAAGTAGTTTCCACGCTCATATTCACCCCAGTCCTCCCTGGGATGTTATACATAATGATTGGGGTACTGGTGTTCTTTGCTATTTCTTTAAAATGAGTAATCATGCCAGCTTGGCTTGGTTTATTGTAATAAGGTACAACAACCAATAAACCCTCAGCCCCACAAGACTCTGCCACATTAGCTATCTTGATTGTTTTGTAAGTAGAATTTGTACCTACCCCAGCAATGAATTTTATTTTGCCATTGCATTTATCTTTGGCAAAACGAAAAAGTATTTTTAATTCACCATCATCTATAGTGGGACTTTCACCTGTTGTGCCATTAATTACAATAGAAGAACTGCCTGTATTAGCAAGATGATTGATAATATTTTCTATCGCCTTAAAATCAATGCTGTTATTTTCTTCAAAAGGTGTAGCCATTGCTGTTATCAATGAACCAAAAGGGCTATTTGTATTTTCAATCATTTAATTGCTCCAAAATTAACTGAATTACCTTACTTAATTGGACTAGCTTAAAACTAGCTTGCCACTGCCTGCTTCAACAATTTATGCTCTAAGAGATATTCTGCTATGCGAATAGCATTAAGCGCAGCCCCAATACGCAAATTGTCTGCTACAACCCATAGATGCAATCCGTTAGGCGATGAATTATCCTTGCGAATGCGTCCTACATAAACTGGATCTTTTCCAGCAGCATCAACTGGTGTTGGATAAACGTTTTCATCTGGATTGTCCCAAACTTCAATCATTTCGCTAGTACCAAGAGCTTTGCGTGCTTGCTCAACTGTAATTGGCTTAGCAAACTCAATCAATACTGATTCACTATGCCCAATAAATACTGGCACTCTTACGGCCGTACAAGTTACAGGTAATTCTGGCAAGCCCATAATTTTTCTTGTTTCTTCAGTAAGCTTTTCTTCTTCTTTGGTATAACCATCTTTATTGAATTTATCAATATGCGGAATTAAATTGAAAGCAATTGGTTTAGTGAATTGCTTTGGCGCAGCAGGCTGCCCATGCATATGAGCATGTGTGTGCTCACTCAATTCATCCATAGCTGGACTACCAGCCCCGCTCACAGACTGATAAGTAGAAACTATAACGCGTGTCATAGTAGCTAAATCATGCAATGGTTTAAGTGCCACAACTAATTGTGATGTTGAACAATTAGGGCTTGCAATAATTCCTTGATGATTTTGCAAAATATCTTCATTCACACCAGGAACAACTAATGGCACTGAAGGTACCATACGAAAAGCACTAGACTTATCAATTACTACCGCGCCAGCTTCCACAGCCATTGGTGCCAATTCTTTAATTACATCAGCACCCACAGCCGACAATACAATATCAACGCCTTTGAATGCATCTTTATTTGCCACTTCTACTGGATATTCTTTGCCCTTAAACTTAATAGTGGCATCTTTTGATCTGGCGCTGGCTAATAATTTTAATTGACCAATTGGAAAATTACGCTCAGCCAATATCTTTAGCAACTCTTGTCCAACAGCTCCTGTTGCACCAAGAATAGCTACATTGACTGGTCTTTTTCCGTTAGTTGTAGATGACATAATTTTGTCCTGTATATTGTTTTAGCTATTTAGCTAATTGTTCTTCAATAATATTTTCTAGTCCTAATACAAAAGAATTTAATTCTTTTGCTGCCTTAACAGCAAGTACAATGCCTTGCTCAAAACATTTTGTATTATGACTTTCATGGCGCAAAGTGAGTAATTCGCCAGCACCAGCAAAGAATACATCCTGCTTGGAAAGTATACCAGGAAGACGTAGCGAATGTACATGTATGCCAGACCCTGTCTTGCCCCCTCTAGCCCCTTCTAATAATTCATGCTCTTTTATAGAATTCTTATTGAATTCACTAGAACCTTCTTGATTCGCCTTCTTAGCTTCTTCCATAACTCTGGCTGTATACATAGCCGTTCCAGACGGTGCATCAAGCTTGCCTAATTTATGTGTTTCTACAATTTCAGCATTATCAAAAAACTTACTGGCTTGCTTAGCAAAATTGATAAGTAATACTGCCCCAATGGAAAAGTTAGGCACTACTAAAGCCCCTGTTTTTGCCTTCTTGCAAGCACTTTCTAATTCTCTAAAATGAGCTTCGGTTAAGCCAGACGTACCAATAACTGGTCTAATACCTTTTTCTATTGCTGCTAAAGCATGCTTAACTGCACTGTCTGCCTCGGTAAAATCAAGCAATACATCTGGCATTGTTTTCAAATCAGCAAGACACTTATCTAAGCTATCTTTGATAGAAACATTAGTGCTATTAGTATTGGCACCCAATAAATCTTGCAAAGTTTCCCCAGCATAACTAGCACCTTTGCGTCCAAAGGCGCCCACCAATTTTATGCCGGCACTGTCTTTAATAGCTTCCACACTACAACGACCCATGCGCCCATTGATGCCGGCAATGATCAATGAAACATGTTTTGTTCCAGTACTTTTACTGTTTGAATTGGCTGCTGACATAAACTATTTTGCACTGGCTGCAGTAGCTTTGTTAGTTATAGTGGTAGTTCCTGTTGAACCAAAACCACCCTCACCACGCTCTAAGCCAAGATCTACTTCATCAACTTCTTCGATAATTACTTTTGGCACTGGGGTAACAATGATTTGAGCCACTCTTTCACCAGGTTGAAAAGTATAAGCTTGCTTGCCAGCATTCATGGTTAAAACCATTACTTCACCGCGATAATCGCTATCAATTGTGCCAACACCATTGGATAAACAAATGCCAGCCTTATCTGCCAAGCCTGATCTTGCCCTTACTTGTCCCTCATACCCTTCTGGTATTTGAACAATAATTCCAGTAGGTATACGAGTGCGATCACCTGGCTCCAATGTTAAAGGTTTTTCAATTGCTGCCATGAGGTCCAACCCGGCTGAGCCACCTGTGGCATACTGCGGTAATCCTTTTGCATGCGGTAAACGCTTTATTTTCAAAGTGACTGTCAAGAATAACCTGCCTTTTGTGGAAGATGTGTAAAATGCTACGGCTGTATATAGCGCTGAGCTAAATATCAAAGCTAATTGTACAAAATATCGGGGTTTGATCCAAGCATACGTGATGACACCGTACGCTCGAGAATCTAATCCCAGAATCTGATAATTAGGACAATGTTAGCTATACAACTAACGCTAGCTAAAAGAGTATCCAGACCACATTAATTACTAGATTTCATTTAACCTGTACCATTTACAATGGTAATAGTATGAAAACATCTACAGTGGTTTTGACGGTTCTAGGGTCGCTTTGGATACTAGCGATCACCGTCGGTATGTTTATTCTAATGAGGTATGCGCATACTCCAAGCCTAGCCAAAACTTCAGGTGATCAATGGCCGTCTCATTCACAAATTACTCTAAGTAAAACCGCCCCCACACTGATAATGTTTGCTCATCCGCATTGTGCTTGTACAAGAGCAAGCATTGCCGAATTAGGTAAACTCGTTGTTCATTGCAAAATAAAACCTAAATCCTATGTGCTTTTCTTAAGTCCAACATCAATGCCTTCTGACTGGGAAAAGACCGATCTTTGGCATGCTGCAAACAGTGTTCCTGGAGCAACAGTTTTGAGTGACATTAATGGTGTCGAGGCGCAAAAATTTAATTCATATACCTCGGGACAAACGATTATTTACAATACAAAAGGGAAGTTAATCTTTAGCGGTGGTATCACAGGAGCCAGAGGGCAAGAGGGCGACAATCTAGGCTTAAATTCAGCCATACTGTCCTTGCAAGAGAATTCGTCCAAAAATCAAACCGCATCAGTTTTTGGCTGTTCGCTAATTAGTTCAAATAGTAAGTAGCACTTAATATAAAAAATAGGCGGCATTATGTCAGAAGTAAACGCACCGGTAATAGAAGACGAATCTTTACGTTCTCGTACCCAGTCTCTATTTATTGCTCAACAAGAACAAGCCCACCGCAATACAGACAAATTGTTTGCCGGATTGATGATTTTTCAATGGCTGGCAGCAATAATTACAGCCGTATGGGTTTCTCCTAGAGCTTGGGAAGGCACGGTAAGTACTGTACACATACATGTCTGGGCCGCACTGATTATAGGTGGAGCAATAACTGTATTTCCTGTGGCTCTAGCACTACTCAAGCCAGGCAAGGCTATAACCCGTTATGTAATTAGCATCAGTCAAATGCTAATGTCCGCACTACTTATTCATCTTTCCGGTGGACGTATTGAGACACATTTTCACATATTTGGTTCTCTTGCACTCCTAGCATTTTACAGAGACTGGAAAGTTTTGTTGACAGCATCTGCAGTCGTAGCTATTGATCACGCAGTGCGCGGTTTATTCTGGCCGCAATCAGTTTATGGAGTTTTAACTGTAGAACCTTGGCGATGGCTTGAACATGCAGGCTGGGTAGTGTTTGAAGATTTCTTTTTGATTATTTCAATTAAGCAAAGTCTAAAATCCACCTGGGACATATCATCTCGGCAGGCTAAATTAGAGAGAATGAATGAAATCATAGAAGCAAAAGTAGTTGAACGTACAGCTGAATTGCAAGTTGAGATAAACGAAAGAAAAGAAGCAGAAAAAGCACTTGCTAGAAGTAATATCCAATTAACAGAAACATATGTAGAACTAGAACAATCACGAGATCAAGCTATTAGAGCTTCAAGATTTAAATCGGAATTTCTAGCTAATATGAGCCATGAAATCCGCACACCTCTAAATGCAATAGTAGGATTAAGTGATCTTTTAGTGCGAACCACTCAATTGACGGATGAACAAAAAGAATTCGGCACAATCATTAATGACTCAGCTGATGTATTGTTGAATTTGGTGAACGATATCCTGGATTATTCCAAAATAGAAGCCGGTAAGCTTGAGCTTGAAGTTACCGAATTTGATCTTGTTGAATTAATAGAAGGTATTGCTGAATTGGTAGCACAAAAGGCACGCAGCAAACAACTTTCTCTTGTAACATTTATAGATCCAACAATTCCACGAATTTTAAGAGGCGATCCAGGAAGAATTCGTCAAGTATTATTGAATCTTCTTAGTAATAGTATCAAATTTACAGATCGCGGCGAAATTCTAATGCGCGTAGAACTTATTTCTACAGCAGATGATCATCGTGTAGAATTGCGATTCTCAGTTAGCGATACTGGTATCGGTCTGAATGATTCGACTAAAGAAATGCTTTTCCAACCATTTATGCAAGTTGATGCTTCGGCCACCAGAAAATATGGTGGCACTGGACTAGGACTTGTTATTTCTAAACGATTAGTAGAGCTAATGGGCGGCAATATAGAGTGTGAAAGCGTTTATGGAAAAGGTTCTGTTTTTGGGTTTTCTGCTAAACTCGAGATTGGCCCAGCTGAGCAGACACCAGTAATAGGACCATTGCCAGACGATCTACGTGATTCAAGAATATTGGTTATTGACGGACCAATTGGCACACAACAAATCTTAAATACATATATTTCTTCTTGGGGTATGCGTTGTGGTCATGCAACCGATATAGAAAAAGCGTCTTTAATGATCAAGTACGAATCAGCTGCTAACGATCCTTTTGATCTAGTATTCTTTGTCCTTGATCCAAGCAACGAAGAGCCAGCCGAAATCCTAGCAGCATTAGATAAAGATCTTAGCCCAATAAAACCAAGACTGGTTATCATTGGTAGCTGTGCCGACAGATCATTTGGTAAGCAAGTAATGGAAAGAGGATTTGCTGCTTATTTGCCCATTCCTATTAAACAATCTAGACTATTTGATTGCCTGATTGGACTTCTCGGCAAACATATATTTGCTTCAGATACAGGAGAAAATGTTGTTCCTGACGATCAAATAACTTTACCTGTTTCTCAAGCTCGTAATCTTATCCTTGTAGTAGAAGATAATGTAGTTAATCAAAAAGTTGCTCTCTTGCAACTTAGAGAATTAGGCTTTCCTGCTCATGCTGTAAGCAACGGACGTGAAGCTTTAGAAGCAGTTGCTCGTACAGAATATGCTCTTATCTTGATGGATTGCCAGATGCCAGAAATGGACGGATTGCAAGCCACAAAAGCTATTCGAAAAATGGAGACTAAAACCGGAAAACATTCATTAATCATAGCCATGACAGCTAATGCTATGTCTAGTGACCGTCTTGATTGCCTAGCTGCTGGCATGGACGACTATATGAGTAAGCCGGTAAATCAGAAAAAGCTTGCCGAAGTCTTGCAACGCTGGTTGCCAGCAAGTATGCAGCATGGTTCAACCACTAGCGTTGCCGACACAGCAAAAGTTAATAGCACGACTGAAAACGCAATTGAAATAGAAACGCTATTTACTACTTATGGCGACAAAGCTGGCAAAGAATTACTGGAAAGCTTTCAAGCTGATGCTGAGCACTTATTGCAAAATATGGCATCGGCAGTAAAGCAAAAAGATATTTTTACACTAAACGATAACATTCATCAATTAAAGGGATCTAGTGCCTCGGTCTATGCTACTGAATTAGCAAAACTCAGTAGAGCCTTTGAGCAAGCAGCTGCAGGCGATGTCTATAATTGGGAGCTTTTTAACGAGCACCTTCATGCTATCGAAGCCGCTTTTCATAACACCAAAAGCATTTCGCAGAAAGCTCTAAAAGCGAAAGAGTCAAAGATAAACTAGACTTATAGACCCTAAGCAACGGGGGCCAACTTGTGCAACCTTGCTACGAAGCTGGGATCAACCAAACAGAGGTCGCCTTTACACTCTGCTACAGTACTCAATGTTTTCACTTCTTCTGCTGAAAGTAATTCTGTTATTTTTACTGGCTTTTGCTCTGGTATTATCGATAAACTTAATATTTCACGTGCAATTGAAGGATCCAGCCAAACTGAGCCAAGACGTACAGTGTGAATTGCTATTGGCAATGTTTCAGCGAATCTATTTTTGAGAACATATCCATCGGCACCTGCGGCAAATGAATCAAATATACGATCGCTTGTATCATGAGCCGTAAGCATAATTATTTTAACGTCTTTATTTTTCTGCCGAATTGTTTTGGCTGCTTCTATACCATTCATTGTGGGCATTTCGACGTCCATCAAAATGATATCGGGATTTATCCTGTCGCTAATCTCAACTGCTTCTTGCCCGTTTTTAGCTTCATTCAGTATTATGCGAGAACCTGTATTCTCTAGTAATTTGGTCACAGCGTTGCGTATAAGCCTTACATCATCAACTACCAGAATCGAAACTGGTTTATCAGCGCCCCATGATTTCACCATAACTTCATTAATCTCCTTATCCAAATCCTGATAATTTAAAGGTTTAGTCAAAAGCCCTACTGGATTTAACTTTAAATAGAGTGTTTCATTAAGGTCAGCTTCAGTGGTCATGGCAACAATGGGAATTCTCGTTCCCTCTCTTTGTTCCCGTTCTCGGACTAATATTGCTAGACTATCCATTTCCGCCATATGTACGTCCAATAATAATAAATCCGGTATATCTCCTTGAAGAAGCCTTAAGGCTCTTTGTTCATCATTGGCAGTAAACACATGAAACTGACTTGCTAACCTGGTTTCAATTAACAAACAGGCTGCATTATCTGTATCAATAATTAGAATCCTACGTTTTCGCATTGTTGTTATTGCAATAAAAGATAGCCCTTATTCCAGTCTAATAGATAGAATAGCCATCAGCATCACCCATGTGGCTGTCCATCAATCTTTTAATTGTTATAGTTGCCAGCTATCCCATAAATATCTCACAACTCGCTTCGACAAAGGATCCCGTTCGGGATTCTCAACATTGGCTTTAAATTCCAAGAAACTTTGAATACTGACAAGTGCTTTAATTTATAATGATAGACTAATGCCGATGTAGCTCAGCTGGTAGAGCAACGGTTTCGTAAACCGTAGGTCCGGGGTTCAAATCCCCGCGTCGGCTAGGTTTTTAGAAAATAGGCATAATTTCAGGAAGCACCCAGGAAGCAGTTTCAAATTTTTTCAAGATTGGATTTTGCCGATACCTAATACCACTTACGAAACATTTTTCGATCGACTTTTTGCGCGGCGTATTCGTTTCTGGGTATCTTCTCTGCAATACTCCGTCCAAAAAATAGGAATTGATTTGCAAACACCCTCTATTTTTCTATCTACAAATTTGTAAGCTCCAGAAATTATTAGTCGTTCGTCTAAGGCATTATAGCCCGATACGAAGGCTAGCTTCTCTCCTGAGAGAATCCAAACTATTGAATATCCATTTTCATTGCAAAATTCTGCTACGCATTGTTTATTCATTAGTAAACATGAAGGTCCCGATTCATCGACTGAAGGATCGTATGCTACAAGGTTTCCTCTCGAATCCAAATATCCTGCGTGTCTGTTCCATACAAGTTTCATATTTTCAATTATCCACTTTGATGGTAATCGAAAAGAGAGCGTTTCTATTATCGACTTATCACCATTTCCGTCTTCTCGATAATATCCATCTGCAGCAACGAGAATTGATCCAGGAAGGGTTTTTCCATCGTGTACTTTTATCCATCCATCCCTTAGATAATATTGGTCATCAAAAAAATTGAAGATCTTAGACCAAGGATATTCGCCTAAGTATGTCTCAGAGAAATGAGCCGGTTCTGGCATACGGCTTGAAAAAAAGTTCTGCCGGGTAGCCCAATTGTGAAATTTGACGAGTTCAGACTTTTTGATGAAGTACGCATCGAAATAATAGCTCAAACTTCTTTTTTCATTAGACCATCGATTTTGGCTTTTATTGGGTTCACCGGAGCGCCATTTTGTAGATCCACTCATTACAAGCCATTCTGATTGATCAGCCGGATTTTTAACGTCTAAGAGCTTGACCGGATCGGGTATGTTATGGGAATGAGCCCACACTTTAAGGTCAGGAACATCCTCTTCAAAGTCATAGTCAGCACACCACCAGGCTTCGGTATGTGTTTTTGATTTTGCCGTTTTAGTGATTAAGCAAGATGGATCAATGTCTCGGTAACCGACATCACACTCGCTCCCATAGATTGTCTCTCGCCGTGGGTCTTCTACTTCGTAGTTATCCATCATATGTGCGATCATTTCATGATAAGCTATCCACTGATATTTATCACTGATTGTCTCTGCCCTCGCCATGCGTGAATCAACAAGATAGTGTGTGCAGGGATCTTCAAACAATCCTGGTTTCCAGCCGAGATTCAATATTCGTGCAAACATCCACCTTTTACATAAACTAATATTTGGTGGGTACCTATTGCTACATCTGCTTAACCAAGGCAGTACAAACTCTTTGTAGACATTGAGCTGTTTTTTGGTCAAAGAGCGCTCCCACTCCTCATGTTCCTTTTTGCCTGCCGATTCTATCTCTAGAATTTGTTCAATATCCGACTTATTGAGTCTAAAATTTCTAACTGCTTCCTGATAGGTGTGCCATGCTTTAGCTTGCTTGTTCGTGAAACTACTTATGAACTTCTCATAGATGGCTTTATTGTCGATATAGCATGTTCCATCACGTCGCTTTCCAGACCACGGGAAGCGATTGTTTATTTTATGGATACCGAAGTCTCCCTTGGTTAACGAGTACCAGATTTTGCCATAACCATCCATAGAGATTCCTTTCAAGTAGCGTTGCTTTATGGACATCTCCGAAGGGGCTTTCTCATTCCATCGAACAGCAAAAGGAGCGGATAATTTTGCTTGTCTATCGATTTTTAATCCTCCCCGCTGGACAGCGGCCTCGACGATAGTTCTCGCATAATTTCTAATCAATACATGGGGTAGAGGTTTTCCGTTTGCAAAAATCACATCATAAACAGTTTGCCCGATTTGGCGGAGACCAGCTTTATCATGGGTTCTCGTAGCAATTCCGCAGCCGACTGCATATAGTCTCTCAAGCACATATGGATCATTACAATTCTGAAAACAGTTCAATAGCTGTATCCAAATCGCAGGCTTTTGCTCCAGCAAATGAGTTAAAGCTTTAGTCGATCTATCTCGTATAGATCGATTGCTAGTCGAAAAAAACCACGTGATTGTAATGCCATATAGCAAAAGGGTTGAATCTTTCAGTTCCGCGTGAAATTTACTATTTAAAGACCAGTTGATTAAACGGTTTGCCCCCGTCTCGTTTTCGTATTGCTGGCTGGACAAAAATGATGACCAAGTGTAGTCTCTTGCAGAAAGTGAGTTTTTGGACAAATACTTGTGTAATTCGCTAGCATTAAAAGGATTAGACTCAATGCCAGCAATTTGAATGGATATGTCGAAAAATGGATCTATATAATATAAGTTAAGGATATTCGCGTTTATAATTTTAAAGGTGCTTTTAAATACAGTTTCTTTTGATCTCCATAACAAGCTATTTAGAAAGCCATTTAGTAAGGGCTCGCTATTTACTAGGGTCCTGGGAACTAAAGTAAGAAGTTCGACTTTAAATTTCTCTGGAAGTTGAATAGATAAAGCTTCAATCACGCCCGCCCAGCGCCAATGTTGTTCTGGTGATATATAGTTATAGAGTGTACCTGTTTTAGTGAAAGCCTTACCCAACTCTTTGATGCTGTTGAACTGCTTTAATAGCTCACGAGTTATTAAATGATCAGTCAATTTTTGATAACTAAAACGAACGGCAAAGTCCTCGTGTTCGGGGTATTTGTAATTGTCTTCCGACAAAATGCCTTCTTTGATGAGACCGTGATACAAGCTTTTACTATTTGCTCTGCCCGGTAAAAAGGAATTTACTATTTTCTTTGCTTCTTGTTGATCTAGGTAATCTTTATGCTTGGTGGCCATTACTTTGGCAATTTCTGATACGGCCTTCTGTACGAGAAAATCATTCACCGAAAAATCGAGTTCGCTGGAACGTGAAAGTTTATTATTGATCGAATCAATAAAAACAGAAAAAATCCCTGAAGCGTTATCATAATTATCTGGCAGTTTTTTTAAACCATCATTTGCTAAGGACTGACAATATAATTTCAATAATTGCGGTTTTGAAAATGTTGGTGTCAAAGGCCCACGAATAGGCTCAATCCCATATGATGAACAATAGCGTTGTGCTGATATTTCTTCTACGCCAGCAAAGCCAGAATGAGTAAGTCTAACGAATCTCTTTTTCCACTCGGCATTGCAAGGCATCACATCATTTTCATATACATCTCTTACACTAACAGCTAATCCGACTAGTGGATAGTTTGAAATGCTAGTCATAATAGTGGGTAAATGAGTAGCCCAAAAATCTTTGTTGCCGGTTTCATTTAACGCGTCTATCATCAATAGAGCTCGCCCTTGTGAGGCTTCGGCCGCAGCCTGAAGTGCTCCTAAAAATTGATCTTCGTTATGCATTTGTAGCCCTAGGCAGTTGAAGATTTGCTGCCATGGGTCTTGATCACTAAATTTCTGTCCTAGTAACAATATGGTGGGCAAGCCATTTTTTACTCTTTCTTCTGCTACATGGCAAAATGTATGTGTTTTGCCCTGACCCCAGGGTCCACTCAATAATAACAAAGGATTATTCAATAGCTCGATTTCACTACTTTCGATAAGGTTCTGAAAACGGTAAAGGTGCGAGAGTAATCTTCTGACTTGAGAGAGCTTGTAACTATTAGCAGCTTTTGCCTTTTCAGACTGATTCTCAGATGGTTGTGAATTTATTATTGCGTTCTCGAATTGATAAACCAAGCTGATGGTTCTATCTATCTCAACTCTGGCTTGCTTAAGATCCACTTTAAGCCTGCGGTCTAAGATAGCCGGCTCGAACCGCTCCATAAAAGATCTTATGGACTCTATAATTTGGGGGGAGTTACGGAACAAAGAATTATCTTCAAGAACGAACTTAATTATGGGAGATATTAAATTGTTTATTCTTTTACAACAGTTGTTATCACGGGATAAATAATCGAATGAATCCTCTATCTCAAGAGAAACGTGTTTATCTGCCGAATATTTCTGATCTGCCAAATTTATGCTTTTTTGCAGTTGATCTTTGAACCATTTGGAACTCAGATATTCTTTTTCGAACCAAAAATATAATCTGCCAGCGTGGTCGTCAGTGGACAGTTTATCTAAGAGTTCGCTACCTCCTATGTATTCAAACTGAACCGACATGTTTCGTTTTTTTGCAATGGCTTGCCATTTCTGAACATGTTCAGCCCATTTATCCATCATTGATTTTTGCTTGGGAATTTTTGGGTTTGGTCGATTTAGAGGGATCGCAATTTTATAGATAGTAAGTTTTGGATATTTTTTGATGGCTTTAATAACAGAATCGTCAAGTTGTTGCCACTGTGCCTTCCCCATAGAAGTGAAATATTTTGCTTGTAAACCAATCTCCGTTCCATCTGGGTGTGTACAGATAGTTTCAATGCCTCCATCTGGTGTACCGAAGCGTGAAAAAACTGATCCTTCAGGGACTGGCCCGTGTCTGAAAATCTGCGAGCAAAGTTCTTCAAACGCTTCATTCTGAGTTCTGTTCCACTTACGTAATTTGAACCATTCGTCAGCTATCATAGCTCAGAGCTCACTACGATTTGCCTTAGCTACGAAACCTTCTAAGGTACAAATAGTTACTAATTCGCTATGCGTCAGGTGTTTTTGAAGTCCGCCGCGAATAAAAAATTCTCTCAATTTCCAGCCTTCTCCTCCCAAAACCAAGTAAGCTTTGGCGTAATTTCCTAAGCTGCTCATTACGGTCTCTGCCAAACAAATGGCCTCAAATGGTACTTTCTGTTCAGCCGTTCCGGACACTTGTTGCCATTTTAAAGATATTAGGTATTTTTTTCCGCTTTTTCGGCAACGACATCCACGAAATGCTTCCCGCCGCCAAATCTTTCCCCTACATGGTGCTGTATTAGGCAAGTATAGCCACCTCCCGTCAGAGCAGGAATGATCATCGCTTCTAAGATTCTTCCTGTTCCCGTATCACGGCTTTTCTTAATTGAATCAGATTCAGTAGCCATAGGTTCAAATCCCTTTGATAGCGAGTATTTCGTCGGCTCTTGTACGATCGCCTGTACAACTAATCATGCGGGGAGCACTGAGTATTGTAATTCTGAAGCCAAGCTTTTTATATAAGCTCAATATCCTAGCTGTTGCCTGATTCGAGAGAGCTACCGGTCCTTTATGCTTTGTCAGCCATTCTGCTAATCGGACCTGATCATCCCAAGAGAAATTTTCTTTGGAATATTGTGTGAATTCAACATCATAAGGCGGGTCAGCGTAAATAAAGTCTTCTTTTGTTACAGGTACCGATTGAAAATCAGTTGTTGTAAAATCCCAATTCTGCAAGATAGTTTTATATGCGAGAAAGTCTTCAATATAATTGATTTTCTTATATTTCCCAAATGGCACATTGAACTCGCCGCTGCGATTGAATCTACATAAACCATTGAAGGCTGTTCTATTTAAGTAATAAAAAAGTTCAGCAGCCTCCTTATTATTTTGTCGACGCGAAGTCACCAGTTCGTTAAATCGTTCTCTGTACTTATAATAAGTTTGCTCCTCGTTTTCCATTTCCAAATCTATTACCAAACCGCTCTTCAACCAACGATAAAAATTAACTACATGAGAATTTATGTCATTTAGTAGCGCAGTTTCTGGCAATGTGCCGAGCGTTACTGCAAGTCCTCCACAGAATGGCTCCACTAATCGTCTATGCTTGTGCTTGGTAATCAATGGGCGTAGATGAGGTACTAACCATCTTTTACCACCAGCCCATTTTAGTGGTGGCCGTATGCCTAACCCATCTGCGAGCTCTATTTTTGTAGTTGGGCTTTTTTCGACCCTAACTTTAATTTGTTTGTCAAAAGCAAGTTTGGACCGGCCAACGGTTTCGTTTTGTGCAACCATTTTTATTACTCGTATTTAAAACTAATTAAGTCGTGCTCTATTTGTCCGAAGAAATCTCAAAAAGTCGGGCAATAGGAACGCCTAATGCTTGAGCAATTCTAGCAATATTTTGAAGCGACGGACTGCGCTTGCCGGTTTCTATACGGCTTATATATGTGCTGTTCAAATTCAAAATCTCCGCAAACCTTTCTTGAGACAACCCCTTTGCTTCTCGGAGTTGTTTCAGCTGCTTGCCAAAATTTCGTACAGTTTTCTTACCTATCTCCATCTAGTCAACTGTCGGGCAGGTGCCATAGCAAGTCCAATGCCTGGGAGTCAGGGAAGAATGGCAAAAGACTAATAAATAGAGCCTTAGCGAGAATTACTTTTTCTGGTAGAATTTTTAAATTACTGCTATGTTGACAACAGCTCAAAAGAACAGAAACAAATTGCACGCGTGAAGACGATTATGAAGAAAACAATTTTATTAACAGCGAGTTTGACATTAACAATCAATAGCGCCTATGCGCAAACAAATTGGACCGATTTTGCTTCCACGCTCTATAAACCAGATATTGAAAAAATGGAAAAAGCGACCGGCATTATTCCAGACCCAATCGAGTCCGTTGAAGACAGATTTAAGACATTGAATGAATTTGCAGTAAGTAAACTCAATTATTCGCCGAGTCTTGCAAGTACCATTCCTATTCAAATGATTTCTCTTGAGGAAAAAATTCTTGGCAAATACACTCCGCCAGATGAGGCGAGAATAAAAGCTGCCATGGCAGTTACTCAACAGAGCGCAGTACCTTCAAGCAAACAACATAAACACGGCAGCCTGTGGAACTGGATAAGCTAATGGAAGAACACAAATTTAAGCAAGCGGATATTGCCAGAATCATAGGATATGAATCGCATGTATCTGCTTTCTTTGCTGGCAAGCGTAATTTAAGTAAGACAGAAGCGGTAAAGCTAGGGAAATATTTTGCTGTTGACCCGTCAGTATTCTTGCCACCATTGGATGTGAAAGCAGTGGCTTAGACCTGAGGATTATCGTCAATGTAAGCCCACTAAGCCGCTTTTGCCAGCGACGCTGCTCAGTAACAGAATAATCTAACTTAGAAAATGGGCATGAAAACAAAATTGCTTAAAGTTGCTACAAAACAAGAAAAAGCAGGCATGGGTTCTACCTACCCATAAATTTCAGATGGATTATAGGCGATTTTAAAGGGCTGTCAAATAAAGGATTTTATAAGATTTACAAGTCAAGTAATGTTATGGTAATATTATTACTAGCATGAAATACCGTGTAGGAATTGCAAAGAAGGCAAAGAAGGAATTAGACAGCCTGCCAATTAATACACAGGAAAATATTGCCGAAGGCATAGGAAAGCTGGGGAATAATCCTGATGATGCTGCCCTTGATGTTAAAAAACTAAAGAATGATCCAGAAGCTGATTATCGACTTAGAGTTGGCAGCTATAGAATTAAATTCGACCGACATAACACAATCAAAATCATATCCATTATAAGAATCGTTCACCGAAAGGATGCATATAGATGAATAGCGAAGCACAAATAATATACAACCAAGATAAACCGGCGTTTGTTGTTTTGCCTTACAAAGATTACCTTAAGCTGACAGGGCAACAAAAATTAGACAAACCAGAATTTGTGCCCTTTGTTTTAAGCGAGTACATCAAAAATCCTATCCGGTTAAAGCGTATTGAAGCCGGACTCAATCAAAAGGAATTAGCAAAACTGCTTGATGTCACTCAAGGATATGTAAGCCGAATTGAATCCAGGGGCTTTCAGGTAACCGCTGAGTTATTAGATAGAGTCGGTCTGGCTATCGGTACAAAGAAGAAAAAATCTGCAAAGAAGAAAGCTGGATAATAAGTTTGCCGGGGCTAGAGTAGCTCTCGAAAAGTGGAAGCTTTACCACCTGCCCCGACAATTTGACCCCTACCCAAAAAACTTGACCGCTACCCCAAGAGTCAAGTCAAGAAGATGATTGAAAATACTAATTGACAATCTTTAACCGAATTTACAAAACAGCTAAAATTGAATGTCTATATAAGTTTCAACAAAATTTGATAAACTCAGTTAAACCTACGGATTGGATTCGTAAACTGTAGATTGTGAGTTCCATCCTCATCATCGGTTAGTTTTTTAGTTCTATAGGCTTATCTTATGCCATATGTCGTCGTCGCCTTTTATCATTTTTTCGACTTTTCCGAATTTAAACAAAAGCAAGCAGATCTAAAATCAGAAATGCTTAAGCTGGATATTAAGGGGTCATTACTCATTGCCTCTGAAGGTATTAACGGCACAATCTCTGGTACACGTGAAAACATTGATGTCTATCTTCTGTATCTCAAGACACACATTACTAAAGGCGAATTCGAGCATAAGGAAAGCCACTACGAGCGCCAACCATTTGGCCGTGCCAAAGTGCGACTAAAAAAGGAAGCTATTACATTCGGTGCTACTATCAAAAGCAAACCCGGAACATACGTTGAAGCGTGCGATTGGAATGCACTCATTGATAATCCTGATGTTCTACTGCTTGATAGTCGTAATGATTATGAGGTGCATGTAGGCACATTTAAAGGCGCCCTCAATCCAAACATTCGCACTTTTAAAGAGCTGCGTGACTATGTTCATAAAGCCTTAAATCCAGCAGAACACAAAAAAATTGCTACATATTGCACTGGCGGTATACGCTGTGAAAAATTTTCTGCCTGGCTTTTGGATCAAGGCTTTGAAGAAGTCTACCAGCTCAAAGGTGGCATTTTAAAATATCTAGAAGAAATCCCACAAGAACAAAGTAAATGGCAAGGCGAATGCTACGTATTCGATGATCGTGTTGCATTAGGTCATGGACTTGTGCCGTCTAATACAATCACCAGGTGCAACGCATGTGGGCATTCACTGACGAAAGAAGATCGAACTGATATAGCTCCTAATTCTACTGGCTGTCCCTATTGTTCTTCCAGCAAACCCAGTTGACCCCTACCCCAAAAAAGCAAAAAAAGTCAGAAGCCTCTCATCTCAAGTGGACAGTCGACCGGTTAGGTCTCAGTCTCAAAGTTTTTTGGGCAGGTGTCCATCATCATGAAATAGAACGTAGAGCTATTTCATTGATGCATAGTAGTGCACGGGACTACTAGGATCAATTAGCAAGATAATATCGCGGTATTGTATTGGCACAGTATGTGATCCACCAGCATAACAATCAACTGCGTATTCATCAAAAACAACATTGAAAGATTCTGGTGTGATATAGAACGTTTTGAAATTAGAAGCAATAGGTGCCGTGCCCTTTTTAATCCAATTTTTATCAGGATTTTGCACTGTTGCAATTAAATAGTCATAGCAAAGTTTAGACAAAGTATTTAAGTAATTAGAGTCTTTTTTAAATATATTTTTTAGCTCAAGCGGCTTTGCAGTATAGAACTCATAATTGAGAGGCAAAGTTGAATGAGAAGGATGCGCAGAAGGAGCAATATATTTTTCTGTATTGAAGACAAGAGAAACAATACAATTATTGCGTGAATAAATCTTGTATTCGCTTGTGAATGTGCCTTCTTTCCAACCTGCATCACTGCGCTGTAATGTGGCAAATTCTGATTTAAATTTATTGGTTTGATCGTTTGCTAAGTCAACGATCTTTTTGTTGATTGTTTTAATGCGTGCATTGGATACTTTGTCCATACGTACTCTAAATAAAGGGTATTTAAAATCGATACTATAACGTTCTGGCACTTTTTCGATAATACTTTTCTCAACCCAGGTGAACTTTTCAGTCAGTTGAGAATAAGCTGGTAAGCACACAAACACTGCGATAAATAAGAAGAAAAATAGTTTGGCCATTTAAATGAATCTCTCCTTTAAGTCATAAAATTCGCTTGTTGTTCATTATAACTGTTGCAGCTATTTTGAATTATAAGAGCCTCTCTGCCGCGTACAATAACTGCTGCCAAGTGGATGTCGTTTGTGATTACGTCGACAGATACCGAGTTCTTTTATCCACTCGCTTTATTCGGACTGGGCGAAAAACTTCTATGCAAAATAAATTGATTATCGATTTGGTAGAATGTTCACAAGTCTATGTCTATTGTGTATTTATTGGAGCCCAAGGTGAGCGTATCAGTATCAGAAATAAGTCCACATATTAAAGTCCAGAAACATGCACGCTTTGGTCAATTCCTTCTAATATTAGTTCTTGTTGCAGCTGCAATTGGATGTTATTTTCCATCGCTTTTCTCTGGCTTTATGAGCGATGATTATTTTGCCTATTCTTATTTTTTTAAAGCCTTGCACTTGCAGCCTTTATCACTATTGCATAATTTTACTGGTTCTTGGATGTCGTCCGAACTTAGAGAATTGTACTACCGTCCATTTATGGTAATTCCGCATTTATTTGATTGTTTGGTGTGGCGCTTAAATCCTATTGGCTATCATCTAACCAATTTGATTATTCATGCAGTATGTACTGTCCTTGTATTTCTAATAACTAAAACTATTTTGAGATCGCTTCATGACAGTACGAATGTGCTGCCCTCTTTTTTGGCAGCACTTCTTTTTACTGTACACCCATTCCATGCTGAAGCTGTATCTTGGGTTCCTGGTAGAGTAGATAGTTTTTGCACAATGCTTTATTTATCCAGTTTGTTTTTGTTTCTCAGCTCGCAAGAATCCAATAACCAAAAGCTTCGCACAGTTAGTTACATTTGCGCTTTTAGCTCAATGATGTGCAAAGAAATAGGTGTGGGTTTACCAGCTGTACTTTCCTTATATGTTTTGTGCAAACGTTTCGGTACAGAGGGAATCAAAAGCAGCATAAAAAATGCATTAAAAGAAACCAGCATTTATTGGGGACTGTTTATTGCATATTTAGCTTTGCGTACCTACGCTTTAAAAACAGTATTTGGAGGCTATGCTGGTCTGACTGGTGTCCTAACCGATAGTATCTGGATTCAGAGAATATTAGACTTAAAATCTTACGAGAAAATATTTCTGCCCATTCCAATTGAAATGGTAGGGAAATACAACTTTAATCTCATATCTCTATTTTTGTTGAATTGCTCAATAGCAGGTCTTTCACTAGTTAGATTTTGGTTTTGTAGACCTGGTTTTCGTTTTCTCAGAGTGTTTGTGTTTACTGTTGGCTGGATTGCTATTCAATTTGCCATAGTGTCTCGAGTGTGGAATGCAACTGAAGGATTAGCAGGTGGTAGACAATTTTATTTGTTGAGTGTTCCATATTGTATTTTGGTAGCGCTATTTTTAGTGCCCTTGTGTGAGAAAGATAAACGGCACAAAATTTTGAATATTGTAGCGGCAGTAGCGATGATCTTCTATTGCAGCGTTTTAGGAGTAATCAGTTTTAAACAGAATAAAATTTGGACTGATGCTGCTGCCTATTCTAAAATGTTTAGCGCTGCCATTTTAAACCAAGAGCAAAAGCTTCCCACTGACAGCAGAATTCTAATACTAAATCCTCCTGTTACTTATGAGCATATGGGATTGTACCCAAGTTATGAGGTTTTACGTGGACTTTTTGAGTGGCCGTTTTGCAAACCTGATCTTTCTAATCGCATCTGTTCGCTGCAGCCATATTTTTACAATCCTAATCTGATAAATAAATCGGCACTAAATATGGTGCTTAAAGATGGTGCCACAAAAGTGATTTGTTGGAATGATGATAAAAAAATAGCAAGCCCTCTTACCTATGCTCCTCCAAATGGACCGAGCAGCACTGATTGTCATTTAGATCCAGTTGCGCACGTTGACAACGCTTTTATTTATCGTGTTGTTCCGAATAAACCAATTAGAAAACAAAACATAGACTGTTTAGAAATTTCTGTTGCCTGCAAATGCAATGAAATACAAAATCGAAAACCGCATGTACTGGCGCTTCTTTGGTCAGACAGTGCTCAAGCTTCTGAAAGAGACCACAAGCACAGTACGTTGTGGCAATTTAATGGTGACGATGGCAGCCAAGGTGAGCGGACAGTAGATAAAGATGAACGGATGGCAACATCATTGGCTACTTTGCTTACTAAAGATGGTCATGTCCATACATATCGTTTCCACCTTTCAGAAATGACCAGTTGGAATCTTTTTGGTAATTTAAATTCCTTAACTCTTATGCTGACCAATCCTTATTTTAATAAGGGTAAAACTGATGGCGTTAATTACGATATCAAGTCTGTAAAGCTTTTGAATTTAGACAACGAAATTCCAAGTTTATCTTTAGATGCTTCGCTTTGGCATCGCAATCAAAATGGTACTTACAGTTCTAATAACAAAGAAAAATTTGTGTTTAACTACGATGCCAGCAAAATAAAAGAAGCTAAGCAATTAGTTGTTGAGATCTCCAAACCTGATTACTTTTGGGAATATTTTGCTGGTTCGTATAGACAGAAGAAGCTTGCCGATAAAAGGCTTACTATGCTGACACTTAAGAGGCTCAGCGGACAGTTTACTGTTAATGCTGCAATATTCCCCTGCCGAGGAGATTATCAAATTCGCATTACTACACTAGATTCAACTAAGAACATATGCAGTTATGTAAGCGATCCGGTAGTCGTTTGCGTAAGATAGTATTCTGCCTGCTCACAAACAGATCTAGATTGCAGGGGTACTAGTTGTAAGTGACTTATTCAAACAGTCTTCTATATTTTGGGCTTGCCTATTATAGAAAGTTGCTATACCGTTAAATTCGCATGCATTGGTTTGGTTAGTGCTTATATCGTCACTGCTACAAGCACCATTGCACCCATTAAGTGCAGGAATAACAAAAAGCATCAGTATAATTATGCCAACATTTTTTACAATCTGCTTAAGTTTCATAATATCAATATTTACATCCCATACTTTTATATACTTGCCCTGCAAAGCTTTATCTTTCCTACGTCGAGCTGTTAGAACTAAAGACAATCTTGCCGATTCCTACTAAGGGCGGTTGACATATCATTGATATATCTGGTATTGGCTTTATTATAGTTAGACAAAGAATTGTTAACTGCGGTTTGCGCTGCATCACAATTTTCTTGGCTTTGATCATTACAACCGGATAAGGAAAGTAACACAAGGCTTAAAACAATTATTTGACAGCTAAATATACTGAGCTTCATTCTTATTTTCCCAAAAATATGTTTGTGGCGCATATGAGAACATAGCGCCTAATATGCCCAAGATCGTAGCATGAATATGTTAGTGAGTATGATAGATTATCAGCAAGTCGGACATTATAATTGTGAAATCTAAAGAGGGTTTTTAGTAGGCTCTTTCAAGGCAGCCAAACTACCATTACCGACCTGCAAAACTGCTTCAGTACTCTTGCATTCCATGATCTGCCAATTAGGCTTATGGGGCTTTCGAATTAAGAGTAAGTCCAAATTGATATTACGTATTCTGGGCAATAAAAGCTCTATTTCTTTTTGTTTTAAAAAAGTCTTGTCGCTGCAAATCACTGTACCTGCATCAGTAGGTGGAAGGAAACTCACAACTTCATCTCCTAACAATCTAAATAAAGACTGTGAGTTTTTTTCATAAGTAGAAAGCACGGCAGAATTTGTATTTGTCGTTTCAATATTATTGGGCTGGTTTATAGTACCTTTGGAAATCGAGGGTCTAATTCGCAATGTAAATCCTTTCTGCCATTCTTTGTATGGGTCATTTGAAAAATGCAAAAACTCAGATTCATCCATAGTTTTTCCAAATGCCATTTTTACTGGTAAAAAATAAGGACGGGTGTCTTCTGAAAATGTGATTGGCACTGTGACACGGCAAAGTTTCGTAAATGGGTCTTGAGGCTCAGATATTTCTGGGCCTTTGCAAAAATTTTCTATCGGAAAATTTTTGCCCACTAAATATGCTAAATTTGGTTCTTGTCCGCTCTTGTAAAGTAAATAAGAAACCCAGCCGCCAGGGACAAGACATGCGCATTTTCCTCCAAAATAACTCTTGGCTTTTTTAATGTCTCCTTTGGAAATACTGCAGAGAAATTCTTTTGCAATATAAATGGGATCGTTCTCTTTATAATTATCAAAGTAAAACCAAGCAATGCCTGAAAGCACAAGCAGACAACAACAGAAAAGCAGTAAGCGAAGTTTATATAACGATGCAAAAATTCGCTTTACAAAATCACTAGCTTGAGAGTTTTTAATGGGATTGGTATCAGCCAGAAGCAAATTTTTGTACCTCAGCTTGTTTTAATATAAATCGAATCGATTTCTTAATTCTATCCCAACATTTTATATCTTCTTTTAGTATATCTATTTTTGCGCCCTGAGAAATTACTTTCTCAAAAGAGTTAAACACTTCTGGACTGTCAGGAAACTTTGTTTTTGCAACTTCTATTAAATTACTTGCAGACATATAATCATCTAGTGAAAAACAGAGAAGCATTTGATCTTTATAGCTTGAAGCACGCCAACAGTCGAGCGCAATCATGCGCCATCCAATTGCAATGATATTTTTCTTTTGGTCTTCTGAGATACTTTCTTGTTTAATAAGCTGACAATATTTTTCTAGTGACTCGTGCGCTATGTCTATTCTTTTAGCAGCTACTGCACATTCAAACAGCTGCCCCCATAATAAACTCGACTGCTGATTATTTTTGAGTGTGTCCTTAAGAAGAATAACGGTATCAGAGTCTCGTCCCAGCTTTTTATAAACGCTAACCATGGCAAGAACATAATTGAGATTGGCGTCACATAACGCATGTGCCTTCTTATAATTATCGAGCGCATCTTTATTGTTGCCCACTTGTTCATAGGATTTGCCCAAAAGATAGCAGGCTTCTGGTTCTTTCGGTTGCATTATTACAAGTTTTTTGGCTATTCCAACAGCCTCCACTGCTTTGTCATCGGCAAGGAGTGCCTTTACCAATTTTTCGCTGGCAAAATAATCCTGCGGACAAATTTCTATGAGCTTGTGAAAAACTGCCTCAGCCCCTGCCCAATTTTTCCTGAGATAAAGCTGCATTCCGACAGTTCTTAATAACGTCTCGTCCGAAGCAGAATTAGCTTTAGCTGCAGGCCAAGAGAATAGCTGCAAAATTACCGTTGCCAAGATTATTGGTTTGTAAGAAAGAGGTGCCATCTTCCACGCGGGTTTATCAATCTGAGCGACTTATATTAACAGCAGTGCTGGAACATGACAAGACAAAGCAAATTATTTTCAGTATTAAGGTTGATTGGTATACGATATTTTCAGTAGTACACTAACTTAGCACGGTCTGAACTTCAAATGGAGGAAACTATGAAAGTTGTAATTGCTATAGATGAAGAGCAGTCTGCAAAAACTGCTCTTGAATATACTTTAAAGGGCAAATATGACAAAAATACTGAGTTTTATTTAGTGCATGCAATCGCCCCAAGTTTTGCTGATGCTCCTGTTGAAGGCATACCAGATGTTGTTGCCGAAGAAAGACAAGAAGAACAAGTGATCTTGGATAATTTGGCAAATGCTCTTAGACAAAAACTTGGTGCCAAAATACAAACAGGTATTTTTTATGGCGAAATAGCTCAAGTAATTGCTGATGAGTGTAAGCATTTTGATGCTGATGAAACGATTATTCCTAGTCATGCTCGACATGGTTTTAGTCGGCTCTGGTTTGGTAGTGTTGCTGACGAAATTGTTGATGCAGCACCATGTACTGTAATTGTTCTGAAAATGCCGCAAACAAATAAAGCTCATTAGAGTTAAAGATTCTTTTTAAATCTGAGCCCCAGAAATTAGTGTTTCAGTGGAAATAAGTCCGACATCATGCAAAAGTTGTGCTTGAGCTATATTGAAATCCACAATAGCTTGTGCTTTATTTATTTGAGCCTGAGTAAGATCTCTTTGAGCATTGAGTACATCAATGTTCAATCCTATGCCGGCTTCCATTCGTTTCTTAGCTATTTTGAGCTCTTCTTCTGCAGCAGCGTTTTGGATAGTGCTGTGTTCTATCCTTTTGTCGGCTGCTAAAATTTGATCATATGCGCTGCGTACTTGTTCAAAAACATTTTGAAATACTTGTTTTGCTTGTATTGCTGATTGTCTTGCTTGCCAGCGTGCACCTTGAATATTGGCTAGATCCGTTGTGCCAAGCGCCCCTAAAGTCCAGTTGATTGAAAAGTTTAAAGCAAATATAGAACTTAAAGCGCCTAGTGCAGGGGAGGCGCCAACACCAAAAACATTGCCGGCAAGATTTACTTTGGGCTGTAACGGAGCCGCTGCAGCTATAATGGCGCGCTTAGTTGCCAGTCTCAATTCTTCGTATTGCTTAAGTTCAGGTCTATTATCAACGGCGATTTTAAGCAAGTCAGTTATTGGTACTGTCTGAGAAATTAGTCTTGCTTTATTTAAATTTGTTTGTTTAGAAACAAGATCTTGGGAAAAGCTGGTATTCATAATATTTGCTAATTGTATTGCTGAATGCCGTCTTGCTTGTTGTTGGTCAACCAAGTTTTGTTCGTCACTTGCAAGTTGAGCTTGTGATTGTAAAACATCTAAACCAGTAGCGAGCCCATTCTTCTCTTGTGAGCTATTAATACGTACCTGCTCAGCAGAGATTGCTACGGCTCTTGTACGAGTGACAAGGAACGACTCGTTCAAAACTAATTCGTAATATCGTTTGGTAGTATCAAGCAGTACGTCGTTAATATTCCCTTTAAGGGCTGCCCGCGCTGCTCTCAAACGGTGCTTTTGTTCAAGCATAGAAAAAAGAACTTTGCCACCTTGATAGGCATGATAAGTAAAGCCTGCTGAAAGTAATTGCACACTGGAAGGTACTTTAATTGAGCTTGCAGGACCAAAGCTAGAAGCGGTAGACGAAATAGTAGATGTGCCCAGTAATGAGGCTGGAAAACTACCATGTAAACCAACCAAATTATAGCCAGAGTTAATATCAGGCAAAAAGCGAGAAGCTGCAGCTAAGAAAGAATACTTTTGGATGCGGAGTTGAGAGAAGCTGTTTGCTATATCCAGGTTTTGACCAAGCGCTGCTTTGAGAGTTTCTTCTAAACCAATACCCTCAATATATTGGGCGTCCATCGAAAATGGATTTAGATTTTCTTGAATCGAAACCAGGGCTTTCAAAGGCGGGCGAATTACAGTTACCGATTCTTTTTCTAGACTACTGGGTGGAAGTTGTTCTGGTTGAATTGTTGTTACAGGTGTTTCAACTGCTCGCACATCCTCGCTTCCTATTGGTTTAACTGTTTGAGAAGATTCTGTTTCTAAAATATAACGTGCAGGATGTTTGTCTTGTGGACTAGGAACTTTAGTCTGTAGAGGTTTATTCCATTGAGAAATAGCAGACGCACTATCTTTAGCCATATTTGAGATGGCAAATGCTTGCTGAACATCGTTGACCATATAAATTGTAATCATACAAAGACTTAGAACGATCTTTGTTGAGTGTTTAGGGGCAGAAATATACATAGATACCTACGATCGACAAACTTGTTAGTGACTATTGAATGTGTACTTCTGGTAATACAGACATACCTGGAGTAAGCAGGGCTTTGTAATCTTTAATGCTATCTGTGTCAAAAACAATTTTTACCGGGATGCGTTGAACAACTTTGGTGAAATTGCCCGAGGCATTATCTGGTGGCAGTAAAGCAAATTGCGCCCCAGAAGCAGGTGCTATTGAATCAACTTTGCCCTGAAAATGTTTTGCCGGAAAAGCGTCAATTGTAATGTCGACTTTTTGTCCTACTCGCATTTTTTCTAATTGTGTTTCTTTAAAATTAGCAACAACCCATTTTTCATCCGACACAACACTCATTAGAGCTTGTCCGCGTTCTATTTGTTGACCTGTTTCTACAGATTTGTGCCCAATTGTTCCACTAGTGGGCGCTATAACATTGGTATAAGAAAGTTGAAGCAAGGCATTTTTGTATTGACCCTCTGCTTGTTTGGCAGCAGCTTCTTCAACTGAAACTTTATGTATGCTTGCTTCTGTTTGTGCAGTTGCAGCGTCAGCATGTTTTATAGTACTTTGTACGCGCACTAGCGATGCTTGAGCATCTGCCAAAGCTTGTTGAAATTCACTTACTCTTGAAAGAGCTTGATTATAATTTTCTTGAGCTGCTTTGAGATTAGCTTCCGCAACTTGTTTGTTTTGGCGAGCCGTTTCAAAACTTTGTACAGTTACTGCTCGATCTTTTACTAAAGATTCATATCTGTTAAAATCAGCCACTGCTCTGGAAAATTCTGCTTCTCTTTGTTGAACCTGGGCTTGGGCTATATGTACTCCAGCCCTGGCTCCATCTAACGAGAATTGAGCCTTATTTATTTGAGCATGGGCACTAACAATGCCATAAGAAGCTTCTAATTGACGCGCATCCGCAGTTTTGGAATTATAGATAATATTAGATTGTGCTTCTAAGGCTTGCTTCTCGGCTTTTACAGCCGCTGCTTTAGCAATATCGGCGCTAATCTGGTAATCACGTGGATCGATTTTTACCAATAATTGTTCGGCCTTCACATGTTGATTATCTTTTACTGTAACATCTGTTACTGTACCTGCAATACGTGAACTCAGCTGATGAATATGTCCGGCGATAAATGCATCATCAGTTGTTTGAATAGATGATGCGTGTAACCACCACGCTGTACCGCCAGCAAGTATTAAACCGCCAGCAAGAATAATTAAACTAATACGCAAAATATCTTTGGGACTTCTTTTGCTCTTTACTTGTTTGTTGTTGGTAGAGCTGGTGCCTGCATTCGTTTTTGAACGTAAATCTATTTCTACCGCAATCGCGCTAGATGCTTCATTTTCTAATTGTGCGGTTGATTGCATAACAATTGTTCCCTTAGCAAAAAAGAGGGCAATAAAATACTAGAGCTATTATTATTGACTGGATTCGTATTTAAGTCAATAATAAACTATCTTAATATAACTCGTCAGTGCAATTCTACGGGCGCTTTGGCTTTTCCAGAAGTTAACAAAAGACAAAATGGTACTGTGCACAAAGTAAAAATAGCTAATAGCCAGGCAATATCTGCATATGAAAGAACAGTCGATTGTGTATTTACTACACCGGATAACATGCTAAGAGCTCGACTATATGCATCAGCAGGTGACCAGCCATTTTGTTGAAACATATGTTGCATTTGAGAAAGGCGATTCATGGCTTCTGTGCCATAGGGGGTTATTTTTTCAACCAAAACTGCTCTGTGAAAATCTGCTCGCCGAGTCAAAATTGTTGCTAATGTGGCAATACCAACACTTCCGCCCAGAGTTCTCACCAGACTCAGTAGTGATGCAGCAGTTTGAATGTCTTCTGTTGGACAGTCACCAACAGCAGCTAAAGTAAGCGGTAAAAAAACTAAAACTACCCCAAAGCCCCGCATAAGACTGGAGACCATAAAATTATCCCAACCCCAGCTTAGCGTTAGTGGCGCTAAGAAAAAATTAGACGCACCGAGCAAAATAGTTCCTACAGCCACATAAATGCGCGCATCAACTTTATTTGCTGTAGCTCCAACTATAGGAAACATTATGCCAGTAATGAGTGCGCTTGGAACCTGCAAAAGACCTGCTTGATAGGCACTGTAGCCAAGCATTATTTGAGCAAAACTTGGCAAAACATAACTGACGCCATACATAACAAAGCCAATCACAGCTTGAAAAAATAGACCGATAGATACAGAGCGATAGCGCAATATTTTTAAGTCGACCGCAGGTTCTTTAGTCCTGAGCTCGTGAAACAAGAATAATACAAAACCAACAACAGCAGCCACTGAGCACCATACTATTGTTTTGCATGAAAACCAGTCATCATCTTGTCCTTTTTCTAATACATATTGAAACGAACCGAGCATTACACTGAGCGTTAGGATGCCCAGGCTATCTATGCTTATTTTTTCAGCATTAGCAGATTTAGCTTCGTCACGAGGTAAATACAGCTGGCACAAAAGCATAGATATAAGGCCAATGGGTAGATTGATAAAGAAAATCCATCGCCAATCATAATTGTCTGTGAGCCAACCTCCAAGAGTAGGTCCAACTACCGGCCCTACAATTACGCAAATACCAAATATGCCCTGAACTATACCTTGTTTTGCCGGTGGAAAACTTTCAAAAAGAAAAGCTTGTGCTTTTGCTAGCAAACCACCACCAAATAGCCCTTGTAAAATTCTAGCCAATACAAGGGTAATTAAATTAGGCGCCAATCCACATGCCATAGAAGCAACTGTGAAACCTATGACAGAAAAAATAAAATACGATTTTTTGCCAAACATTTTTCCTAGCATTACAGCCAGAGGCATTGTAATTACATTGGCAATCGCATATGACGTAACAACCCATGCTGCTTCACTCGTGGTAGCACCAAGATTTCCTTGAATATGGGGCAGGGCAACATTTGTAATGCTGCTGTCAATAACTTCCATAAGAGCCGACATGGCTACGCCAATTAATAGCATCCATCTTACTATTTCGCCATTTTTGTCGACTTGCTTTTGTAATTCTTCTTGAAAAAAAGTTGCCATAATTCTCCCAGCGTATTAATGCTCAAGCTGACGCCACAAGAATGGCGCGCCGATTTTTCTTGTTGTTCCTTTTAGTAGTCGGCTTTTTTGAGCCCTGATATAAGCGTTTTAATTAGTACCGTCGCTCGTTTAGACAAATCTGCTTTGGTAATTTTTGATGTTGTTTCAAAATAGTTGTTGTAATAGGGTGGAAATAATGCTGATGTTCCCATCATCAAAGCTAGTGCTACATCTTCGTTGGCTTTGCTTTTAGAAATTTCGCCAGCTGCTGCTGCTTTGACTAAAAGTTTTAGTATTAAAGCGCGCTTTCTGGCAAAAAAATCAGAACAGCGGCTTTTCATTTGAATAGAAGTATGAAGCAAAGCTTCTGGAGTGTGAATATCACGCGTTACGATGTCGAAAACCATAGTTACAGACTCTTCCATCATTTCTTGAAGAGTCTTAAGCGGTGAGCGAGAACTGCTTTCAACTTTCTTTTCCATGAATTCATGCATGCGTTGGGCGTGTCTTCTTAAAATGGTTATTAAAATTTCTTCTTTTGTAGGAAAATCTAAATAGATAGAACCTTTACCAATATTCAAATGGCGAGCAATGTCTTCTACGCTCGTGCGTTCATAACCATAACGAGCAAATAATTCATCGGCGGCTTCGATAATAAGCTCTATTCTATTTTCTATTGCTTTTGGTCTAGCCATAAGAACCCCATATTCTTAATATAGCAAAGTATACCCTTCAGATTCATACAGTAAAGAGTTTGTTTCACTAGCGAACTAATTATTGACCAAAACCGACGATTAGTCAATAATTGATGAGGATAAAAGATATATAGTCACATTACGGTATTCAATATATATGTATATGGGGGTAGCCATGGATTCAACAGTTTTGCCTACTATTGCCGGGTCTGTTGCTTCGGGGCTAACCTCTATTGCTTTTTCCTTTTTTGGGCAGAAAGTTTTTAATAGCAAAAGAGAACAGTCCAAGCTTTTAGCTAGCCGCGAACGTTTGTATTCTCAATTTATCAAAGAAGTGGCAGCAGTTTATACTAATTCACTTGATGGGGCTCCTCAAAAGGCCTCCTCATTGGTCCCTGTATATTCTTTAGTTAATCAAATGAGACTGGTTAGTACCAACAAAGTTGTGCAGGCAGCTGAAAAGGTTACTGAAGAAATTTTAGATTCATTTGACCGTCCAATAATGACTATTCAAGAAATACGCAAAATTACTAAAGAGCGAAATTCTTGGCCAATGCGTGAGTTTACTGAAGCATGCCGTTTGGAACGCCAAGATGGATCCTGTCTTTAAAATGTCCTAAGAAATTCATTAGAGGCAAGAATTTATAAGCTATTATGATGATTCGGCTCGGAGGCAATCCATTCATGGCACATTTGCTTGAACCTTTAACGATTCGCAGTGTAACTTTGCGCAATCGCATTTGTGTATCGCCCATGTGTATGTATTCGTCAGAAGATGGACATGCCACGGATTGGCATTTTGTTCATCTTGGTTCGCGCGCAATCGGTGGCGCGGCACTTATCCTTGCTGAAGCCACAGCAGTTGAATCACGTGGAAGAATATCTCCACAAGATGCTGGCTTATGGACAGATTCTCAGATCGCCCCACTAGTGAAAATTACCCAGTTTATATCACAATGCGGAGGTGTGCCGGGAATTCAACTTGCTCATGCTGGCAGAAAAGCGAGCACTTATCGTCCCTGGGAAAGAGGTAATAGTCCTGCTGTACCGCTTGACCAAGGAGGATGGCAGCCTGTAGCACCAAGCGTGGTGCCTTTTGATAAAGATTATTCTATACCGTGTGAACTTACTGTTGATGAAATTAGAGGCATTCAGCAAAAATTTTTAGAAGCAACAGAGCGAAGTTTAAAAGCTGGTTTTAAGTGGCTTGAACTGCATGCAGCACACGGCTATCTATGTCATAGTTTTCAATCTCCTATTTCAAACAAAAGAACAGACCAATATGGCGTTAGCTTCGAAAATCGTATTCGTTTCACAGTTGAAACAGCCAAATCAATGAGAGAACTTTGGCCAAAAGATTTGCCAATGAGTACTAGGCTTTCTTGTACTGACTGGTATGAAGGTGGTTGGACACTAGACGAATCGGTTGAATTAGCAAAGAAGTTAAAAGAAATTGGCATCGATTTAATAGACTGCAGTTCAGGTGCTGGCACACCCCTTGCTAAAATGAAAATAGGCGCAAGTTATCAAGTGCCTTTTGCTGACGCTATAAAACATAGAGCGAAAATCATGACAGGTGCTGTTGGTATGATTACCGAGCCAATGCAGGCAGATGCCATAATCCGCAACGAGCAAGCTGATGTAGTGTTTTTAGCCAGAGAACTTCTTAGAAATCCATATTGGCCAGTACATGCAGCCAGATCTTTGCACCAAGCGGATAAACTGCGGCTGCCTGATCCATATCAATATGCGGCCTATCCAAAAGGATAATGAGGTTGTAATGAGATTTCCTGGTGCAGAGATTTTTGAATGGCTTGCTCCGTTGGGGCAGTCAGTAAAATTGATTACTGGAGCGTTTAGCCTGCAATCATTTAAAAATTTGTCCTAGTCCGAGGTTCGTCGCCAATGTTGGTGGATGGGACCCAGTTCATTTTATTTTGTTTCTTTGTCAGCCGTAGTTGTAGCTATATCTTTACTGATTCAATGTGTAGTTGAATTGCAAAAGTATAAAATGCATGATCTAGCCGGCGCCATTATATCTGTGGGACTGTTAAGAGAAGTCGGACCATTAACAGTAGGATTAGCATGGAATGCTAAAGTAGCCGCTCGAATAAGTGAAGAAGGACTAACATCTTCTACAAATGGAAATCGTCTTGATTTTGCTCGGAATTTTATTTTGCCCCGCTATTTAGCTGCCTTATTCATGTCCTTTCCTTTGGTTTCATATGGCTTGGTTATAGGTTTTGTAACGGCAGCATTATTTGCTCCTGTCTTAAGCGTTAGTACAACTAATGATTTTCTTGATTCTGCTCAACGTGCCATTCAAAATAAGGATATTGCTACATACTTTATCAAGCTGGTTTTGGTTTTTCCGTTTCTAGCAGTGTTTGCCGGTTCGGTAAGTGCAATCACCGGCGAAAAATCACCTGCTAGAGTGGCCGCCCAGGCAGTTACAATGACTTTTGCTTCTGGATTTGTGGCAAATCTTTTTGTGACAACAATGATGTATTACAAATATTTTCCACGTTAAAACAAGGAGCTAAATTGGAAGAGTCCAATAGATCAAATATAGTTGCCGATGGATCACTAGGTATATTTACCACAGTAGCCATAATTCTTTTGTTATGGGGACTTTGTTGGCTAAAAAATTACTACCCGTTTTATTCCAAGCAACATATAAATGTAATGTTTGGGAATGTCGGTGGTCTGCATGCCAGTGCACTAGTTTTTGTGGATGGTATAAAAGCTGGTACGGTGGAAAAAGTTACTTGGAAAAGTAATAATCAAGTTCTTGTTCGTTTGCGCATTACTCATCCAGACATAATTATTCCTTTTGGTGCTCGCTTTAATATTTTGGCTAATGGAATTATAGGAGCAAGATATGTAGATATAACTTTGCCTGAACAGCCAGATGCTACTCAAAAGCCAATTGACGACACAACTATTGTGCAAGGAGAATCTGCCTTGCGTCCTGAGCTTGGATTATGCATATAGATAGTGAAGTTGCGCAAACAGGGACCGGGAGCGGCACGTAGCAACTATCGATCGATCAACATAATAAAAAACATAGCTAAAGTGGCTATTCATGAGGGCAGCACAAATAGCCATTGCTCATAAAGACGAGCAAGGACATACTGATTATTTGAGCGGAACTGCTCCACTATGCTGCTTTTTGTAGTTTTTTTGCCATTTGTATAACCTTTTCTGTATTTGGATGGACTGATGAAAGATGCCAATGCAAGCGGCGTGGCGTTGATTCAATTGATACCGGCACAAGCAATAATGTATTGCGAATGCCGGCCACCGAAATATTCTCCCGAACAGTTGATTGATCAATACGCAGCATATGCAATAACTGATACGCCAGACCTTGCAGCACAAAACGAAATTGGTTGGCTGTAAATTCCTGGCAGCTTAGCGGTACTTTGCACTGGCTTTTATTCTCCTTGATAAACATCTCCACTCGTGACCGCCTGCAATAGCTGTCTTCATAAATGCTTTTAGGAAAGCTGTGTTCGCTATTTGTTACTACGCATCTAACATCCAGCCCACTATCACTAAAATCTGCTCGCACAATAAGCCTGCGCTCCTTGCTCCAGCTATCAGCTTGATACATTATTTCTACTACCTTGCGTGTCCTT
>DAIDIP010000013.1 GCA_027451745.1 Candidatus Melainabacteria bacterium
ACCAATAATGATAACAGCATTGGCAATGGTAATATCACTCTTAATGGAGCTATGCTTTCTACCGGCGGTGCCATTACCCTCACTGGCGGCGCCAATAGCACTCTCACTATTAATTCATCTGCTAGCATTGCTACTTCCGGCACTGGTACTGATGTCTCCCTTTCTGCTCAAACAGTCAATAATCAAAGCACAGTTACCTCCAATCAAGACCTCATCATTGCTACCGATGACGTTAGCCACATACATACTATGACCTCCGGCAGAGATTTCGATATTTCTACTTTTACGCCTGGAGCCCCTTTAACTATTAATTCTACTACGGGCTTAAATTTAACAGCCGTAAGAAATATCAATTTTGGCTACAGCAATGCTAGCCAAATTACCGTCACCAACGTTAATGTCTTGGCTGGTAATAATATTTCTTTCAATGGTGGTACTAATTCTGTATCCGCTCCACTCGCTTCTATTTCTGGCACTGTAATTGGCGGCGGTGTTGGTAATTTAATTGGTAGTTCATTTAGTTTAAGTACTAATTCTGATCATATTACTTTGGGTGCCATGACTTCTCCTGGTAATATAACTGTCACCAATAACGATACCAGTTTAGGTAATGGCAATGTCTCAGTTACTGCTAATATCTCTTCTTCTAGTGGCGCCATTAGCTTAACTACCGGCACTAACGGTACTCTTTCTATTCCACTTGGTGTAAGCGTTACTGCTTCTGGTACTGATGTTACTTTAGCTGGCAAAACTCTTAATAACGCGGGTTCTGTTTCTTCTAATCGTGACCTCATTATCGCTGCTGATAGTGTAAGTATTTCCGGTACTTTTAGCAACACGCGGGACCTGGACATTTCCAGCTTTACTGCCGGCTCTCCTTTAAATATTACCTCCGCTTTTGGCATCACTTTTGCTGCTACCCGTAACCTCAACTTTGGCTACAGCAATCCTTCTCCAATTACCGTATCTGGTGTACCACTTGTAGCAGGCAATAATATTTCTTTCAACGGTGGCACTTATTCGGTTTCAGTTTCTGCAACATCTGTTACGGGCACCGTTATTGGCGGTGGTACAAGTAACCTTATAGGTAGCTCTTTCAATCTTAGCAATACTACCGGCAATATTTCACTAGGCGCCATGACTTCTACAGGCAATATTACCGTAACCAATGGCGACAATACTATAGGCAATGGTAATGTCGCTGTTAATTCTGGTATCGCTTCTACTGGCGGCGCCATTAGTTTAGCTACCGGCTCCAATGGCACTCTTTCCATTACTGGCACTGGCAGCTTAACTACTAGTGGCACTGGCACTGATATCTCTGTCACGGGTAAGACTTTGACTAATTCAGGCTCCATCACTTCCGCTCGTGATGTATATGTCGCTTCTGATGACCTTGGTCATACAGGCATCGCAAATATCGCTCGCGATTTATATATCTCTAGTTTCACACCTGGCGACCCTATCAATATAAACACCGATAGCTTAGCTTCTGTTTTAGGTCGTAATCTCATCATCGGTTACAATAGCCCTGCTCAAATTACTATCACTGGTACAGCTTTTGGCTCTGGCAACAATCTCTACTTAAATGGCGGTACTAATGCTGTTTCAATTAACGTAGGACTCTTATCATTACCTGGCGCAATCATTGGTTATGGTCCTGGCAATTTAATCGGCAGCTCACTTACGCTCACTACTGCTACTGGCAATGTTCCACTAGGAGCCATGACTTCTACGGGTAACATTACTGTAACTACAAATGACACTACTGTAGGCAGTGGCAATATCTCTGTTTCTGGTGCTGTTTCTTCTAGCGGTGGTGCTATTAGTTTAACTGGCGGTACTCACGGCACACTTTCTCTAGCCGGTACTGGTAGCTTAACTACTAGCGGTACAGGTACTGATATTACTTTATCCGCTCCAACTGTATCCAATTCTGGTTCTGTCTCTTCTAATCGTGATCTCATCCTCTCATTTAATAATTTAAATATTCCTGGCACTTTGGCTTCTGCTCGAGATCTCGATATTTCTAGCTATACTTCTGGCGGACCTCTCGTTATTACTGATGGTACAGGACTTACTTTGTCCGCTGTTCGCAATATCAATTTCGGCTATAGTAATGCTTCGCAAATTACCATTAGCGACATAGCAATTAGCGCTGGAAATAATGTATCTTTCAATGGTGGTACAAATCCAGTTGCTGTTACTGCAACTTCCATCTCCGGCACAGTCTTAGGCTCTGGCGCTAGTAACTTAATTGGTAGCTCCTTTAACCTTTCCAGCGCCACCGGCAATATTACTTTAGGAGCTATGACCTCTCCTGGTAATATTACTGTCGCAAATAACGATGCTGCTGTTGGCTCTGGTAGTGTCTCAGTTAATTCTGGTATCTCATCCACCGGCGGTGCTATTAGTCTTACAACTGGCGCAAATGGCACACTTACCATTGGCGGTACTGCTAGCTTAACTACAAGTGGCACGGGAACCGATATTAGTGTTTCCGGCAAAGCCGTTGATAATAATGGAGTTATTACTGCAAATCGCGATCTAATCGTTGCCTCCGACGATTTAAGTCATGCTGGTACTGCTAGCTCGGGCCGTGACCTCGATATCTCTAGCTTCACTCCTGGCGCTCCTCTCTTAATCAATAGCTCTAGCTTCTCCTCTGCTGTTGTTCGCAATATTAACCTTGGCTTTAATAATCCTTCTCAAATTACCGTTACTGGACCTGCCGTTGCTTGCGGTGGATATGTCTCATTTAACGGTGGCACTAATCCTGTTTCTGTCACTATCACTTCTGGTTCTTTTACTGCTCCTATTATTGGTGGCGGTCCTGGCAATCTCATTGGTAGTTCTTTCACTTTCTCTACTACTTCCGGCAGCGTTACTTTGGGTGCCATGACTTCTACTGGTAATATTACTGTCACTAATACTGACAGCAGTATTGGTAATGGTAATGTTAGTATCAGTGCTGCCGTCTCCTCTACCGGTGGCGCTATCAGTTTAACTACAGGCACCAATGGCACTCTCTCTATAGCCGGTACTGGCAGCTTAACTACTAGTGGTACAGGTACTGATATTTCTGTTATTGGTAAGAACTTAACTAACTCTGGAGTCGTTACTTCTGCCCGTGATGTATTTGTCTCTTCTAATGACCTCAGCGATGCTGGCGTAAATAATATTGCTCGTGACTTGTATATCTCTAGCTTTACTGCTGGCGCTCCGCTTACAATCAATACTGCCGCTTTAGGTGGCTCTGTTGTAGGTCGCAATATTATTCTTGGCTACAATAATCCTTCTCAAATTACTGTTACCGGTGTAGCTTTTGGTTCTGGTAATGATCTCTATCTTAACGGCGGCACAAATCCAGTTTCTATTAATGTAGGCGCCTTAATAGTCCCTGGCTCAATCATTGGCTACGGCCCTGGCAATTTAGTCGGTAGCTCATTCACAATCACAACGACTACAGGCAATATTCCATTAGGTGCCATGACTTCTACCGGCAATATTACTGCTACTACTAATGACACTGCTGTAGGTAGTGGTAATATTACTGTTTCTGAAGCTGTTGCTTCTTCTGGTGGGGCTATTACTTTAACCGGTGGCACTCATGGCACAATTTCCATCACTGGTACAGGTAGTTTAACTACCAGCGGTACAGGTACCGATATTTCTCTCACCGCTCCAACTTATAGCAATTCTGGTTCTGCCTCATCTAACCGTGACCTTATCCTTGCTGCAGATAGTATTTCTAGCACCGGTCCTATGACTACAACTAGAGACTTTGATATTTCTAGTTATACTGCTGGTGCTACTCTATCCCTCAGTTCTGCTACTGGTATTACACTGAGTGCATCTCGCGATATTAACCTTGGCTACAATAACGCTTCTCAAATTACTATCACTGGTTTAGCAATTAGTGCTGGTAATAATGTATCTTTCAATGGTGGTACTAATCCTGTTGCTGTTACTGCTACTTCTATCTCCGGTACAATCTTAGGTGCTGGTGTCGGTAACCTTATTGGCAGCTCTTTCAATCTTTCCAGCACAACAGGCAATATTACCCTAGGCGCTATGACTTCTACTGGTAATGTTACTGTCGCTAATAACGATGCTGCTGTAGGCTCTGGTAATGTCAGCATTAACTCGCCTATCTCTTCTACTGGTGGTGCTATCAGTTTAACCACTGGTGCAAATGGTACTATAGCAATTAGTGCCACTGGCAGCTTAACTACATCTGGCACTGGTACTGATATTTCTGTTGCTGGTAAAAACTTAACTAATGACGGTTCTATTAACTCTGCCCGTGATGTTTACGTTTCCTCCAATGATCTAACCGCTACCGGCGCAGATCACATTACTCGTGACTTGTATATCTCTAGCTTTACTGCCGGTGCTCCTATCAATATAAATACTGATAGCTTAGCTTCAACTCTTGGTCGCAATTTAATTCTTGGTTACAATAATCCTTCTCAAATTACTGTTACCGGCACTGCTTTTGGCTCCGGTAATGATCTCTACTTTAACGGCGGCACTAATGCTGTTTCTATTAACGTCGGCTTCCTAATGGTTCCTGGCTCAATCATTGGCTATGGCCCGGGTAATTTAATTGGTAGTTCTCTCACAATTACCACCGCCACAGGCAATATTCCATTAGGCGCTATGACTTCTACTGGCAATATTACTGCCACTACAAATGATGCTGCTGTAGGCAGCGGCAATGTCTCTGTTAGCGCTGCCATCTCTTCCACCGGTGGTGCTATTAGTTTAACTACTGGTACTAATGGTACTCTCGCTATCTCTGGCACTGGTAGCCTAACTACAAGCGGCTCAGGTACTGACATTTTTGTCATTGGTAAAAACTTAACCAATTCTGGCTTTGTTACTTCTGCCCGCGACGTATATGTCTCTTCCAACGACTTAAGTGATGCTGGCGTAAATAATATTACTCGCGATTTATATATCTCCAGCTTTACTGCCGGTGCTCCTCTTACAATCAATACTGCTGCTTTAGGTGGCTCTACCGTGGGCCGTAACATTATCCTTGGTTACAATAATCCTTCTCAAATCACTGTCACCGGTGTAGCCTTTGGCTCCGGCAATAATCTCTATCTTAATGGCGGCACTAATCCTGTTTCTATTACTGTGGGTGCTTTAATAGTCCCAGGATCAATTATTGGCTATGGCCCTGGTAATGTAGTCGGCAGCTCATTCACAATCACAACGACTACAGGCAATATTCCATTAGGAGCCATGACCTCTACCGGTAATATTACTGTTACTACTAATGACACTGCTGTAGGCAGCGGTAATATCTCTATCTCTGGTGCAATTTCTTCTACCGGTGGTGCTATTACTTTAACTGGTGGCACTCATGGCATACTTTCCCTAAGTGGCACAGGTAGTTTATTAACTACTAGCGGTACAGGTACTGATATTTCTTTAACTGCTCCAACTTACACCAACGCCGGTTCTGTTTCTTCTAATCGTGATCTCATCCTTGCTTCAGATAGTATTTCTAGTACCGGCACTATGACCTCAAGTAGAGATTTGGATATTTCCAGTTATACTGCTGGGGCTGCTCTATCTCTCAACTCTGCTAACGGTATTACACTAAGTGCTGCTCGTGATATTAATCTTGGTTTCAACAATGCTTCTCAAATTACTGTCACAGGTTTAGCTATTACTGCTGGTAATCATGTCTCTTTCAACGGTGGCACAAATTCAGTTGCTGTTACTGCCACTTCTGTTTCCGGTACTGTTATTGGTGGTGGACTTGGTAATTTAATTGGCAGTTCTTTCAACTTATCCAACACTACTGGTAATATTTCTTTGGGTGCTATGACCTCTACCGGCGGTATTATTGTTATTAATAATGACGCTTCTTTGGGCAATGGCAACATTACTCTGGACGGAGCCATTTCTTCTACCGGTGGTGCTATCAGTTTAACGGCCGGTTCTAATAGCAATCTCACTATTAATCCTTCTGGCAGTATTGCTACCTTTGGTTTCGGTACTGATATCTCTCTATCCGCTAAAATTGTCAGCAATCAAAATACAGTTAATTCCAATCGCGATCTCATTATTGCTACCGACGATCTTGCTCACGTACATTTTATGACTTCTGGTCGAGATCTCGATATCTCCAGTTTTACTCCAGGCGCTCCTTTAGCTATTACCTCTGCTCTTGGACTTAATTTAACTGCTACTAGAGACATAAACTTTGGCCATAATAATCCTTCCCAAATCACAATCACTAATGTTAATGTCTCTGCTGGCAATAATGTTACTTTTAACGGTGGCACTAATCCTGTTTCTGCTCCTCTTGCTTCTATTACTGGTACTGTTATTGGCGATGGTGTTGGCAATCTAATTGGCAGTTCGTTTGAATTAAGCACTACCTCTGGTCATATTACTTTAGGCGCCATGACTTCTCCTGGTAATATTACTGTCACTAATAACGATACTAGTATCGGCAATGGCAATGTCACTGTCACGTCTTCTATCTCGTCCACTGGTGGTGCTATTAGTTTAACTACTGGCACTAATGGTACGCTAGTTATTAATGGCACAGGTGGCTTAAATACAAGTGGCACCGGTACCGATATTACCGTTGCTGGAGCAGTCCTGACCAATTCTGGCAATGTAACATCAAATAGAGACTTGATCATAAGTGCAAACAATTTATCTCAAGAAGGTGTTATGACAGCCAACAGAGACTTAGATATTGCCACCTTTACACCTGGTACACCGCTCACAATTAATTCTAGTAGTGGATTGGCATTCACAGCATCGCGAGATATCAATTTTGGCTTTAACAATGTTTCTCAAATTACAGTTACAGGCATAGCAATTAATGCTGGAAATAATATAACATTCAATGGGGGAACAAATGCAGTCGCCGTTAGTGCTACATCTATTACCGGTACAATCAGCGGTGCTGGTGCTGATAATCTTATTGGTAGTTCGTTCAGTCTAAACAATACCTCAGGAAATATAACTTTAGGTACCATTAGATCTCCTGGCATAATTACTGTTACCAACGGCGATAATGCAATTGGAATTGGTCATGGGAATATTTCTATTGTTGGTACAGTTGCTTCTATTGGATCGCAAATCAGTCTAACTTCTGGAAACAATGGCACACTCACCGTTGATATCGGTGGAGAAGTTTCCACATCTGCTAGCGGTACAGATATATCTATAACGTCTAAAACATTGATTAATCTCACCAACATAGCGTCTAATCGAGATCTATTGGTACTAACAGATACATTGCAAAATGCAAATACTATAACAGCTATTCGAGACATAGACATCTCTAGTCTTACACCACTGGGAGCAATATCAATTGGTTCTCCCAATAGCGTATATACTGCTGGCAGAGATATAAACTTTGCTTATAATAGTCCTTCCCAGATAACAATAACTGGCGGAGCTCTTAGTGCCGGTAATAATATATCGTTCAATGGCGGTACCCATGCTGTAAGCGCTAACCTTGATTCGGTTGGTAGCACAATAATTGGGGCTGGACCAAGCAATTTAATCGGCAGTTCATTTGACCTAACAACATCTTCTGGTAACATCACTTTAGGAGCAATGACCTCTCCGGGAAATATTACTGTAACGAACACTGATAATACACCTGGCGCTGGAAATACAAGTATAAGTGGGAGCATATCCTCAACGGGTGCCACAGTCGCTGTAACCGCAGGCCCTAATGGTATCCTAACTATTGCTTCCGGCATTACAGTTTCAGGTAACACAGGCATTGTATTTACTGCCCCAACCCAAAACATTAATGGCATAGCCACAGCAGCAACAGGTAATCTCAGCTTACAAAGTAATGCTGCCGATTTCTCACTAGCAGTAAATATGGGAGCAGACGTAGGCAGCATAGCAAGTCAATTAGTAGCTAGCGGCGGTGATATCATCTTCAACAATACTAACGCTGGAGCCATAACCATCACCGGTGGTGCTAGCAACGGCATCATATCTGCCAATAATAATGTTGTGATGAATGGCGGTACCGGTGCAATTAATAGTAATAATAAACAAATCATTGGCTGCATACAACCAAATGGCTCGTCCGTATCCATCCAAACCTCAGTTGGCGATCTCGATTTCTGTCTTGGTGTTGACACTTCATCTCTCACTGGTTCGGGTGGCGCAGTAACAATTGCTGCTAACGGTGGCGCAGTTAATAGTGGACCAATAACTACTAATGGTATAGGGGCTGGCAATGCTGCTGGCAATATAACTATTACCGCAAGTAATGGTGTAACCATAAGTGATATTAATGCTAACGGCACAGGAGGCGCTTCTGGAGGCACAGTCAATATTAGTGCAACAGGACAAACAATAACAGGCACTTATATTAGTGCTACAGGAAGCGGTAATGGTGGCAGCATAAGTTTAAACGGAAGTAGTCTGATCTTATCTGGTCAAGATGGCAGCGGAAATAGCATCGATACAGATTCTGCAACTGGAAATCCTGGCACCATATCTATAACTACGACAGCATTAAGTCCATTCACAATCGGCGCTGGAGCTGGCAGTGGGAACGGTATTGCTGGAAACATCAGTGCTAATGGAATTAATGGTGGCACAATACAAATTACAAATTATGGCAATCAAATTATAAATGGCATAGTAACAGCCAATGGTACTACCGGAAGTGGTGGCACAATATTGTTCCAAGGACAACAACCGGCAGGTTCAGCAGCTTTAATTACTCAATTTAATGGTGGATTACTCCAAGCTACAAATACAGCCGATGATTCTGGCATTATAGGTTTCAATGGCGGCGCCAGCCAAAATGTTAGCTTAACCGGCAATGGCGTCGTTCATGCTGGGCAAGTAGTCCGGGCTGGTAATTTGGATCCAAATACCTTAGCGTTGTTGTCACAACCAGCCGGCAAGGTAATAGTCGAGCCAACTGTATTAATAAGCAATGCGTTTGAAACTAATGGCAATCAACCAATACCTCCAACACCACAACCAACTCCATCGCCTACCCCAACTCCAGGACCTACACCCATAATTATATCTTTACTTCCATCTGGCACTCTTAACGCTGCCTTAGATATATCTCGCACAGCAACTGACAATACACCTATCTATGGCTATGCAGATCTGCGTCGCAGACAAAAACCAGAACACATGGTCGCTTACGGCAGAGTAGAAGAATTCTCTTATCTTATCCCCGGAACTAAATTCTACGGTCATAACTTTGACGATCTAAGAATACGTCAATTAACTAATCAAGGAATGGAATTAATGGCCAATTCTAATGGTAATTATTTAAACATCGATAAAGGCAACATACTTGTATCACCTGACAGTGATGTAATAATTGGTACTCATGAAGCTAATATACACATAGCCAAAGGTTCTACAGTATTCGTTATGGAATCTGGGAGTCAAGTTGTTCTCTATGATTTGTGTCAAAGTGCTCCTAATCAAGTTAAAGTATTAGTCAACAAAGAAAAAATCAGCATGGAACCAGGACGCCTACTTGTCTTAACCCGAGAACATGCATCAAACTTTGAAATGTTAGATGCGAGCTGCCACAGCGTTCCATACCGTAAAGCTACGCCAGTAGAACTCAAAAATAAAGAAGTGCAAGCATTTGTTGCGGAATTCTCCATTGCTTCTTCTTTCTTGAATATCAGCCCTCTAAATGATTTAATTGCTTCCATTAAAAAAGAAGATCAAGCAATTCTTGATCGAATTATAAAAGGCGCAGCTATTTTGGGCGACTTTACAGATATAATTCAGCCTGAAGAAATCGCTCGTACTGGTGGACAGTTACAATAATAGCTATCTATGTAACACGTCTCAGGGGAAGGAAGAACAATAATGCGTTATCTGGCTTTAGCTTGTGATTACGATGGCACCCTAGCTACTCAAGGCAAGGTAGAGAATAGAGTGATTGAAGCTCTTACTCGAGTCAGTGCTTCGGGTCGCTATTTGATCCTTGTTACCGGACGCACACTAGATGCACTGTTTGAAATTTTTCCCTATATAGATTTATTTGACTATATAGTTTGTGAAAATGGAGCCGTACTTTACAAACCTGCGAACAAAGTTGTAAAACTCCTTGCTGAAATACCGCCAAAAATGTTTATTGACCGCCTACAAGCAAAAGATGTCGTGCCCTTAGAAGCAGGTCAAGTTATAGTAGCAACCTGGCATCCAAATGAGCTAATGATACTCGAAACAATACATGAGCTTGGTTTGGATCTACAAATCACTTTCAATAAAGGTGCCGTTATGGCTCTTCCCTCAGGAGTAACCAAAGCTAGTGGTATGTTGGCTGCTCTGAACGAGCTAGATATTTCAAGACACAATGTAGTTGGCATAGGAGATGCTGAAAATGACTACAGTTTCCTCACTCAATGCGAGTGTTCAGTTGCCGTAGCTAATTCATTACCAATTATAAAAGAACATGCAGACTTAACAACCAATGGCGACCACGGAGCCGGAGTAATTGAATTAATTGAAAAACTAATAGTGAATGATTTAAAAGACTATGAGTCAACAATCAAAAGGCATAATATTGAACTAGGTAGTTATAATGGTAGTAAACTACAGTTTAAATCGTACAACTGTGGCATTCTCATAGCTGGTCCGTCACAAAGTGGTAAGTCAACCGCTTCAATGACCATTCTTGAACATCTTACATCAGCTGGTTATCAATACTGCGTCATTGATCCTGAGGGAGATTACGAGCGTGCACCCAGATCTGTGACCGTAGGTAATAGACGACATGCACCTGAAGTAGATGATATCCTACGCATTTTAGAAAATACTGACGATAATGTTGTTGTTAATTTATTGGGATTACCTCTTTCAGAAAGACCACCCTTTTTTGCTAGCTTTTTCCCAAAGCTACAAAACATGCGTCGCACCAAAGGTCATCCTCACTGGTTAATAATTGATGAAGCCCACCATATGCTGCACCCATATTGGGACGAAGCTTTGAAACACGTCTGGCAGCAAGGAGCATTTGTAATTATTACAGTAGATCCAAAAGAAATTTCTCCAAGAGTACTGTCCGACATCGATGTTGTTTTAGCCGTTGGCAAAGATCCTAATCACACTATAAATATTTTTGCACAGTCTATACAGCAAAAAGTACCCCCTTCAGAAGAGATCGCTCTCGATTGGGGAGAAGCTCTTGCCTGGGCGAGGCATAATTATGACCCACCTCAAAGAGTCAACGTCACTCCAAGTTCACTTAATCCATTACGGCATTTGCGTAAATATGCTGATGGAAATGTTGGTAGAGAAAGAAGTTTTTATTTTCGCGGACCTGACGGTAGTCAAAATTTAAGGGCTCAAAACCTGATGCTGTTCATGCAAATTGGCGATGTGGTAGATGATGCAACTTGGTTATTCCACTTACATAAAGGTGACTATTCTAAATGGTTTCATGATGTTATAAAGGATAAGTTTCTAGCTGAAGAAACAAAGCAAATCGAAGCCCAAACAAACATTGCCACCAACGAAAGTCGTAAAAAAATTCGTGCCCTCATCGAAGATAGATACACACTTCCATCTCATCCATCTATCAATATTCACGCTTGATATGAAGGAGCAAAATTAGACTAATGCGCAATCCGTATATCTTCGAGGCTATGTCCTAAAGTCAGCGCATTAATAACTTCGCTATCAGCCGTTTGGCTGAAATCAATGTAGAATTGTCCTACAGCATGAAAATCTTCAGGAATATCCAAGGCGATGAGCTGATCGTACTCTTTCTGCAACATTTGATAAGCTCGCGTAGAGATAACTGGTGTAGCAAAGATCGATTTTTGCACACCTTGTTCCTTTAAACTACGAGCAGCAGCAAGTGCTGTCATACCTGTAGCAACACCATCGTCTACCACTATGGCTTGCATATCTTTAAGATTAAGATCTTTAGGCAATCCCGCCGATTCACGCCAAGACTGCTCCATTTTTTTGGTCTTATTTGCTAGATATCCTCTTTCCTTTTCTAAATAAGAATCGCTCACACCAAGATATTCTTTAAGTTGAACATCTACAACCACTACACCGTCAGAAGTTACTGCGCCAATAGCCAACTCTGGTTGCTCAGGAGCACCAATTTTTTTAGAAGTAATTACATTTAGTGGCACATTAAGGTTAAGTGCCAGTTCTAAGGCGACAGGCACACCGCCTCTGGGTAGGCCCAAAACAATCATCTTGCTTTTATCATATTGTCCATCTTGGTCAATTACTTGCTGTACCTTTTCTGCTAATAAAGAGCCGGCCTGTTGACGATTTATAAACATTTCTTTTTCCTGCGTTAAGAAGCACGATTTTACTTTTTGTCGGTCAATTAAATCAAATAGCTACAACCCATATAACTATATCTAAATCAATTACTGTCTTTATATTCCTGCGGAATGATCTTTTGCCGCGACAGTTAATTTAGTTCAAGTAAGCTTTAAGATTCATCGTTTCCATATTATTTTGCAGCTTTTTAATTGCTCTATTTTCCAGCTGACGAACTCTTTCTCTGCTTAGTCCCATTTCTTGGCCGCACTCTTTTAGCGTCAGCGGAGTCCCTTTAGTGAAACCATAACGCAATTTAATTATGTCTCTTTCTTGCATAGTAAGCTTAGCAAGAACACGATCTATTTGACCTCGTAACAGACGGCTATCTGTCAACATTTCAGGATCTGCAACTTTTTCATTTTCGATCATTTCAGACATAGTAGTGTCACCTTCATTTGTTAAGGTGGCATCTAATGAGATCATAGTTTTTTCTGCTTCAAAAGCGCGTTTTACTTTATTCGCTTCCATCCCCAAACTCGCTGCAATCTCTTCTGGTGTAGGAGCATGTGAAAGTGAAAGTGATAATTCACGAAAAGCTTTGCGCACTTTTGACAAAGTTTCATTCATATGTACAGGTACTCGGATAGTGCGAGATTTGTCAGCTAAAGCTCGCAAAATGCCTTGACGAATCCACCAAGTAGCATACGTAGAAAATCGACAACCTTTTTCAGGATCGAATTTATCTACTGCCCTAAGCAAGCCAAGACTTCCCTCTTGCACTAAATCCTGAAAGCTAAGTCCATGATTTTGATACTTTTTGGCAATGCTTACAACAAGCCGCAAATTAGCTTCCGCCAATTGCTGACGAGCTGTCTGACTGCCAGTCTTTATTTTTCTGGCTAATTCAATTTCTTCAGCACCAGTCAATAATTTATGTTTACTCAAATTTTTAAGATATGCATAAACAGAATCAGTTGAATCAGTATCGGCTCTTCCTACATTTATAGTTTCGGTATCAAGAGCAGCATAACTATCGGCTTCCTCTACCATCGGTGAAACATCACCAAAGTCATCCTCTCCTTTTAAAGAAGAAGATAAATCGATTCTTTCATCATCTATTGCATAGTCCAAATTTCTAGCCATTCTATTTGCTTATCTTTTAAGCTTTTGTTGACACATACACAAGAAAAAATGATGCGGTCACTTTTTTTAGGACCGCCTTCTCATTATGTCTCAGTCATACCTACGCCCAGGTAATGACTCACACATTCTATGTTCCCTAGACAATAATTGCCCTAACCAAATAGATAGTGCATTAATTTATTTGTAATTATTATCCACCTTTTGTCAGCTTAACAAAAAATGAATTTAAATATTTTCTTTATAGTCCAATAAAATCAGGTCCACTACCTTGCGAAGTAGCGTTCACTCTTAGATTCACCTCAGGACAGACGATTTCGCAAGTACGACAATGGATGCAGTTTTCTAAGGACATTCCATGTTTTCTTAAATCGCCAATTATATCTATACGATGCACCTCGGCTGTGCAATCAGCAACGCAAGGTGTTGTTTTGCCCATTCCTTCATACTTACTTATGCAACGTATACAAGTTTCAGCATTGAACTCATCAATATGATGATTGCCTTCATGGTAGCGAGTTGAGGCATAGAAAACTGCATCAGGTCTGGAATAAATAGTCGACTTATCGTAAGGAGGCTCATCATATTTAGGAGCGACAAAATTCGGCACAATATGTTTATAATCAGCCTCATATTTAATTGGCCCAATATTTACTTTGCCTTCAATTAAAAGCAATGCTCTTAAAGCATCCGCAGGCGCTTTTAAAGGATGCGCCAAGCCAATTTTGAGCATGCCTATCCATGGATTTGATTTATCGATGCTATTAGCTAGTGAGGGTAAATACTCACCCAACAATTTCGGATTTTCCAAAAAAGCGTAGCGGAAATATCTATTATTGTAGGATTCTTTGATCACAAAGCTGTCGGTCAATCTCTGTTGATAAGGCTGAAGTGCTGCTTCGCTATAGTCTTGAGCTATAAGTGCACCATGCAAAACCTCGGCCCCAACAAAACCACACTCCATAGCGCGATCTATACCTGCCAAGCTTTTTACGTCCAGAACCCCTAATGCATCTCCCAATAGGATTGCTCCAGGCACAGCAAATCGCTTCGGCAAACTATAGTACCCACCCTCTGGTAAAACAGCTGCGCCGTATTTGAGTAACTTGCCTCCCTGAATCATACTTTGTATCCATGGATGCTTTTTATACTCTTGTAATTTCAATTGTGGATTTAAGTTTGGATCTTGGCTGTCAAGACTAATAACCATACCAATAGTTAGTCGATTGTCTTTCATGCCATAAACAAAGCCACCACCGAAGGTGCCTTCTAATAGTGGCCAACCCAATGTATGCCAAACTTTACCAGCATAACTTTCTTTGCATTGCCAAACTTCCTTAACACCTACTGACCAGGTTTGGGGACAATCTCTCAAGTTGTAGTGATCGATTACATCTCTAGAAATGAATCCTTTGTCACCAAAGCAAGTGAATTTTGCAAAAACATAATCATCATCACTCTTTGGATTTTCGCTAACACATACACCAGCTACTCTGCCTTCCTCAAAAACAACTTTATGTGCCGAAAAACCAGTAAAAAGATCCACTGTTACATTGGGAACTTCTTTTGCTTTCTCTTGCACTTGATTGGCTATCCAAGCAGTCACATAACTCAAAGTGAGAACTAAATAGCCAGTTTTATCCAGAGATTTTGGATAAAAAAGATGGGGCATATCCCATTTTTTTTCTACACCCAGAACAGAAAATCCACTTGTTTCACAAACCGCTTCAATCGGAAAATTGAGCTCTTTATAATTAGGCCAGACCTTTTCTATAATATGCGGTTTACAAACAGCACCACTAATAATATGAGCACCAAATTCTTTTGATTTCTCTAAAATCGCAATAGAAAATTCTTTTCCGTTTGCTTTCGCTAACTCTAAAAAATGATACGCCAAAGTCAGATTTGAAGGACTGCCGCCTACAAGTAGAAGATCGTACTCTATGCGTGTACTAGCGTGCTCTGCCAACTGGCTCCCCCTCTTCTTTTTTTATTACCGCACCAAATTCTTTGATCATTTCAGGAATAATTTGATAAACATCCCCTACAATTCCATAATTAGCAAATTTAAAAATCGGCGCATCTGGATCTTTATTTATAGCAATTATCATGCCAGATTTAGACATCCCTACTCTATGTTGAATCGCACCTGAAATACCACAAGCAATATAAAGTTTGGGACGCACAGTTTTACCTGTTTGCCCAACTTGATGTTGATAAGGAATCCATCCTAAATCAACAACTTTGCGCGAAGCGCCAATTGCAGAATTAGGAAAACAATCAGCCAGCTTTTTGAGCAATTCAAAACCATCAGCCGACCCAAGTCCAAAACCACCAGCGATAATTACATCTGCTTCAGTGAGCTTAAACCCTTTAGATATTTCACGGACAGTATCTGCCACAACCAAACGATAATCTTCTGGTTGAAGATTTACTGGCACATTAACGATTTTGCCAACTCGATTAGGATCTAGCTTTAAAGGAATCATCACTCCTGGACGCGCCGTTGCCATTTGTGGATTTTTCCACGGACCAAGAATTCTTGCTTTTAAACTTTCACCAAAGCTTGGCCTAATCGCGTAAAGACAATTTGGATAAAGTCCCACTTTAGATGGATCGACTTTGCTTTTATGCTCGTATGGACCAATATCAAGTTCAGTACAGTCTGCCGTTAGTCCAGTATCAAAATGCGCGGCAATTCGCGGAGCTAAATCGCGTCCAGTTGTCGTTGAGCCCAACAGTGTAGTATGAGGTGGTTCGGGTAATGATTCTAGAAAATCGCAAACAGCTCTGCGGTAAGTAAGAGTACGGTATTGGTATAGCTCAGGATGATCTGCCACATACACCACATCAGCCCCATATTCAATCAACTTTTGCGGTATATCACCCAGATTATGTCCTAACACCAAACACAAAAGTGAACGTTCCATCTTATCGGAAAGTATACGTCCAGCCCCAAGCAATTCTAGAGTCACTGGTTGCAACTCACCAGCAGCTACTTCAGCAATTACAAGCACATCACCCTTAGGACAAAAGTTTGTCACGGCTTCATCACTCATTTCGCCTCCAATGCCGCGATATATTCTTTGACATTTGCAGCCGCTAAAAGATCACTGATTAAAACTTCTGGTGAATTACCTTCAAACATGCAGCAATTGCCACCTATTTCTCCTACTTTTTCTGTAGCAGCAACAATTGTCGGCGAACCCTTTAAACCGCAACGTTCTGCATCAGCTCCAATGACATCCAGATCCACAGTTCGTATATATTTACTCATTTCTTCTGGATTACGCTTGAGTTGTTGGACGCGCCAAGCACCACGAAACGATTTATATTCCAGAGCATGATATGAATTAGCTACCGTAACTAGCACTGGTAAGTCAGTGACTACCTTCTGCGTACCACCCTCGATTATGCGCTGCGCTTCAACTTTACCGTTAACTATGGCAAAGTCTTCACAATAAGTAATTTGGGGTAAGTTTAATCTTTCAGCTAATTGAGGACCAACTTGAGCAGTGTCACCATCTGTTGTTTGCAATCCACAAAAAATCACATCTGGCTTACCAACATATAAAATAGTTTTATATAGCGCATAGGCTGTGGCTAAAGTATCTGAGGCAGCTAAACGTCTATCGCATAACAAATAACCAAGATCGACCCCATGCTCCAATGCTTCCAGTAAAACTTCTGTGGCTGGTGGAGGCCCCATAGAAATGGCCGTAACAGTCCCACCGTATGTACGTTTAGTAAAAAGAGCCGCCTGCAAAGCATAACGATCGAATGGATTAAGCATCCGTTTAGCTTTGGCCCGATCAATAGTGCCATCCGGATTAATTCCGGCTTTAGATCCTTGATCAGGTACCTGCTTGACTAGGACAAAAATATTGTAACTTCCAGTTGCCAACACACTTAGCCTCCGAATCAAATATTACCTGTATTTCGCCGCATTGAAATCAGCTAAGACCTGTTTGTTACGAGATCCCAATGCTTTTTCATGGATAATTTAGTTTTATCTGCGCAGCTGAATGTAATACACTTATTATGGAATAGAAATTAGCTTTATCTATAAATTTTATCTCTCCAAACGATCAACAAAAAGGAGTCGCAATGAGAACAAAAGAACAGCTTGGTAAACAATATACTCAGCATGGTAAAGGAAAAATTCTTCTCCAAACTATATTTACTACTCTTGCTTTTTTCCTCAGTATTGCCTCCGTCTGCGCCGATAGCCAAATTCGCTGGAAAGATGTTAATTCCGGTTTGCAAGAAGGGAAGCAATCTCATAAATATGTTTTGGTCGATGTCTATACCGAGTGGTGTGGTTGGTGTAAAAGTCTGGACAGAGACACTTTTAGCAATCAGGACTTAATTCACTTCCTTGAATCCAAATTCGTTTGTGTGAAAGCTAATGCCGAGGACAATGGTCCTGGACAAAAAATGGCCGGCGAATATGGAGTCAATGGCTACCCCTGTGCTCTTGTCTTCGACCAAAATGGCAAATTGGTTGGCCGCATAATCGGTTATAAAGATGCTCACGGTTATCAAACCGCTTTAAGTAATATTCTCATTAATCCATCAACTAAATAATCTGGTCAATAACAACTTAATACACACGTTCTGCTTCCCATTCGCCACCGCCTTGGGTCTTTCCACTCATGTAAGGACCTGCATAGTCCTTATCTGAAACATAAGTCACATGAGCCTTAAAAGTAAGACTTCGTCCTGGTGGGGAACCATCTAAATATTGGCGAATAATTGTCAAACGGGGAAATGAATACCAACCTTTTTTTATAACAAATTTTTCTTTAGTATCTGCATCAAATCCATGTCCAGTTAGCTTATTACCGTCTTGCTCTAAAAACATAATAGAGTGAGAAATTTTGAAATTGTACTCATAAGCCACATTCCATTTGCCTGACAAGTCCGGACTATGTTCAAACGTGTGGACACTGACTCGTTCTTCGCTTGGGGCTTTTTTGCTTGGCGCAACTGCTTGTGCTACTGGGGGTGCCTTTACTTCAGCCATCGCACCCTCCCATTCTCCTACCAATATAGCTCCGTTTGTTTCTACAGAGAAATCACCACCCATATAAGGGGTTTCTCCGCTTTCGCTCTTCAAATAATCGAATTGTCCATGACATTGAATCGACAGATTTGGACGATTTTCATAGCGTTTTACAAAAATAATTTCGTTCCCATTAATTGATCCATTTTCAATTTTAAAAGGTGTCCCGTTTTGCTCATCTTTGCCAAACCCGGAAAATGTATTATCGTTTTGTCGAATTTGTATATCAGAAAGACAAGTTTTTCCTTGATAACGAAAACCCATTTTCCAAGAGCCACTAAGATTTACTGGCTTATTTAAATTACTGTTGGGCGAGCGAAATCTGTCTTGATCATTAGAATTGTTTTTAATTAACTTATGACCAGATTTATTACTTAGCGATATCTGGCTGCACGATGTTAGTTCTATACACAAAGCTATAGGAAGCAAGTATAGTGTTGACAAACGAATAGCCTCAATGACAACTCTGGATGCCAATTGCAAACGCGGAAGCGTTTTGTTAACAGGTATTGATTCTTGCTTAAAGTAGCTGATATTTCTCATGAGTTCTTGGCAAAATGTCTTTAGCAAATAATATAGGAAAGGAGGGCTTTTGTGGCAATTCCTCTCAATACGCCAGTAACAGTCCTAATGATGAGTGGTGAACAAATAGACGGAGAGGTGGCCATGATTGATCAAGGCACATATCTCTGCTTAAGGCGAGAAAACGAATCTCTTTATCTACCTTGGACGGCAATTAAATGTGTGCGCGGACCAGCCTTACCTCAAAGAATGGTTGGCAATCCTTATCCGGGGAATAAGCCCCAACAAAGCGCGCAATAAATAGCCACAAATCATTAACTATTGGGTGAAAGTGAAGTTGGCGCAATCGCATTAGCCTTTAACCATGCTAATACTTCTTTTTTGCTTTGCTCATATAAAAAAGTTTCCAATTGATTATAGAGGTCAGGACAAGAAGACAAAATCTTTTTAAAAGCCTCAAGAACATGAGGGCTATCGAAAGCTACTAAAAGAATTCTTTTTATATCATTGTTCTCCAGGCTATCAGCAAATATTTGCAAATCAGCAAGTAGCTTTTGTCGACTAGCCTTAGGAATATATAAAAAACGATTTACAGACAATTCAATTTCATCTGTTAGATCACGCAGATCATCTAATTGTCGATGAACTAACCTTATGTCACCGAATTCAGTGTCAAGATAATATTTATTATCTTGACAGTCATCTTGATAAGCAAATATCAAATAAGGAAAATCAATTTCGATTGTTTTCATTCAAAGCTTCCATGAGTAAAATAAGTTTAGTAGATTACTATGCAAGAATAAATCAGACAGACAAAAATCATGTTGAATATTTCTCAGTTTTTATCGAAGAAATGCGTTCCTTGTTCTAACAAAACTCCAAAGTTAGAGCAAGAACAAATCAATGCTTACCTTGATTCATTGCCTAACTGGCAGTTAAAGGAAAATAAATTGGTAAGAGAAATCAAATTGAAAGACTTTCAGGAATCTTTATCTCAAGCTAATCTTATTGGTCAAATTGCTGAATCTGAAAATCATCACCCAGATCTCCATATTGCTTGGGGATTACTTGAAATCAAGATTTATACACATTCAATAAACGCATTGTCCGAGAATGATTTCATTCTCGCTGCAAAAATAGACAAAGCCTTGTCGCGAAACAATTAGTCGCTACATCTCGTCTATAAACTGAACCCACTCAGTCCACCAGCTGTAGATAAGATGATTTGACGAACGTTTTCAGGATTGACTTTACCCAGTTTCACATCAAGATATATACTAATTAGTTGAGCGGTCGAAACCAAACAAATATTCTTACGTTTGGCAAATTCGATCATAAGCTCAGGAAAATCTGCTTCTTTGCGGGCAGAAATAGGCGTATCACTAAAAGTACATGCAATCAATATTCCCTTTGGTTCGTTACCATGACTATCCCAAAAATTGATAAGAGTTTCAGTTAGTCTTGCTAATTCCGTTCTTTCAGACGCTCCTTGACTGAGGGCAACTCGGACAACAGCAACAGAATGATCTTCCTCTATTAAAACCAATTCGTTGGCACTACGATTATTTATTTCAGTTTTCCAACCGATTGTTTCGAGAACTAATTTGCAGCCTGCCAAGAGATCGCCTGGCTTACCTGCAAGCAGTGTTGATTTCACCCCTTCAAGGGATGAAATAGTATTTTCATTGCTAACTAACTTTTTCTCTAAATCTTTTATTTGTTTGCGTAGTACCTGCACTTCCTTAATTAAACTATCGATTCCAGGCAACCAATAACTCTTGCACCACTCTGGCACATTTTCCAGATTTCCAACCTCTCCAGCAATTTGTACACTCGTAAAATCAAGTTCGGTATCAATATCTTGAGCAGCAATATGCTCTGGCTCAGCAATATGTGCTAACTCAGCACCGCTTTCTTCAGCAGGCGCTCTGTGTGAAACACTTACCATTTTTGGCTCAATATCGTATTCTTCTAATTTCTGGCTATTTGATGTCTGTTTCTTAGATAATGCTTTTTTTGCACCTGTATGATTTTCCTCGCCATTCTTATTAGACAAAACAGGCATATCTTCTTTAGCTGCAAGCTTTTCTGCTTCTGCTAATTTTTTAGATTCTCTTTTTGTCTCCTCATCTAGAGCCTTGGCTCCCGCCATAGCAAATTCTTCATCTGCCATTTGTTTGGCTGCTCGTGCTGCCTCTTCATCTGTCACTTGTTTGGCTGCGCGCAAGAACTCTTCTTCAGCAGCAGCTTTTTTTGCTGCACGTTCAGCATCTTGTTCAGCAACTTTCTTTGCTGCCTCTAAAAATTCCTCTTCGGCAGCTTTTTTTGCTGCCTGCGCCGCTTCTTCATCTGCGATTTTTTTAACTGCAGCTAAAAATTCATCTTCAGCAACTTTTTTTGCTGCACGTTCAGCACTTTCTGCAGCAAGCCGTTTGGCTGTTCTCTCAAATTCGTCATCAACAGCTTGCTGCGCTGCTTGCTGCTCAGCTACTATTGCTGCTACAGCTGACTGTTTTATTTCAATTTTTGCCTGTTGCGTAATAACTTGAAAGTCTTCTTGTGTGGCTCCAGATTCATTATCTCCGGCGGTATTTTCGACATTATCTATCCCTAAACCTTCTTTATCAGCATACCAAGATTTTATACAATCAATAAGTACTCGATCAAAATCTGGAGAATAAGGTGCTGGAAGGAAAACTACCCGTCCTCCTTTATCTCCGGCGATTAAGTCACCGGCTATGCATTTTTTTGGTCCAGCAAGAGCTAAAGCCGTGTAACCACTCGTTAAAAAATCGGTTCTAATAATAGTGTTCCACTCTAAACCAACTTGATCAAAGTACTTGCTAAACTGGGATTGATTTGTTGCTAAAGTCTTATCTATATTGCGGCCATGAGCTACAGTGCTCATATGTCGCACAGTTTGCTCACTCATGGTTGATTCACCTGATTGATCCGGTGCCAAACCACAAAGCCACGCATAATTATCCATAGAACGAGATTCGCTCATTACTACAAATGGACGACATAAATAATAAATCAATAAACCTCCTTCAGCTAAAAACTGAAAGAGTTCAGGCGACCGCAGCTCTATTTGCTGCCCTATCCTGTCAATTATTTGATCCTCTGCTAATCTGCATGAAGTAAGCCCCTCTGCTTGAGCCATATCTATCTGTTTAATGACAGATGGATCTTCTCCAAACAGATGAACAATACTAGTTGGATTAACAATAATTACTTTATATTCTGTCAAAGATAAGGCATCTCCATCGCTAAGCGATGCAGATTTGCCAAAACCTGGACAATTAAGTCTTAAAATTGCTGGGGCTTGGAGGGATTTAACGTCCTCAGCTATCTTCATAATTTCCTTTTCCCTGTCCCAATCTTTATACCCGAACTTAGGCTCAAATGTTGCTTTATTGCAACTTCTTAGTAAGAGACTGATAATATTTAGCCTCAGTCGTACCATAATTTAATCAATAAGAAGGGGCTCGTTTCTTTTCGCCTGTTATCCTTATAAACGCTCCTTCGTATTGCTGTTCCAATGAGTTAAATTATTTCATTGAAACTTTGTTGTCCCCATCCAACGTTCCCCATCTTTAGAACATTATGACAAAAGCTACTTATCACCGTAAAGGGTTCGGACTTCAGGACGAAATTGCCTGCGAATTGACAAACGAATACCAATCTACCCTTATAGGGCAACTTCGCGACAACGGCAATGTGCTTAGCAATGGTCGCGTAACAATAAGGCTAGCCAAAGCTTTTGGTTTTTGTTGGGGGGTGGAGCGAGCGGTCTCTATGGCTTATGAAACTCGACAACACTTTACCGAACGCAGAATTTGGATTACTAATGAAATCATTCACAATCCTTTGGTAAACGAAAATTTGCTGCGCAAAAACATTAACTTTGTTCCTCTAAAAGAGGACGGTAACAAGGATTTTAGCAAAGTCACTCCGACCGATGTTGTTATTCTGCCAGCATTTGGTGCAAGCGCCCAAGAATTAAGCACTTTAACAGATATTGGTTGTGAAATAGTCGATACAACTTGTCCTTGGGTTTCGAGAGTCTGGAATCGTATTGCCAAATACGAAAAAGATGAATTTACAGCTATTATCCATGGCAAATATAATCATGAAGAAACTATTGCCACAGCTTCACGCACCAAGCGTTTCCTGATTTTAGAAAATTTATCTGAAGCCAAGTATGTATGTGACTATATTCTTTCTGGCGGGTATACAGAAGACTTTCTGGACCGCTTCAAACAGTCCAGCTCAGTCGGGTTCGATCCACTAATCCATTTAGAAAAAGTTGGGGTAGCTAATCAAACTACGATGCTTAAAACAGAAACGGAACAAATAGGTAAACTCTTCGAACAAACTATGTTGGCAAAATATGGTCCTCAAAAGTTAGATATGCATTTTACCTCAGCCGGAGATACTATTTGTGATGCAACCCAGGAACGCCAGGATGCTATGTATGAACTAATAGAACCGGGACTTGACTGTCTTTTAGTAATCGGTGGCTTCAACTCCTCCAACACTGGCCATTTGCAAGAAATTGCTGAAAGCAAGAATGTTCCCTCCTATCATATAGATGGTGTAGAGCGCATTGGTCCTGGCAATATCATTAGACACAAAACTAAAGGTAGCAAAGCTCTGCAACAAACAAAAAACTGGTTACCTACAGGTAATATCACAGTTGGTATTACTGCTGGTGCTTCTACTCCCGATCAAGTCGTAGCACAAGTTATTGACGAAACATGTCGGCTAGCAAATTCATTTTAATCTACTTAGCAATTTGAAAAATCATCCTCACGAGCACGAAATAAAAACCATGTTAGAAGACCCACTAACAAGTTCAGCCATGATTTTATCTTGTGCATCCAAACCATCTGCCTATACCCCTATCTGGATAATGAGACAAGCGGGCAGATATATGCCTTCTTACAGAAAAATACGAGAAAAAGTTGGCTTCTTAGAACTTTGCAAAAATCCCGATCTTGCTGCAGAAGTAACATTATTACCCATTCAAGAATTAGGTGTCGATGCCGCTATAATTTTTGCTGATATTTTGCTTATTCTCGAATCGTTGGGTGCCAATTTAAGTTTTGCTGCTGGCGAAGGGCCTGTCATATCTAATCCTATTAGAAAGGACTCGGACATAACTCGCTTACAAACCGATAACCTTAGCGACTCTCTTTCGTATGTTTATTCTGCCATCAAAAAAACACGCTCCTCTTTAAATAACAATATTCCACTCATAGGATTTTCTGGCGCACCATTCACTCTTGCATCCTATTTTATTGAAGGCGGCAGCGTGGGCAATTTGTCCAAGACTAAAACTTTTATGTACTCGCATCCTCACGCATGGCAGAATTTAATGGAAATTTTGACCCACGCTTGTGCTCAGTATTTATCAGACCAGATTGATGCAGGAGCCAATATTGTCCAAATATTTGATAGCTGGTTAGGCAGTCTATCGCCAGCAGATTTTATTCAATATGTTCTTCCCTATAGTAAAAAACTTGTATCTGCCATAAAATATAAAGCCCCAGTAATTTATTTTGGCACTTCGACCAGTACCCTTTTACCTTATATAGAAGAATTAGGTGCACAAATAATCGGTTTAGACTGGCGGACCGATTTGTCATTAGAGTGGAAAAAATTAAATTATAAAGTTGCAGTACAGGGTAATCTGGACCCAATTGTCTTACTCAGTGATAAGCAAACAATAGCCCAACAAACTAAAAGAATACTGAAAGAAGCTGCTGGACGACCTGGACACATATTTAATCTAGGACACGGAGTACTGCCTGAGACTCCTTTAGAAAACGTAAAATATCTTGTCGAATTAGTTCATGAAATAAGCCACTCAACGAACAAGGAATATAGATGATGAGATATTCCATAGCCATTATAGGTGGTGGCATAACAGGATTAACGGCGGCCTATAAGCTTACGGTTGCCAAAGAACAAAACAATTTACCAATAGATATTGTCTTGATTGAGGCAAGTTCACGCTTGGGTGGAGTAATACAATCAGAAAAAATCGACGACTTTGTTGTAGAGCACGGACCAGATGCCTTTCTTATAGACAAGCCTGAACTAAAAAATTTACTAATGGAGCTTAATCTTGACTCACAGATATTGCCAATCAACAAACATAATCGCCAAGCATTCGTCGCAAAACACGACAAATTAATTCCTCTTCCCAATGGCTTTTTTTTAGCAGCACCAACCAAGCTTTGGCCATTTATTAAAAGCCCCCTGTTTACCATAAAGGGCAAATTACGCATTGTCTTAGAATTTTTCTTGCCTCGTAAAAATATGTCCACTGATGAAAGTGTTGCCTCTTTTCTCAATAGAAGATTCGGCAAGGAACTAGTCGAGGTTGCCGGTCAGTCATTAGTAGGCGGTATATACATGGCAGATATTAATTGTCTCAGTGCTCAATCTTCTTTATCCCAATTTACAGCTCTTGAACAAGAACATGGCAGTGTAATTAAAGGGTTAATAAAAAATACAGCTTCGGGAGCACACACAGCTAGTGGGGCTCGTTATAATTTATTTGCTTCTTTGAAAGACGGCATACAGATGCTCGTCAATTGTCTAGTCCAAAGCTGTTCCAATATCCAAACTTGTTCGAATACTAAATTGCTTTCAGTTAGTCAAACCAAAAATAACAAATGGCTGCTTAATACCACAAAGCAAAACTTCGAAGTAGATAGTGTCGTTTTTGCCTTGCCAGCTAAGCAGGCGTCCCCTATTTTAAGCGATATGAATGCTAATCTTAGTAATGCTTTGTCATCAATAAAGAACAGTAGCTCGGCAGTCGTAAATCTTTTGTACAAAAGCTCAGACATCAAGCGCCCTCATAAAGGATTTGGTTTTGTAGTACCTGTAATCGAAAACAAAAAAATTATTGCTAGCGGCTTTATAAGTCAAAAATTCGATCATAGAGCACTTCCTGGATTTGAAATGATAAGAGTTTTTATTGGTGGACAACTTGCTCCGGATCTATTTAAGCAAAGTGATGAAGAATTAGTAAAAATAGCTCAAGATGAGATAGCTGAATATTTGCAAATCAAGACTCCTCCAACTAGAACATGGTTATCTCGTCATAAAGATGGCTTGCCTATTTATCAAACAGGACATAAAGAAACCGTCGCTCAAATTGAACAACTGGCTCAATCACATCCAGGATTATTTTTTGCGGGATCTTCTTATTCTGGAGTTGGCATTCCTGACTGCATACGCAGTGGTGAAAAAGCAGCACTATCAGTTTGTCAGTTTATACACAAGAAGGAATCACTATGCCTCAATCATCTTTAAGACTGAAAGGCAGCAAGCCTGAACAATTAAAGACCAATCTTACTGGACCTATTTTGGCATGTATAGACATAGGCACTAATTCTTTTCACATGATAGTTTGCCGTGCCACTGTCGATCGTGATCATTTCGATATTATGTTTCGGACCAAAGAAGCTGTTCCTTTTTTCCGTAAAGCATTATCTGATCATTTTATTGACGATAGTGCTATACGAGCTGCTTTACGCATTATTAAAGAAATGACCCTCCATGCTAAAGAAAGAGGTGCATCAACAATAACAGCCGTTGCTACTTCGGCTGTACGCGAATCAAAAAATGGTGAAGATTTTCTTGATCGCATTCGAAACAGTTTAAACATTGACGCCAATATGCTCTCCGGTACCGAAGAAGCAAGACTTATATACCTAGGTGTAGTTTGGAGCATGCCCGAATTAAAAGGTAATTTTGGTATAGTCGATATCGGTGGCGGCAGTACCGAAATTATCGCCGCTGATCTCAAACACCCCTTTTTCTTACAGTCTTATAAACTCGGAGCAGCAAGACTTACACAACGTTTTTTTGGCAAAGATCTCCCTAGGCGCGAAAAAATCAAAGAAGTTCATGAAGAAGTTGCTGGGGTCTTGCAACCAGCAGCAGTAAAAATCGAAAACGGCGGCGGCTATAAAAAACTTATCGGCACTTCAGGAACCATTCAAGCATTAGCAAAAATAGATAAAGAATTGCAGGGACTACCTCAAGCAGATTTGCATGGTTGGCAATTGTCACTAGAACGTCTCGAGGAAATAATTTCTTATATAGAAGATTGTTCTATACGTGGAGAAAAAATTAGATTTATTAACAACGACCGTGCCCAAACTATTCTTGCCGGTTCAATCGTTCTTTTAGAAGCAATGAAAGCACTCAAAGCACAAGAAATTACTATTTGTACTTCAGCATTGCGCGAAGGGGTGGCAGTAGACAGATTTTTACAAGCGGGTTGGCTCGAACCCAGGCTAAACCCTCATCGAGATCCCCGCTCTACAAGCATTTCTTTCTTACTAGACAAATATCGTGCCGATATTGATCACGCTCAACAAGTTGCATGGCTTGCTTGCGAAATCTTTTGGCAGACACGAAAAACCTTGCACAATTACTCTGATGAAGTAGTTCACTTGCTTTGGGCGGCAGCAATGCTACATGACCTGGGTATGTTTATCAGCCGCAGCGGTCATCATAAGCATTCATATTATTTGATCAAACAAGAAGAACTATTAGGGTATAACCGCGAAGAAATCCAAATGATAGCCAGTATTGCTCGCTATCATAGAGGAAGTGGACCCAAAGACGCACATGAATCTTTATGTGCTCTACCTAATCAAGAACGAAAACTAGTGACTGATATGGCTGCAATGTTACGTCTTGCAGAAGCACTTGACCGTAGTCATCGTCAAATAATTGAGACGGTAAATATTATAGAAAAATCGAGCACTAATACCAAAGATACTCGAACCAAAAAGAATGAGAATCAAAAAAATAATAGTCTTTTATTTGAAATCACATTGAATAATAAACAAGACTGTAAGGCTGAGACTTGGGCTTTTAACGAAAAAAAATCACTATTTGAAAGTCAATTCAAAAAAGAAGTATTTGTACAGTTTAGTCCTAAATCAGTTAGTAAGAAATAGTATTCAGAAATCCCAATATTCGTTTCTTCTTTTCTTTTTAAATTTTATCTTCAAATGATTAATTTATAGCGTCATTTTCTTTGTTCTGTGATCTAGGGTTCCATTGCTGTTCCTCGGTACACCATGAGGTCTATAAATGCTAAACACCAAAAGGAAATATTATCGGCACAAGTCTGCGCCACTTTAAGTGCTCACCGTAAGTTTTGTAATCCGGTCCAAGATGCTCAATCAAGTTTTTCTCTTCGTATTTCGCTCGTTTCAACCATAGTGGAGCCACCATTATAATCGTGAATAAAGCACAATATATTGAGGTTGCTGCCAGCGATGCTCCAAACAAACATTGAATTATTCCAGAATAAATAGGATGCATCACATATTTAAAAAAGCCAGTATTACGAACACCTTGTCCTTCTAATATTTCAGCATCTGTAGTGAAATATTCTCCCAAGCAATACCAGCCGCCCACCATAAAAATCATGCCACTAAATAAAATTGCCACTCCTAACCAAGAAATTACAGCAGCAATTCCTTGTGGTTCTCCGGTCGCCAACACAAATGACACTGGATATTGTGGACCAAAATTGGGACATATGCCTGTATAGCTCAGAAATGCCAATACAATTAACAATACATTCAACACGCTCATTAATTGGGGTAGGCGCTGAATAGAAAAATTGTTTTCATATTTTATGCCGGTGCCTCTGCGCTTCAAACCTTGAATAAAAATAGGAGTGGCAACAATAGCGCCCACCAATGTTATTGCGCATGTACAAATTGTTTGCAGATTCAAACACATAAAATTCCTTTCCAAATACCTAAAACTTTGTTCTCCGTTCTTATGGAATACTGAACGGCAAAATCTCTATCCAACGATTTACTAATTGTTTTAGCAGGAAGTCGCTCCTTATATGCAAAAAATAAGCCAATTGAAAAACAGTATTGAGTGACAAAAAGATAACCTTTAAACAAAGTCGACAATAAACGTTGTAAAGTAGAAGGCTGTAATCTATAGTTTTCCTTTGCTGACCTAAAATAGCGATTGCTCAGCTAGAATAGTCTTGATTTCAGATTAATCCATTATCATCAATTTAGAGAGTAATAGTTTTGACCGAGCACCAAACCAGTCTACCCCAATCATTACCTGCTATTGAAATTCAATCTGCTAAAGACCGGAAAACGCCAACTATAGAATGGCTGAAGTCGTCTGATGGGGCAAGATTAGGCTGCCGGGTCTGGATTGGCAGTGAAGATGCGCCTGTAGTTATCCATTTGCATGGTATAGAAGGACATAGTCAATGGTTTGAAAATACTGCTAGTTCTCTCAATGAAAATGGCATAACAGTATATGCCCCGGATCGACGCGGTTCGGGAATGAACGGCAATTTACGAGGACATTTGGATAATTACAACATTTTATTATCTGACCTAGAGTACCAAATCCAGCATATACGACGTCAGCATAGAGGACAGCGCGTAATTCTTATTGCCAATTGTTGGTCAGCCAAAATAGCCACTATATTCGCTCAATCAAATTATCAAAACACCGACCATACTCTAATACCGCCGCTGGCTGGGCTCATTCTTACCGGTCCAGCCATTTACACTAAGGCGGATTTTCCTTTAATAACCAAATTACAGATTGCTTTCAGCTGGCTATTAGGTAGCCATGCTCTTCAAAAATATTGGTCTATACCTCTTAAAACTAGCATGTTCACTAATGATCCTGACTTTATAAACTTTATAGACAATGACCCTTTGCATTTGACTAAAGCCACAACATCCTTTTTTGTCCAGACTTTTCTTCTTTCTCGAAAGGCGCAACAAGCGGCAAAATTTATCAAAATGCCTCTTTTAATTCTCCAGGGAGAAGATGATCAAATTGTTGATGTGACAAAGTTAGAAAACTGGTTTGAACAAGTCTCCTCAACTGATAAAGCGCTTCAAGTTTTTCCAGGAGCCGCTCATAGCTTAGACTTCGATAGAACTTGGTTCAAAGAGTACACACATACACTCTGCAATTGGATCCTCAAAAGAGGACAATTAGGAATATGAAAATACGGGCCTTACACCTTTATATAGTTGATCTTCCTTTCCGCTTTAGTTTCAACCATAGCTTGGCTAAACGATCATCTTCCACAAATCTTATTGTTAAAGCCATAGTCGAAAAAAATGGTCTATTCTTCGAAGGTTTTGGAGAAGGGATACCCAGAGAATATGTAACAGGTGAAACAATTGAACAAGCAACTGTTTTGCTTCAGGAAAAATATTTTCCCTCTGTAATAGATCAGTATTTCTCCAACGTCTATGAACTAGTTGACTTTCTTGCTGAGCAATTTAATAACTTCGGACTAACTCACAAACCCAGTGGTGCTTCTTGGTGTGCTCTTGAACTTGCTTTGCTTGACGCCGCCTGTAAGTCCGATAATATTTCACTCAAACAATTACTTGATGTTGATAGCAAGGTTGACGCTCCAGATAGTATTAAATATGGTGCTGTAGCGTCCTTAACTAACAGGAAAAGTTTGATAGCTCTACTGACATTGTTCAAGCTTTATGGCTTTAGTACAGTCAAACTCAAAATTGGCAAAGACTTACAAAGCGACATCGAAAGAATTGCATTAGCAAGAAAAATCCTAGGCAACGATGTCATTATTAGAGTAGACGCTAATTGTGCTTGGTCAGTAGCTCAAACTATAGAATTTGCCCAAAGTGCCCAAGCTTATAATATTGCTTCTATAGAGCAGCCTGTTAAAGCTGATAATATTGCTGCTATTGTTCAGCTAAGCTCAACTATTCCTCAGCCAATTGTTCTTGATGAATCTCTATGCACAGTTAATCAAGCCTTAGACTTTGTAAATAAGCAAGTTAAAGCCGACTTTAATATTCGCATTTCAAAAATGGGCGGCATTATTGCCGCTAACAAGATACGAAATATTGCTAAACAGGCTGGTGTTGCTTGTCACTTAGGTGCCCAAGTAGGCGAAAGCGGTATTCTTACCATGGCTGGTCGAATATTTGCCATTAGCAGAGGTCCATTTGTTAATCATGAAGGGGCAGCAAATAGTTTCTTGTTAAAACATGACCTTACTCGGCAAAACTTAACTTTCGGTTATGGCGGAGAAGGAAAGTTGCCTGATAAAGACAAAACAAGAACTGGATTAGGCATCACTCTGAATGAAAGAAACTTTCGCAATCAAATTACAAAAGAGTTTTTCTTAAAATCAAATGAGCTTCGCTCAAATAACACCACAGAGCTGATAGTAGCAGGCGAAAAATTATGATTAACTGGCGAAAAACTGACATAGCAATCGGGCAAATGTTACGTGAGAGTACTCACGTAACACATTTTTATAAAGCCTGTTTGAATCCTGCTCTTACTCAAAAGCAAAAACTTCTACAGATTATAAAAGCCAATACAAATGCTGCATTTGGCCGTGCCCATCATTTTGATCGAATATCGAGCGTTAAGGACTATCAGAAATATGTCCCACTAGCTACTTATGAAACTCTTAAGCCCTACATTGATGCAGCAATGGCCGGAGAAAAAAAACAATTAACGGAAGATGAACCATTTATGTTTGCCACTACAAGTGGCACTACAGATAAACCTAAATATATTCCTATAAACAAGAGTCATTTAGCTGACTACACACATGCTTTCCAAGTCCACAACTATCATTTAGTCAAAGATTTTTGGCATGCTACTGATGGACAATTTTTCATTATTAGCAGCAATGATCAAGAAGGAAAAGTTGACTCCGGACTTCCTTATGGAGCGGTCTCTGGACTTTTAAACAAAAGACAGTCACCTTTGGTACGCAGACACTTCGCCGTACCATATGAAGTTTGCAAAATTAAAAACGTCGAAATGAAATATTATTTGATGCTGCGAACGGCTTTAGCACAAAATGTTACTGCCTTTATGGCGTGCAATCCTTCCAGTTTAATTTTGCTTGCCGATCAATTGAAGGAACATTGTACTGAGCTCATAGCCGACATTTTTGATGGTACTATAAGAAAGGCTTATTCTCCTCCCAAAGAATGGCTGGGTGCCTTTGCCAAATTTTTAAAACCAGATCGTGAGCGAGCTGGGATTTTAGAAAAAACACTTGAAAAAGATTCAGTACTTCTGCCAAAAACCGTCTGGCCACAATCATCTGTTATTTCCTGCTGGAAAGGTGGTCCTATGTCTTTCTATTTGGAAAAACTCCCTGAATATTACGGTGATATTCCTGTAAGAGATTTTGGCTATATGGCTAGCGAAGGACGCGGCAGTATACCACTATCTGATCAAGGAGCCGGTGGAGTGTTAGCTCTAACTAGCCACTTTTTTGAATTTGTTGCTGAAGATGACATCGATTCAACAAACCCTCAATTTTTGCTAGCTGATGAATTACAACTACATGGGCGATACTATATTTACTTCACAACCAATGCCGGGCTCTATCGCTACAATATAAATGACTTAATTGAAGTAACAGACTTCCATGGTAAAACTCCTATAATTCAATTTATTCGCAAAGGTATGGGTATTAGCTCCATCACCGGAGAAAAGATCACTGAAGAACAAGTCTTAACTGCCTTTAGACAAGTGACGCGACAGTTAAATCTTGATTGTATTAAACATTTTACCGCCGAAGTGAAGTTGTGCTTACCGCCATACTATGTATGTTTTGTTGAGCTCGATGAACCTTTGCCTCAATCAGTTCAAGAAGAATTTGTGCGTTTATTTGATCAGTCTTTATGCTCTCAGAACCCTGAATACGAAGAAAAGCGCACTAGTCATAGACTGGCGATGCCCAGAATGGAAAGTCTTCCAGCAGGCACGTATAAAAATCTAAGACAGCAAAGAGTTACAGAAGGAGCACCTGAAGCACAAGTAAAAATCCCTCTATTAAGTACACCTTCTTCCTTTTCGGGTCGATTAGCACTTCTGAAGAAAAAAGAGGTAATTGCAAGTTGAAAAATCTAAAAGTCGCTATTACAGGAGCCACAGGGCTGGTTGGCAGTCGCTTATGCGAATATCTTGCTCAAAAAGGCTATCAAATTAGAGCCTTGGTACGTACTTTAGAAAATACTGCTCCGTTCAATAAAACTTGGTCAAAACTTAATATTGAAATTCAACAAACCAATATTTTAAATCGAGCCGAGCTAGAACAATCTTTAAAAGACATTGATATCGTTATCCATGCCGCTGGCATTGTTGATCCTTATGCTGCACCTGAAGAAATCACAGCCGTAAATGTTATTGGCACTCAATCAGCTCTAGAGACTGCAATTCAAACAGGTGCAAAGCAATTTATTTTTTTAAGCAGTTTATCTGTCATAACTGGCAATGATGATCAATATAATACAGCCGAAGATGCACCAAGAATTCTATGTGGCGAATCTTATGCAGACTCAAAAGTACACGCTGAACAAATTGCTACTAACGATGTATATAAAAACAAAATAGCAATAACAATAATGAGACCAGGTTTTATATATGGACCCAGAGAACGCGCTTGGTTACCGAATCTAATAAATGCCATTGCTAGCAGAAGAGCTATCCTGGTTGATGGCGGCAGCAAAGAAACAAATGTAATTTATATAGATAACCTCTGCCAGGCAATAGAATCTTCAATGTTAAATGAAAAAGCTTATGGCCAAATTTACAATCTTACCGATGGTCAGCACATCACTAAAAAACAACTATTTGATACTGTTAGTGACAATATGGGGTTGCCCCGAGTAGAAAAAAACATGCCTAGCTGGCTTATAAAACCAATATTCAGCCTTCTGTCATCAATAATCTCTCGCATGCCGCTGGAAAAGAAGAAAAAACTTGCTCGTTTTTCAAAAGCAGCTTATCGTCTCATAGGTATCAATCAAAGTTATTCGATTGCTAAAGCTCAAAAGGAACTTAACTATACAAACCTAATTCCTTTTACAGAAGGTATGGCCAAAACTCTTGAATCCTTTAAAGAACAAGCAGCAGCTTTTCCTGTTAAACAAACTGTTAAAGCAGGGAGATAACATTGAACAATAATTTCCTGACTAACGTTAAAGATTTCATTGTCGATTATTGTCAACGTCATGCTCATCCAGTTAATGCGTTATTGCATATTGTCGGCGTACCTGCTGCATTTTTTGGTTTCTATAAATTTTTCACAGGCAATTTTGCTTATGGTCTGTCTTTGATTTTTTTGGGCTATCTATTTCAATACTTAGGACATAAAGCCCAAGGCAATGAAGTAGGAGAAGTAACTTTGATAAAAAAATGCTACAAAGCCTTAAAGAACAAAAATAGTAATAAAACTGATCCCACATCAATAAATACCTAAGAATCTTCGGAATAAGTCACCTATGAATCTCCAAACAACACAAGTTACTGTCCTCTTAATAGATGGTGCTACAGGCTATATCGGTTCTCATTTTATTGCCTCTGCACAAAAAACCAAAACTGATTTACTCAGCATCCGATGTCTGGCACGAAAAACCGCCAACACATCCGACATCTCTTTTTTAAAAGGTACTGGTGTTCTTGTGTTTCAGGCAGACCTAAAGGACGACTCAGTCAACGATGCATTTTCACAAGTGGATGTCGCTTACCATCTGATCGGCAGTATTGCCCCTCGTCGCGGTGAAACTTCAGAATCCTTACACATTGATCAAACAAAACATTTTGTAGAATCTTGTCTAAAAGCCAAAGTGAAAAAGATAATCATGGTTAGCGCCTGCGGAGCAGCACCAGATGCCATTAGCGAATATCATCGTACAAAATGGCAAGCTGAACAAATAATAGAACGAAGCGGTATTCCATCAATAATCTTGCGTCCCTCCCTTGTATTAGGTAAAGGAATTGGACAAAGAAACAGTAAGCTAGTCAATCGTATCGAAGAATTGATTCGCAATAAAAAAATTGTTCCTTTAATCGGCGGTGGCAAGAATAAAGTTCAACCGCTTTATATAAATGACTTAGTAGAAGCAATGCTTGCTTCGGCACAGTTAACAGCCCTGCCTAACAAGTTAACCATTTTAGAATTGGGCGGACCTGATATTTTAACTCTGAAAGACTTGGCACAAAACATGATGATTAAGATGGAAACAACAAGACCCATTTTAGATCTACCAATCCCCGCAGCTAACGCTATCGCTCAGTTAGCCGAACTAACTCAAGAAGTACCTATAGTAAGCAGAGATCAAATAAAGCTTAGCCAGAAAGACAATGTATGCCAAAATAACTACTTGAGTAAATTACTAAAAAATCCTCCAACATCGCTGAATGAAGCTCTCGACTCTTATCAATGGACTAAGAATTAAAAAATCTTCGTCAGTCCACTAAATTGTTTTATGAACGATATAAATACATCTCGAAAAATATTAGTTACAGGTGCAAGTGGTTTTATTGGACAGAGTCTAGTGCCAAAACTTGTAAAACTCGGGCACAAGGTTCGCACATTTGGTCGCAGCCCTAATTTACCGTCTAGTTTAAGTCAATTAAACCTGGAGCATTATAGCGGTGATATAACTAACTTTGATCAACTGCTAGAGGCAATGCAAGATAGAGATCTTGTTTATCATTTAGCAGGACTTGTATCGTATAAAAAACGAGATATTGAAAAGATACATGCGATCAATGTCATAGGTACAGGCAATGTTATGAAAGCGAGCCTAGTCGCAAATGTTAAAAGAGTTATACACACAAGCTCAGTTGCGGCCTTTGGTATTCCTGAGCACGGAGAAATCGGCTCTGAGGATATTGAATACAATCTAGAAGGAAAAGGACTTAGCTATTGCGATACCAAGCATTTAGGTGAAAAAGAAGTTCTCAGATATGTATCTTCAGGTTTGTCTGCCATAATTCTGAATCCAGGAATTATATTTGGCGAAGGTGATACGCACCCTCATCATCACGCTATTTTTGCAGCCATGTCTAAAGGATGGATGATCGGAGTCCCCTCTGGCGGCGTTACTTTCTCCGATATTAATGATGTTGTACAAGCACACATAAATTGCATAGATAAAGGCACTATAGGAGCTCGCTATGCTGTAGTTAGTGCAAACCTTTCTTTTAAAGAAGCCGCTCTTATTTTTGCTCAACTCAATGATTTGCGTGGTCCTTTATTCGAAATCCCCAATAATTTTTTGACAAGATTGGGTGCCATCGTAGAAAACATTTGCCCTTTATTTGGCATAGATCCTCCTCTGACGCGTCAGGTCGCCTGGCTTAGTCAACAAAAAATATTTTTTAGCAGTGCCAAAGCCATTAATGAGATAGGTTTCCAACCAACACCCTTTATTGATACAGTGCGACGAACATCAGATTATTATTTGCACAAAAATAAAAACCAGACATAAAGCACTCTAAGTTCTTGGCGGCTTAACGGCTCGATTGAGCTGCTTATTTAAATACTTCATTTCGTCATAGGCTTGTTTACTAGCCTGTTCATCCCCTAATTCACGATAGGTTACATACTTTAGCAATAGAAGATTTGAAATTGTTGCCGTACTAGGATCTTTTTGATCGTGCCACATTGCTTGTGCTTTGTTTATGTGTCCAAGAGATTTTTCAAAATATAATTTGCGTTTTTTCAAATCTTTTTCGCTATCTCCCCTAAGATAGCTTATCATTGCCAAATTTATTTCATCTCTCGTCAGTCTTGGATCTTGAGCCTCTAGATTCCTCTCGTCCATTCTTTGGATATCTTGATAGTACTTCTGTGCTTCTTGCAATTTATTTAAATCTCGACAGACTCCTGCTATCAGTAACGTTGTATTGATCAATTTTTGATTGTAGCCGCTATTCAGCTTCTCTCGCCGACTTTTGATTTTGAGCAACAATTTCAAAGCCTCAGGGACTCTAAAACTTGCCCATAAATTTTTTGCCAGAGTTTCGTCGTAGTCTAGCTTTACGCTTTCGGCAACAGGCACTTTCGAAAGTTTTTCTTGCTGTTTGCGAATTGCAAATTCTTGCGATGCCATCAAGTCATCATAATAGTGAGCTACTGAATCATTTAAAACTGACAGCTTGCGCGGCATGGTAGCAATAGACAGCCAAAGGAGAACAGCTAATGCAAAACCGATTTTTATCCAATCTCGTCTATTCATGTTCGTTCTCTTTGACTAAAACCAATAGTAAGGCGTGATTTTATTTGTTCAAAAAGGATCAAGAACCACCGTCCTAATTTTTTAAGATCATTTGGATCTACGAACAAAATATACATAGACATAAAAGTGAATTCAAAAACAGGTATATTGAGCAACCAGTCAATACCTAAATGCAAAAGAATTCCAGCCAGAATTACCCAATACCTTAACTCTTTAACCCAGATTAGAGTGCCCAATGCCAATTCAATAAATACTGTGCCAAAACAAAGGGCATATAAAGGTATTCGGTGGTCAAGCAATGTATGTTCTAAAAAGTCAGGCAAAGGAAATTTGGCAAAGTCCATTAGCCTGGTAGCTAGATAAACTCCGTTGCCCGAAAACCAAAATATTGAATTTATCTTTAGGATTCCGGTTGAAAAATAAGCAATCGCCATTTGCATTTGCAGCATTCTTTGCGCCCAGGGAGCGCATATTTCGGGATTAAAAAATGGCTTACACCAATTCACGCCGCGATTTTTAATAAAAGTATCCAGCGACAACGCATCACCAGCATGGCTAAACAATAATAGAAAAAGAGCAATCCTTTGCATGTTGTCGCCAGCATTGCATAGAAAAGGACATTGCCTATCTAAAGAGCAAATAAGAAGATAAACAAGAAAGATGCTCAGTCTTGTATAAAAACCTAAAATCATCATGATTATGCATATGGCAGTAAAAGCAAGAATTGCTATATGCCAACTATCTTGAGCCGGTACAAACTCAAAAATATTTGCACCTAAATCTTTTCTCCACCAATACGCAATATAATCATTGTAAGGAATAATTGGATTCGTCCCAAAAAAGACTCCAAAATCATACCAATATTGCGTCCCTATATGAGTAAGCAGCACCAAGCCATATAAGATACGGAATACTGATACTGCAATGGGCGATTCCGGCGCAAACCAAAACTGTTGCCAAATTTTCGCTAGATCACGGAGGCTCATTTAATATCCTCAACTCTTACCTGATAAACAAAAAACGTATTCCGCTTGGTCCCAGTAAGTGGATGATTATGCGGTATGAGTTTGGGTAATCGTCCTATGTCGTCAGCGTTATAACACAAACTAACTTGTGTAGGTTCATTATTTGGATCAGCATAAGCCCGAGCAATATAACGTGCGATACTTGGACGGAAAACACTAAAATCACTCCAAGGCATGATGTCATAAAAATGTTTACGCACCCTTTCCCGCATTAGAGCCTGAAATTGACTCATTTTATCCGGACGCGGAAATTCGTAATATGCAGTTGAGCCATCCTGAAAAGTTATTACAGCGTAAGGATGGAAGCAAAAATCTCGGGGATTGGGACAAAACATTCGCCATGATTGGTCCACACCAAAAAAAAGTTCAAGTCCTCGCGTATATTGATGGACAAATTGTCTAAGAGGACAGTCAGCGGTGATGGCAATTCCAATAATAAAAAAATAGACAATAATAAAAGTACTAATTAAAATCTGGTCTCGTTTGCTCATCGATTGAGTGTTCATTATTGAACCGTTAGCTACCAAATCAAGAATCATAGCGATTCATCTAACGCCCTCTACATGCCCCATATACGATAAAAATATTCATGGCTAGTTTTATTAATCAATAATGCTTCATTAACAATCTTGCCTACCGTATGTTCAGTACGCACCAGATAATCATAAGTATTAACAGGCTGTTGAAGTGACCTGTCTCCAGGATATTTTTCTGCAAAACCACTGCGTCCAACCTCTGATATATAAGGTTTAAAATCTGTTGCATTCTTCAAATGAATTTCAGAATTGCTCTTAAATCTTATCCAGGAATCAAAACCCAAAAGATTTTTGCTATCTCCGCTTATCATTGTTACCGACTCAACAGGCTCAACGAAAGCTTGCTCAAAAAGCTTTTGCGGTGAGAATTCCATAGTTTTAATCATCTTAAAATATGAGTAAACGCCACCGATAACAAATATAATTATAAGAGTAAAAATAATAAGCAGCTTAAGCTGGCTGGCACTTTTGGCATTATGCACAGGCAAAGTCGAAATATTATTCACTGACTTTTTACCACGTTCTTGCATATCGATAAAGACCTCTCCTATAGCTAGTAAATTGAACTTAGACTTATTGGCGCAACTATAAAAATTATGACACGAATTCAGTAACAAATTGGTCTTCTAATAAATGAGCTTCTTTGGCCAAGTTAAAAAGTTGCTTGACAGCCAATTGTCCAGCTTCCCCACAATCAACACTCAAATCGTTTACATACATACTTATATATTCATCGACTATTTTTTCAGACATGTCGCGTGCAAAGCCAAAAGCATATTTCATTGCTGCTGCTCGATTCTTTAATCCATGGACAACAGAATCTCTAAAAATATTTGTCAATTCAATAATCCGATCGTGACCAAGATCGCGCTTTATCGCATTGCCTCCTAGCGGTAATGGCAATTTGGTCTTCTGTGACCACCATACCCCAAGATCCACTACTTTTTGCAGCCCAAATTGCTCGTGAATAAGTTGCCCTTCGTGAATTATTAGCCCCGCATCAACAAATCGATTTTGTACAGCCGAAATGATCTGTTCAAATGGCATAACAATTACTTTTACTTGCGGACAATATAAACGCAATAACAAATATGCTGTTGTCATATACCCGGGAATAGCTACTTTAACTGAATCAAGTTGAGGTTCTGCTTCACCTTTGCGGCTAACGACCATAGGTCCATATTCCTGCCCAAAACTTGCACCACAGGGCATGAGTAAATAATCTTTCTTTATTTCAGGATAAGCAGCAAAAGAAATTGCCGTAATTTCGTATTTACCCTCTTTTGCCTCCTCATTCAGTGATTGAATGTCTTTCATTACCTGCTTAAAAATAAAATTGCCCGTAGGTACCGCACCACAAGCAATACCATAATACATAAAAGCATCATCACTATCAGGGCTATGAGCACAATTTATTACTATTTTTTCTAAATCTTTCATATTGAGCTCCTTCTACTAAAGTCCACCAGTTAAAAACTCTCCGCCCAATTTTAAACTCGCCTGGAGACTAGTAATATTTTCATGAAAGACTCTGCTTAAAACCTTTGTTGGGGCTAAAACAAGATTGGTCAAAATATCGTACATAACAGGATCGAATTCTCTAAGATGGTCGCGCGTTGTTTTTATAGAAAAAGCGGCAAGCGATTCTGCCCAATATTCATAAGCGCTTGATTTTGCATACCCAGAAATAAAATGTCTTTTTTCAATTTGCTGCCGCATTAACAGTTCTGATGGACTCTCATTTTCGTCCGGCAGCGGATGAAGTTTATCACAACTTTTACGCTTCTTCTCATAAAGCTCAGCTACTTGTTCTTGCACAGCAGAAGTCAGCACAAAATCAACCTGATGTCCAAACTCGTGAGCTAGAACTAGATTGAGACGCACCTCAAGATAGTCAACAATATTTTTAGGAACAATCATCATTGCTCCATGTTGTTTATAGTAATTCACTTCTCTTTCGAATTCTTCTTTATCCAGACTCACTTTGCCTGTGCGAACACGTGTCACGCCAGTTACACCGTGCTTCACATTACCTAAAGAGGCATCTCCCTCACTTTTTCTGACTATTTGTAATAAACCACAAGACGACCAAAGAGCCATTGTTTCAAGCACATATTTTTTCTGCAGGTTATTTAGAGCATCAAAACCGTCAAAATAACGAATAATCTCGTTATCTATATAGGTACGATCTATCTTATATAAAGGTCTCCTGAATTGATGCTGGCAATTTGCACCGGTACTGCTTATTCCTTCAAAAGTAAAATTCAATAAAGTAGTGCCTTCTACTTTAACTTTTCCGCCTTCGCCATTTTTATCGCGTACAAATATCTCACCACTATCAGTTATTTGGCCAACATATTTATGATCTTCAGTTACTACTCGTCCATTAATGACATTATAAATTTTGGCGTTATATTCTAATTTTCCGCTTGGACCAGGATGCTCATCCGGCAAAACAATTTCTAAACCCTGACAATCTATACCCCTAAATTGCCAGGGCGAAATATTTTCTATGAGCGAGAGTTTATTTTGCTTGCCAAGAGGTTGATTGTTATTTTTAATATAGCCATCTTCAAATAAAAAGCCGACTGCTTGCCCGTCTTTGTAAATATGTCCGTCTTCTACAACTAATGTATTCTGTCCATCGGTGATAAAGCCTGTTGGTCCTTTATCAGATGGTGAACTTGTATTTTCAGTCGACATAATAATTCCAGTTATCTTAATGAAGAATTGGACCAATGTTTACAGGTATTTTCCTAGTCTTAATAGTCTTTCAGTATATCGAACTGCGAGCACGCTAGAATTGACTAATATCAAGATAGTAATAAAACATGAACCTCATGAGTAAACTTAGACAATTACAAAACATCAAAGTTGAACTGGCCAATCAAAATCCAAAAAAACGCCGTTCTATAAATAAGCAAGCCCTGGCTGCTGTCAGTATTATTTCTGTAGCCACAGCATCACTCTTTGCTTATTTTGTTTTGCGGGCTGATAAACCAAAGAATAACAGTTCTGTCGATAAAACATTAGTCAATTTACCAGGTGGTCAATTTCTTCCTTCGCTGAAACAGCCTATTAATATTTTGATAATGGGTGTTGATTCAAATGGCAAAAATACTGAGCGCTTTACCGGCACACGCTCTGATTCAATGTTATTGGTAAGTTTAGATCCTGGCAAACAAAAAGCAGGGGTCATATCTATACCTAGGGACAGTAGAGTCCAAATCGCTAATAATCACGGCATAGACAAAATTAATTCCGCTCATGCTTTTGGTGGACCGGAATTAGCTATGGCAACTGTGAGTCAATCCTTCAATGTGCCAATCGATAAATATATAGTGGTAGATGAAGACGGCGCAAAACGTATTTTGGAAGCTGTGGGTTCAGTTGATGTTCTTGTCGAAAAGAAAATGAGCTATACTGACCATACAGCTAAACTTTATGTCGACCTCGAACCAGGAATACAAACTCTTAACGCCAAACAAGCTGAGCAGTACTTGCGCTACAGGCACGATGCAAAAGGCGATATTGGTCGTATCGAAAGACAACAGTGGTTTGCTCGTCAATTATTAACCAAACTCGCTCAACCGGAAATATTAGTTAAATTGCCATCTTTACTCGACATTGTTCGTGAAAGTGTGATCACAAATTTAAGTGTCGATGAAATGGTAAGACTCTTTGGTTTTGCCTGTCACCTTAATACGAAACAAATTGAAATGGCTACTTTGCCAGGCATACCTGGCAGTATCGACGGCATTAGTTTTTGGCTGCTCGATCCTTCGGCCTGCAATGCCATATGCAATAAACTAATCAACTACCATCCAGTCACAGTCAGCACATCTAGTCAATCAACAAATGTCCTGGCTATTAGTCAAGACAGCGCCATAGCCTCAACCCCAATGATAGATCGATCTATATCTTCCCTGGGGACTAGTAATGTCAATTCAAGCAGCATTAGCAATAACACTGCGCATTGGTCAGCGATGATTCGCTACCCTAAGCACTGTGATGATCCAGTAGCTATAGAAGAAGCTGCGGTTAATTTAGAAAAAGCTTTGAGTGATGCTGGCTTCACATTAAAGGGAAAGTACAAAACAGACTTAGCAGATTGTCAGCACGAGCAAATCGTAGAATGTTCCGAACATGCCTTATCTTATGACCTGGAAGGACTACGCAATAAAATACCTAATGTCGGTGCGTGGCCAGCAACTATAAATATTGACTCGCAAATGGGCACTGATTTTATCTTCGTTGTTACACCCAATAGTAGATTTGCTACATCCAGTATTGCTTCTCAAGCTACACAACAATAAATGAGTGTAAGCAGAAACGAAACTACTTACCGGATAATTCTTTAATTACTTGCCCATAACGTTTTTCAACCGCCCCGCAGACTAACTCACACATGTCATAAATGCTGTGATCCGCAATGCTGTAAAGAACAAAAAGCCCTTCTCGTTTTTTCTTTAAAATTCCATTTTCTGATAGGACAGACAAATGTTTACTCACATTAGCCTGGCTTAAACCGCTAAGATTGCAAAGCTCTTGAACAGAATATTCTCCTTGGAACAGATACTGTAGAAGTTGGAGTCGCGAAGCATCTCCAAGACAACGGAAACGCATAGCTATAACTTCCAATGCTTGTCGAGATAATATGCTTTGTTTATGTTTCATATAAGCCATCCAATCGTCACACAATTGAGCATACAACTGTATAAGCGATTAAGCAATCATCCTAAAGATTGATTGCTTATATAACTATTTGGTGATATTATTGACTCAACTGTCATATCCAAAGGGGGGGTAAATGTCTAATACATTAAATACTGTTCCATTCATATCAGCCATGCAAGCGCGCCAACTGGACGCTAATTCTATCGTTTTATTAGACGTAAGAACTGCTAGTGAATTCTCATCTGCCCATATACCTAATTCAATAAATATTCCTTTGAACGAATTATCAAAACAAAATATCTTGACCGATAAACTCATTGTGCTAATTTGCCAAACAGGTAAAAGAGCAGAAAATGGTGCGGCAGTTTTAAGAACCAAAGGACTTGCCTGTAAAATTCTTGCCGGTGGACTCCTTGCCTGGAAAAATGCAGGATTTGTTATAACCAAAAGTCGGAAGCACTTATCTATTGAACAACAAACACAATTGACGATCGGTACTGGCATAATGAGCGGCATGTTACTTGGATTTACCGTAAACAAATACTTTTTTGCCCTACCTCTATTCTTTGGACTAGGTTTAGTTTATGCAGGACTTTCTGGATCGTGCACCCTAGCAATGATATTGTCCAAAGCGCCATGGAATCGCAGTCAAGATGCTGTACCCCACTCAGACAATAGTTGCCTGAACTAACCATCACCCCTTCAATAGTTTTAGGAGCGCTCATATGAATAAGCTTGATACAAACAGTAAGACAAAAAAAATAGTTATAGTCGGGGGCGTGGCAGCCGGAATGAGTGCAGCAGCCAGAATAAGACGTCTTTCTGAAGGCTCAGAAATTATAGTCTTTGAAAAGGGCGGACATGTATCATTTGCGAATTGCGGACTACCATATTATCTTGGTAATGAGATAACCTCGCGCAACGACCTGCTCTTACACACTCCTCAATCACTAAAACAAAGATTCAATATTGATGCTCGTGTCTATCATGAAGTTGTCGACATTAACTCAAAGGACAAATTTGTCACTTTTAAAAACCATAAAACAATGACAGTCGCTACCGAAAGTTATGACGATCTTATACTAGCAGTAGGTGCTGCTCCCATAAAGCCCTCCATACCTGGCATAGATCTGCCAGGTGTATTCACTTTACGCAGTATTGAGGATATGGACAATATCCACTCTTGGATCGAAGATGAAAAACCATCTAATGCAATAGTAGTTGGCGGTGGTTTTATAGGATTGGAAACTGCTGAACAATTAGTAAAAAGAGGAATCAATGTAACTATAGTAGACAATCAAGATCAAGTACTCAAACCAATTGATATAGAAATGGCAGGCTTAGTTCATCAAGAACTAATTTCTAATGGAATCCAATTAATCCTTAATAGTCCTATTAAAAAAATTAGCGTGTCAGAAGAACAGTCAAAAGACAAGCAAAAATCAAAGCTATTATCAGTAACAGTCGGCACCAGAGAAGCTCTCTTGTCCGATTTGGTTATTCTAGGAATGGGGATTCGTCCAGAGCTAGATTTAGCACGCAAAGCTAACATAGCCATAGGCAAAAGTGGCGGAATCATAGTTAACGAACTATCACAAACTAATGTGCCTCACATTTGGGCAATTGGGGACGCAATCGAGGTTGTGCATCCTATCAGTCAACAACCGACTCGCATTGCCCTGGCTGGTCCGGCCAATAAGCAAGGAAGAATAGTAGCCAACAATATATTTGGTCAACACGACAAATATGATGGTACGTTAGGCACAGCCATCATTAGAGTTTTTGATCTGACTGTAGCTACCGTCGGACTAAATGAAGCACAGATCAAATCGGCTGCTCTAGATTACGACGCAGTGCATATACACCCGACTCAGCACGCCAGTTATTTTCCAGGCGCTAAAAGATTAGCTATGAAAATTCTATTTAATAGAAGTAATGGGCAAATCTTAGGTGCACAAATAATTGGTAATGACGGTGCTGATAAAAGAATAGATATTCTTGCTACTGCAATAAAAGGAAAGCTAGCCATCCAAGATTTGGCAGACCTAGAATTAGCTTATGCGCCACCTTATGGTTCAGCCAAAGATCCTATTAATCTAGCGGGAATGGTAGCTGAAAATATTTTGGAAGGTCGTACCGAACAAATTCAATGGCATGAAATATCTAAGGCAGACACAAAGCAATACTTTATTCTGGATGTACGCAATGATCAGGAGAGAAGCGAAGGTTTTATTTCTGGTAGTTTCCACATTCCACTTCCAATTATCAGAGAACAAACATCCAAAATTCCTCTCGAAAAAACAATTATAGTTTATTGCCAAAGCGGACAAAGATCCTACATAGCGTCACGTATTTTGGTCCAACTTGGCTATCGCGTCAAAAACCTGTCAGGTGGCTATCTAACCTGGAAAACTGCTGTAAACGCCCAAGCTATCAGACAACCACTTAAACTAGTTACAACCAGATGAGTTTTCTATGCCTTGCTATTACAATAAGAATCAAAATCAAACATTTTTGGATAGACGTTCTTTCTTTAGACTTACTTTGCTTATAAGCTTGGTAATCACATTTACTGAAAAACTAGACACTTTGTCATTCCCCCCTCCAAACGAAGAAATCTCACAACCAGTACAATCGTCTACATCAAGCTTCATCGAAGAAACACAATGCTGCAACAAGTCTCATACAGAGGGGTTGTTTTGGATTGATCCAAAACAACCCGTAAGAGCCTGTTTACTTTGTATTCACGGCATGGGGCTATGTGCACAGGCTTATCATGACTTTGGAATAAAAATGGCTCAGTACGGCATCGCTACGTATGCCATAGATGTTGAGGGATTCGGACCACGACGCAGACAGAACAGCCGACTCGATCTTGACCATACGGTTTCAGACGTCAAAGACGTTATCAAAACAATACGCAGTAAAAATCCTAATAAACCAGTGTTTCTCTTAGGTGAATCAATGGGAGGTAGCATAGTTATTCGAGTTGCGTCCCTCTATCCAGAGAGCATAGATGGATTAATTTGCTCTGCTCCAGCATGGCATATATACAAGAAAAAACGAACTACTTTAAATGGTTTGATAACACTTATCATCCATAAGAATAGTGCTCCCAAGCGGATCGCCACGCAGGTAGTCAAACAAGCAACTACTAATCCCGACCTACAAAAACATTGGCTAACCGACGAAAAACACAAATTGGACTTGTCTCCCAAAGACGCATTATCCTTTTTGCACTTTATCGCTCATACTCCCACAAATGCTTTGTTAATAGATAAATTACCGGTCTTAATTATAGTAGGATTGCACGACAATTTGGTTAAACAAAGCGGAGCAGCCGTTTTGTTTCATGATATGCCCACCAACAACAAAACATTCGTTATTGATGCCGCTGCAGAACATTTAATATACGAAGAAAACCAATTTTCATCAGCTGACATTAATGAACTCCAAACCTGGATTGAAAAAAATATGAATCAGGAAACAGACAAGCCAGTCCAAATGCTAAAGGAAAGCTCAGTACTCTTAAACTCCGCGACTATGAAAAAGCAGGACGAACATAAAGCTCATTCTCTTTTTTCTAAGGCGGGAATAAATAATAGACACTAATGATTTATTTGGGCTAATAAAAAACTAAATCATATGTTCGACAAATTTATCAAATAATTTTTTATCTGGAGCATATGACTGTTTCACCAAAGCACCCTTTTGTAGAATCGGTTCTTGATCTTCATAAGTAGGTTGTTCGGTTTTATAGATAATGCCTAATGGAATACGATCATTCCACTCATAAGATTTTGCCATCGAGCGGTGAAAATCAGAAGGATCAAAACCTTCATCTTCCAACTTGTAAACTCTTTCTTTAAAGAAAGGATATGTATTTACTTTGTTGTAAGTTACACATGGACTAAATACATCAATTAAAGCAAAGCCTTTATGAGCCATTCCTTGAGCAATTAAATCTGTGAGCAATTTTGCTTCACCAGAAAAACCACGAGCAACAAATGTAGCACCACAAGTAATAGCCAGAGCCAATGGATTAATAGGTGTTTCAATATTGCCATTTGGAGCTGGCGTTGATTTAGTAACAACGCCTTTTGTAGATGTCGGCGAAGCTTGTCCAGTTGTTAAACCATAGATCTGATTGTCCATTACTATATAAGTAATGTCCAAGTTACGTCGCATAGCATGGATTAAGTGTCCAACACCAATTCCGTAACCATCTCCATCTCCACCGGTCACTACTGTTTTCATATCAGTATTAGCTAAGTGTGCCCCAGTTGCCACAGGTATTGATCTACCATGAAGACTATGCACACCGTAAGCATGAATAAAGCCAGGCAAATTAGAAGAGCAGCCGATGCCTGAAACAATCATCAGATCTTTTGGTTGAATACCATTTTTTCCCGCTGCTTCTTGCACTGAGCGCAAAACACCATAATCACCACAACCAGGACACCAATCTGGGCTAACTGGTCCTTTATATGTATCAAGTGGTAGCTCTATAACAGTAGCCATTACTTATTTTCTCCTATTCAATAAACTCTTAAATAAAATAATCTCGTTTGCCTAAACTTACTCGTCTCTTTGTACGGCGTAAGTAGCACCCGTTTTTAAACCAACCTTCACATAGCCTTTTTTCTGACCAGTTGTTCTTTCGGCTAATTCAACATACCAAGTTGGCTCGCCATAGCCATTAACGGCTTCTTGCAGCACTTTGCTTGGGCGTAGTTTTTCACCATTGTGAGTGCGCAAATAGTGATAAGCAATTTCTTTGGCGTCTTCAGCAGTGACATCCAAAGTACTAGGCTTTTTGGCAAGCTTATCTTGAATTTCTTGAGCCAATTCTTTAGGTGTGAATGGTTCGCCATCATATTTATTGATGTAAGCGTCCATAGCAATACCTGTTTCACTGCGAATATAACGAGCCATTTGGCTTGTGAAATTGAGTTCAACAGAAATTTTCTTCTTAGCCTTACTCAAAATATCCAATACTTCTTTAGCATGGAATGGATAAATATATTTGATGCAAAGAATGTTAGTTTTTACACCAGCAGCATTTAATTGGTCAGCCGCTTCTCTTACTACACCAAAAGTTGAACCCCAGGTGACCAAGGTTACATCAGCATCTTTAGGTCCGTACAATTGTGGAGCTGGCAATTCTTTAAGTAGATTGTCCATTTTTCTCATGCGCTTTTCCATAATCTTGCGACGTATTGGCGGAGAGGTGAACATATCAGAGATCAAAATGCTTTCTTCATCATGATCATCGCTTGGATTAACGTATAGTGTATTTGCTGTGCCAGGAAGGGCTCGAGGTGAAATACCTGATTCAGTAAAAGCAAAGCGTTTATATTTGCCTTTTTCTTCTGGCCAAGAAGTAACCACTTCACCACGATCAATTTTGACTTCGCAAGGAAAATCTTTTTTGTCTACAGTTTCATGATGTTCAGAAAGAAGTAGATCGGACATGATTGTTACTGGCATCTGATAGCGATCGGCATAATTGAATGAATCAACAGTTGTCTGATAGGCATCAGCTATATCGCAAGGCGCCACAATTAAACGTGGGTATTCACCTTGAGAAGCGCCATAAACTTGGAACAAGTCAGCTTGTTCAGTTTTTGTTGGCAAACCAGTAGAAGGACCGCCACGCTGAACTTCAACACAAACCATAGGTACTTCCATAATACCGGCCATGCCGATAGCTTCTGTCATAAGAGCAAAGCCACCACCGGCAGTAGCGCACATTGCTCTAGCACCAGCGATACCGGCTCCAATTGTCATATTCATAACAGCCAATTCATCTTCGCCTTGTTTGACCAAGATTCCTGTTTTTTGCGAATTGGCACTCATCCAATGCAAAATAGTAGAAGCTGGAGTCATTGGGTAAGCAGAGTAGAATTTGCAACCAGCAGCATATGCTGCCAATGCCATAGCCTCATTACCCGTAGTGAATGGTCTAGCTTCATTAGTGAACTTCCAAGCTTTGGAAATAGGCTTAGCTTGTGAAGCTGCGTAATCATAACCACACTTAAGTAGCCCGGTATTTAAATTTACAATTTTCTCGCCTTTATGCTTAAAGGTATCGTTAATAACGTCATTAGCCTTTTCAAGACTAAACTGGGAAAGATTGAGCACCGCTCCCAAAGCTACGGTGTTTTGCATAACAGGAGCAAGAGCGCCATATTCTTTAACTAATTCAGCTGTCATTTGATTGATAGGCAGAGGCAAAATAGTGACATCTTTTTTGACTAATGCCGGATCACATTTGAGCTTATCTGAATTAAAAACAATTACGCCACCCGCCTCTACTTCTGGCGCGTGACGTTCAATAGTGTCTTGATTCAAAGCAATAAGGGCATTTAATTGATCACCGTGGTTATAAACCTTTTCAGCCCCAACACGAAGCTTCAGCCAAATATGACCACCTCTAATAATTGACTGGTAGCTGTTATAAGCATATACATGCAAACCAAGGCGTCCGCAAATTTTAGCTAAAGTGTCGCCTGACTTATCCAGACCGTCTCCGGCAGCACCGCCAATCCCTATTGTGACTTCCTGCATTGTCTCTCCTCTTTTAAGCGCCGCCTCGGTTCAGTCTCTTCACCTCGTACGCGCATTCCGTTCCCCGTTCTGCTCTCGACGGCTCCTCGCCGTCGTCCGCTCCACTTCTTCTTTCTCTCCCTAACAACTGAAACCTAAATAAAAGCTATATGCCAAAGCTAAGCTTGCTATGCGGCAAAAATTCCTGATAAAAGATACCACAATAATATGCTCTCGTTGACAAGCATTTTCTATTCTGTTGTAGCTTTAATCCTAGTTCTAGACACAGTGTAACAAATGCATCCAACACACAACAAAGTAAACCCAATAGACAAATTGAAAAGATGCAAATGGAGCTTATCCGCAAGCAGGATGAATTATAACTCACTTTATTTCTTAACAGTTTCTTCTTCTGCTTGTACTGTGGGCAATGGCAAAGACTGCCAGTAATAGCCTAAGACTAGCAGTCCAACCAAACATAAAACAGCTAATGCTGATAGAAGTTTATCTTGAATACTTTTCTCATCAATAATATGACCAACATTTTCATGTCCAGAACCGTGCCCATTATGATCAGACGACATAAATTCCTCCTCGTCTTTAAGGTCTCACAATATAAGCAAATATAGTAAGCCCAGCTACCCAAGCAAAAATGACCAGAGCATAGTACTGACCACGTCCGTTTTGCATAAGCCTTACAACCGACCCTGTTGCCAGAGTTGCCACGCCAGTAAAATTCACGAAAGTATCAATTATGTATTTATCAACTAATTGCCAGATAAAGCTAAAGAACGGCAAGAATATTTCGTTTACCAACCACAAATAGAATTCATCGAATTTCCATTTGTTTAAAGAAAAATCGTACAAGAATGCAACTAGTGGTTGCTTGCTTGTTGCAATGTCACTGTTTACATGCACGCTTCCAGTTTTATATACTGCCCATGCTAGGCAAAATCCAAGTAATGCAGCAGTAGTTGAAATAAGCATGATTAATCCATTCATACCCTCAAAATGCGGCACTTGTCCAAAATGAACAAAAGCAGCAAATTGATTCGCTAAAGATGCTCCTTCAGTACCATCAAATTTGAGACCATTCAAACTTTGCCAGTTAAAACCAAGATATCCAGAAAGCACAGATGGGAAGGCCAAAACAACTAATGGTAGCCAAACTACTGGTGGCGATTCGTGTGGATGTGCGTCTCCTCTATATTCATTCTCAAAAGTCATAAAATAGAGTCTGAACATATAAAAGGCTGTAAGGAAAGCAGTAAAAATCATCAATGCTCCTAGCCAAACATTGTATTTGCATGCAGAAGCAATGATCTCATCTTTAGAGAAAAATCCACTTAAACCAGGACATCCAGAGATTGACAATGTGCCAACTAAACAACAGTAAGCAGTAATTGGCATATATTTTTTAAGACCGCCCATCTTTCTAATATCTTGTTCGCCATGCAAGCCGTGAATTACAGCACCGCTGCACAAGAAAAGCATGGCTTTAAAGAAGGCATGATTGAAAAGATGGAAAATACTACCACTAAATGCACCGGTTCCTAAACCAACAAACATATAGCCAAGTTGCGAAACAGTAGACCAAGCAAGAATGCGCTTGATGTCAAATTGACTAAGAGCAATAGTAGCCGCCATAAAAGCAGTAATTGCTCCTACCACTGTTATTACTGCTAGTCCGATGCTGCCAGTATGACCATCTGGAGTTAGCCAAATAGGATAAGCTCGAGCTACTAAATAAACACCAGCAGCAACCATTGTTGCAGCATGAATCAATGCCGATATTGGAGTTGGACCTTCCATAGCATCAGGCAACCAGACATGTAAAGGAAATTGAGCTGACTTAGCCATCGGCCCCAGTAATGTCAAGCATGCAGCTAGAGTCAAAAGCCCAGCTGACAGAGCGCCGGATTGATGAGCTCTTTGAATTACCCCACCCAAATCAAAGCCATTAGGATCAACATATCCTAAAACCACATGTGACCCCCAGATATCTTTAGTAGCCGCCAAAAGCAATAAAATACCAATTAGGAAACCGCAATCACCGATACGATTAACAAAGAATGCTTTCAAAGCAGCTTCAGCAGCTGAAGCTTTGTACCACCAGAAGCCAATTAAGAAATAGCTGCAAACGCCCACTAATTCCCAGAAAAAGTAAGTTTCAAAAAGGTTGGTAGAAACAACCAAGCCAAGCATTGAGCCTGTAAACAAAGATAGATAGGCATAAAAACGTGAATAGCCAGGATCTTCACGCATATAACCATGGGTATATATTTGTACTAAAAGACTGACTGTAGTAACGACAAGCAACATTACCGCTACTAAATTGTCTACCAAAAGCCCCATAGACAAGTGAAAATTGCTAGTTGCCAACCAATCAACATTGATTTGCCAAGGTACTAATTTGGGATTGGCTGTAATAGCAAAAAAGAGAAACATGGAATAAACAAAACCAAATGCTACTGCTCCAACTGAAAGAAGCATTGAAATAGTTTTTGATCGCCACAATCCAAGGACAATTAGCAATCCGGCTAAGAATGGAGCGCTCACTACATAGCCTATATTTTCAACAAAGAACTGTCCTGATGGCAATTTTTATCTCCTGAATTGTTTGCTTACCTTTTAATGGCAAATCCTACATATATAGTTCAGCCATTGCTTTTGTACTTATCTCAGTAAGTCTATCGTCAGTCTTTGTATTTTTCCAAATTTAAATCGCATGTTGAAACAAATGATTGAGACTGTAGGTGCTCTTGATAATCTCGCTGAGCCGGCTGTAACATTTTGTTTTCCTTGAGCAAATGAAAAGAGCAAGGTTTATACTTTATCGGAGATCCTAGAGTTTGGAGTATGCGTCAATTCTCTGAAATCTCTTGATTACTCTGATTGTCGGTTACAGATTTTAATTTGGTTTATAGGAGTTACTCGTGCTTTTTAATTTCGGGCAAATGTCACTTACGTGGTTATTATTTCTCCCACTAATTGCTTCTTTAGTAATTGCTCTTGCAAATGAAAAGCATGCTAGAAAATTGGCGATTGTTTTTAGCATCGTCATGTTCGGACTTTCTCTTTTGATCTGGCAACAGTTTCATCCCGCTCTTTCTGGGATGCAATTCGAATATAAAGCTATTTGGTTTAATTCGCCTATACCAGTTCAATATCATGTTGGTGTTGACGGCATCAGTCTAGCGTTAGTAGTTCTCACTACATTTATTGTATTAATGGCGGTTCTAGCTAGCGAGACTATTACTACCAGACCAAAACTTTATTACAGTTTTGTCATGCTGCTTAGCCTTTCAATTTTAGGCGTATTTGTTTCGCTTGATCTTTTACAGTTTTTTGTTTTTTACGAGCTTGAATTAGTCCCCATGTATTTCTTAATCGCAATTTGGGGCGGTCCGAATCGTAGTTATGCAGCTATGAAGTTCTTGCTGTATACATTCTTTGGCGGTGTATTTATGCTCGGTGGCATTATTTATTTGTATTCGCAGCTCATAATGCTAGACCCAGGTGCGTCGTTTGACATGATTGCCCTTGCAAGACAATGTCCTTATCTACCAAAATTGATTCAAGGAATTGCTTTCTTAGGATTCTTTCTTGCTTTTGTTATCAAACTGCCTTCTTTCCCTCTGCATACTTGGTTGCCGGATGCTCATGTCGAAGCTCCCACACCAATTTCAATGATTTTGGCAGGATTGCTTTTGAAAATGGGCTCTTATGGTTTAGTAAGAATTTGTCTTGGTTTTTTCCCGAACACAGTCATTGATTATGGCAAGTGGATAATGCTACTTGGCGCATTCAATATTGTCTGGGCAGCTATGGCTTGTCTTGTCCAAAAAGATATGAAACGCATTATCGCTCTTTCCAGCGTTAGCCATATGGGTTTTGTTTTACTTGGAATAGGTTGCCTTTCGTCTTTAGCGTTGCAGGGTGCTGTTTTTCAAATGATTAGCCACGGCGTCATTTCCGCTCTCTTGTTCTTTTTGGTTGGTACAGTATATGAACGCTGCCATACCCGTGACATAACTGAAATTGGTGGTGGGTTAGCAAAACAAATGCCGGTTCTTTTTTATTTCTGGATGTTTGCTTGCTTAGCCAACTTAGGGCTACCAGGACTATCAGGTTTTGCCGCAGAAACAGCAATATACTACGGCTCATTCACATCTATCATGGTATCAACTTTGGTGAAAGGAATTTTGGGCAAACCAGTTGTGATTTTCGCCACATTTGGAGTTGTGTTGACTGCAGCTTATATGCTCTGGTTATTGAAACGTCTTTTCTTTGGACCGGAAACATCACGTTGGGCAGGACATCTGTCTGATGCTCGTCCTAACGAAAAATTGATTGCCTGGTCATTAAGTGTAGTGGTCTTGGCTCTGGGTATTTTCCCCTTACTTCTCACCCAACAATATAATCCTGCAACCGAATCAATAAATAGGCTCATGGTATCCCGTTTACCTGGTTCTCATTGATTTATAATAAGCATGAAAAACATTGCCCGGAATAGCATTATTTCTATGATGCTCTATCTTATGGCCGCCACTTTAACATCCTGCAGCCCTGAGACAAACTCGACTGTAAAAGCAATTTATTTGGCTAAACTGGGAGAACATCAAAAAGCTGTTGATGGATTTACTAAAACAATAAGTCTCGCTCCCAACCAAAGAGATCCTAATCTAGCCAGTACTTATTACTATCGTGCTTGTGAGTACGCCCAGCTAAAACAATATGATCGCGCCATTGATGATTGTGACAGATGTCTAGGATTAAATCCTCGCTATGTATCAGCTTATAGTGGGCGCGGTAGTCTTTATGACAGCTTAGGACAATACCAAAAAGCTATTGCTGATTACAGTCAATGGATTTCTCTTAGTTCAAAAGATGCAATCGCCTATCAAAGACGCGGCAATGCCTATACAGCAATTGGGCAATATCAAAAGTCTATAGATGATTGCACAACAGCTATTAATTTAGATCCAAAATTTGCTTTGTCCTATGCCACAAGAGCAACAGCCTATAAGCTATTGAAAAATGACACTCTTGCTAATAGTGATAAAGAAATGGCCAGCAAATTAGGTTATGTATTCAAATAAAAGTCCTCGAAACCCCAAATTCACACTACTGAAACAGCAAAGGATAAAACAATTTGGGCATGTCTGGTGCTTATCTACCCACGTGGAAGACGTCAGTCCTGAAGAAATGGAGAAGCGCAGCGCAGAAGCCTGTAAGCAAGCTGCGGCAACTAAAAAATAGAATTAGCGCTTTGGTCGATAAAAGCGTATATGCGCCTTTTCTACAGTTGCTAATCCCTCTTTTATAACAGGATCGATGATTGAAAGAAAATCTTCGATCTTTTGTAACTCGTCGACTATTTCAACTATAACTGGCAAATTGGTAGACATTTCTATCAATTTTGCTGTATGAATATGACTGTGAGCTCCGTAGCCCTCTATTGCCCGAACCACTGTCGCACCAGCTAGTCCTTTTTCTTTTGCCTTTCGTATGAGCCATTCGTATAAAGGCTTACCTTCGCATTTATCACCTTCGCTAATAAAAATACGCAGCAAATGTCCATTTTCAGGTAGCATAAGTCATCCTCCTAGGGTAATCGCCCTATCATTTGTCCAAGCCAAACACAAACAACTCCTAGAACAACTTGCGATACAGCATTTCCCACCGCATACACCAAGGCGCCTTCTCTTAGTAATTGAAATGTTTCAAAACTAAAACTAGAAAAAGTTGTGTAGCCGCCTATAACGCCAACAAAAAGAAATAATCGTGTATCGCTATGAAAAAAACCTTTACTTTCCATAAGCTGCGCCAACAAACCAATGATAAAACAGCCAAGCATATTGACGCTAAATGTACCGATTGGGAAAATCCAATCATTAAATGCACGCTGAACTGCTGAACTCATCAGCAATCGCAACACACCCCCTATACCAGCTCCAACAAATACAATTAAATAACTCATCGTACTCTCCCTGAATTTTCCTAAGCTTAAGCATTCTACTTAGAGCACAAAGTGTAATTCATTGATTATCTTCTATTTGATAATTCTTTAGGGTCGGGGCCACAGCTTTTGGTAACACTCGTCCTGATATAGCCTTATTAACACTCTCTGAAACGCTATCTATTAATTGCCCCGCTGTGCTGGCATCATAATACTTCCCACCCGAATTTTGCGTGATGCAATTTAATTGATCTCTAGCTACATGATCGCGTTTCAAATCCAGGCCAACTACATCAACCTTGATTTTAATTCCGTAAGCGGGCAACATTCTTATAAATCTGCAAGGATCGCCACCACAGGTATCTGCACCATCACTTATGAGAATAATTATTTTCTTTCCCTGCGCGCCAGCAAAATCACTTTCGGCTGCTTGCTCTAGAGCAAATTCAAGTGGAGTCATACCAAAAGCTCTTATATTACGCACTTGTTCAATAATAGCTCGACGATTACCTTGTCCAAGAGGCACCAATAAAGCGGTTTGTCGACAGTCGTCAGCAAAGAACCCTCTACTACTACCAGCATCACCCAAACCAAAGACACGCAGTCCAATATTAACATCGCCTGGAATACGAGCTAAAGCATTTTGCAATACTTGTTTAGCCGCCTCCATTTTTTGCATATGATCACCCATTTTCTCTTTCATACTAAAAGAGCAGTCGAGCAAAAAGAGAATATTTATCGGCTCATTTGTATGCTCAATAGTAGCTTCTACAACGGAGTTTTCGACTCCTGTTTGCATTTTAGTCAAGCTTAAGTCGCTATTGTTTTGGCTTTGGTCGACCTGACTGTTGCTTCTCACTTGTCGCGGAGGAGCAATGGGGATTTGGTTTAAATTCTCAGCCCTACTTGTTATAGTCCAGAAGAATGAAATAACTAGCACTAGCCATATCGCTTTTATTTTTTTGTAACTCATTAGTCTTTAGCCTGCATCAAACTACTGTTATTATTCTAACTATGCTTGTCGCTTGTATCACTACTTTCTGTTAATACAAAAGCACGTCTGCTTATTGGTATTTGTTTAGGACTCTTGCCCAACGTTGCCCAAACAGTAACATAATAAATGCCTGGCTTACCAGCATTTGACATAGTTACTTTGCCTTTGAAACTATTTCCATCTATTTTTACCCCGCCATGCAAAGGAATGTCTGACATAGGCTTGGGCTCCGAAGTCGGATCAGGTGTCATCAAAACTAATGGCGCAGCCAGTGCTACAGGTGGGATAAAAACACCCCCAGCTATTACACCTACCAAACAACCCATTTTTAAAGCTGTTGTCACACCACTATAGTCATGCTCTCCTTTATGCTTATAACCTACATAATCGAGTGGTGGAAAGTATGGTAATGCTTCTTCAGTTTCATCCGCTCCAGAAGGAAAGTCTTTAGAAATACCTTCCCAAGCCAAAGTTAGCCGGGCAAATTTATAAGGTTTTTCAACGTAGCCGCTAATTTCTATCTTATCTCCCACTCGAACTGAATTTGGTATTGCCTCCAAACTACCATGATTTGTTGTTACTTCTACGCAAGCTATTGCTCGGCGCTGCTCAGGCAATATTTTAAGCGCAAAGCCTAATCCTGTAGCATCCGGTGAGAGCAATGACTCACGATCATCTTGCCTGTCAATTAACTGTTTTAGTACCTGAGCAACTAGTGCACGTGTATATTGTCGATCCTTTGTCTGTCCAGACCTTAACGAAGTCACGCTCTCCACAATTGCTCCATTACCACCTAGATTTGTATACCGCAAATCCGGATTTTCACCTTGTTCATTAATGTGTGAAACTACTCGACGTTTGTGCAAGTCAGCTATATGTCGCTCAGCCACTAAGCTGGCTGTTTTGTCATTGTTAAGGGGTGGGAAATTAAGCTGTAAACGGGCTTTATTAATCAATTCCAACGCATAGGCGGGAAGATCTCTTTCATCAACAGTCGTTTGATTCTCAGGACTTTGGACGACCATTTCAAAATAAGTCAATTCCGGTAGCTCATGAGGTATTATTTGTCTCATGGGTGGATTAACCAAAGGCAATATGGTCGAATTATTTTGAAAATCTGGATTTTCTTCTTGCAATAATTCATTAGGTCCCAGAATAGTCAATTTCAACTTTTGAGTTCTATCAAACAATGATAGATTTTTGTAGTTAGCATGAAATATCTCTTGTTCCAAAGCATTGAGACGATCTTCAATTGGATCAGTAGGCTTTGCTTTTCCAAACGTTATTGTTTCCAGTTTACCAATTAAAGGATATTGCGTTTCATCCGTCACCATATTTGGTGCTATGGTAGTTTTTGTCAAACCAGACAAATCACCACTTGAAGTCTTCTCGGTACTTTTTTTATTATTTACAGGTGCAGCAACAGGTTTTTCAGGGATCAGGACGGTTTCTTGTCCGTTTGCTGTATTAGCCTGCATTGCCGATGCGCTGAAGCGAGTAAGGCAGAAAACTGCCAATACCAGTTTAATTTCTAACCTCAAAGCTTTCATTTTATATATTCTGTGTTGGTTTCAACAGTAATTGTAGTCCCTTTTCCTATCACCGAACCAAAAAGTATAAAAAATACCTTACTCGATAATTTAAGAATATTAAACCAAGCAAGCTATTGCAGCTTGGCGCCCGGTTGGGCCTTCGCCACAAACGTAAGAACGACGATAAGAATAAAATAGATCCTTTTTGCAGGACGTACAAAAATTTGTTATATCAACATCTGAAACGTTCAGGTCAAGAAGTTGATAAGCATTTATAGCTTTTAAGTCAACATGAATTTGTGTTTCTCCTAACTTAAAAAAGTCTGTTAGATTGAGTTTATTGATCAAGTCCCAAATTTTACCAGTCATATTTTTTAGCTCGTCTTTTAGCTCTGAGCATGGTTGCTTGAATGCCTCAACCGCTTCGACCATTTTTAATAATTCGTCTGTGCTAATTAAACTAGCCATCAACTTTACGACTACGTCTACTCCAACTGGATAACAACAAGAATCGATAGCTGGACCAATAGCAACAACTAAATCATTTGCTTTACTATCACATTTTTCCATCATGAATTGCACAGCCTCTTTGCCAATACCGCCAGCAGTACCACGCCAACCGGCATGTATCAGGCAAAGGATATGCTTTGCCTGATCATATACAATCATGGGAACACAATCTGCAAATGTCATATACACTGGTCTCAGGCGAGTTCTGGTAGCAATCCCGTCTACTTCACCTGGATCACTATGTGTTTCCAGCATAACTACATCCGCCGAATGAACCAAACGTTTTGCTGTAATTAAATGTTGAAATGGTAAGTTCAAAGCCTGGCAAAGCAATGCTTTATTGTGGCGTGCATCTTTTCGTGTTTCCTCATCAGTTGTATTGTTGATCCCCACATTGAATGAATCGAAAGGGGGCTTACTTTGTCCTCCTAGGCGCGTAGTAAAAGCATGAACAAAGTTTGGATACTTATTTAATAAAGGCGAAAATACCAAAACCAGTCCATTTCTTTCTTCAAGTACCCACTCATCTTTAGTAAGTGCTTTTTCTTTTTTATCAACAATAATTGTATTCATACCAGATACATTCATAATGAAAGGCCGCCACATATTTTTATACTTTGTCCGGTAATCCCCTGGGCTTCTTCGGAACAAAGGAATGCCGTAAGATGAGCAATTTCATCTGCAGATAAAATACGTTCCTGGGGAGATGAAAGACGTGCGATTTCTACAGAATCATTTACAGCAATATTATTCAGACGACACCACTCTAAATCATTCAATTGATTCAGGGACATCTCTGTTTCAACCCAACTTGGACAAACAGCATTTACCGTAACTCCATATTTCGCCAATTCCAAAGCTAGAGACTGAGTTAAACCAAGCAATCCTGCTTTAGCAACACTATAAGATAATGCATATGCTTCTCCATTTGCCGAAGTAGACGAAATATTCACAATCCGTCCCCATTTCTTTTTGATCATAAATTGTGATAAATAACAAGACAATTCATAAGCTGCCGTCAAATGAATAGCAAGAGTATCATTCCAAATTTTTCTATTCTTTTTGTAAGCACCATCCAAAGCAAAATTACCAGCGCTGTGGATAAATATTTCCGGACCTGTTTTATCAAAATTCGCTTCTAACTCTTCAATCAAATTAGAACTCTCTTTCAAATCACAAACAATTATCTGGCAATTGATATTTTCGTTTTGCAAATAAATTTCTTCTTGTATCAATTGCAATCGATCTTTGTCACGACTGAGAAGTACTAGATTCGATCCATTTTGTGCAAAAGTAACAGCTATTGCTCGCCCAATTCCTCGACTAGCGCCGGTAATTAAAGCAGTTTTACCGGCGAGGCTATACCTGTTAACTCCATGCAAGCGTGGGTTGTGCAGTTGTTCTTTTTCTTCTATTTTTTTCAAATCAATTAATCTCAAATCTATAAATATCGTGTCTTCACGCGGCTCTTAACGAACTCATGATAGTATTTGATAAATCATCTACACTAAAGATATCACTAATCTCCCTACAGTTAAGCTAATTGTATATAGGAGCAAATATGAAAAACCTCAGAAACACTCATCCTGCAGTCCAAGTCAAAAATGCATTAATCGCTCTTTTTCTTAGTCAAAGTTTAACTTTATTATCTTTGCCGGTCCTGGCTGATACAGCATATGTAAAAATCGCCGGTCAACCTATATTTCCCATTTCATCAGCGGCTGACGCCGGTACTGTGGCAAAGCGAGCCGAAACCATCCAAGAATATCTTGATAATGCTTTAGTTGCCGCTAAAGATCGTTCACCAAATTCTGTAAATATCACATATGTCAAAGGTACGCCTGTTATTACTCTGGGGGGTTACCAAGTAGTCACTGTTGACACCCATGATGCAAGCGCCGCAAATACAACCCCTGCCTTGTTAGCTAATCAATGGGCAGACAAAATTCGTGCAGCCCTTTCAAATCAAGCAAGTGTAAATAGCTACGTAGCACAATTAACAGGTTCCTACGCTTCAAGCGCTCCGCCAGTTAATTCGGTCAATACTGCTCGTCCAGAAATCAGTCAGCCGCAAAGCAATTTTGTACCTTATAGTGGCAATCAAGTTACCAGCGGGGCAAACAATTACCCACCCGCACCGAATAATTACCCCCAGCAGCAAAATAATTATTCTGCTCGCCCATCTAATAATTTTCCACCCCAAAACCAACCATTTAATGGTAGCCCGCAACAAGGATATGATTCGTATCACGCTAATTCATATAATCCAAATACCAACTATAGTCCTGGCTATCAATCCAATTTTGGACAGAATCCCAACCAAGTTTATTATCAAGGCGGACCAAACAATCAGCCGCAGGGATATCGGCAAGGGCGTATAGCCTATGCTCAAGTAGGACAAATTATTCCAGTCACACTTTCTACATCTATTGCTACCCAAGTTGCTAAAAGCGGTGATCTTATACAAGCTACTGTTTCTCAGAACGTCAATGTTGGTGACTCAGTCATTCCTGCTGGCTCTGTTGTAATAGGACAGGTTACTGATGCCCGTGCTGGTGGACGGCTAACTCGTTCCGGTGAATTACAAATAAGATTTAATCGTCTACGTTTGCCTGATGGGTCTGAAACTCCCATCACTGCTCACATAGTAGGCAGCATAGCTAAGTATGCTGAGGTTGGTGGCGATCAGTCAGACACGTTTAAAGGTGAAACAACTAAAAACAAGGTTGGCTCTGTAGCGTTTAGAGGACTATTAGGAGCTGGCGGCGGAGCGGCTCTTGGTACTGCAGTTGGTGCAATTGCCGGTGGTGGGCATGGGGCTGGCATGGGTGCTTGGTCTGGTGCTGCCATTGGCGGTGGACTTGGCGCAGCAGACAGCTTAATCCTTCGCAAAGGCAAAGATGTAACCATACCTTCAGGCACCAATATGCAATTACAGCTTGATTCACCTGTAGCAATATCTGGTGTTGCACCAGCTGGATATTAAAACGCCATATTTGGCACTTGATATAAATTTTGCCATCTACATTAAATTAGCAAAACAGAATTCTAATAAGCGCATATAATTTCACAGTCATCATTACTGAGAGTATTAGATTGAATATTCGTTCGTTTGTTTTGATTCTTTTCTTACTGCTAAATATTGCAGACATATATTCAACCAGCATATACGCTAGCAATCGTAGCTATGATAAAAAAGTTTCTATTTGCTCCACAAAGAAAGACATCGCTCTTACAGACAATCTGTTCTCTAGAGTTTTTTAGTCAAATTTCTGCAAGAACGAATCTCCAGCGACCGATTCTATAGCTGTGCGACTTTCTTTTTCTTACTTGACTTAGCAGGCACAACCTGTCCATGTACCTTAGCCTTTGCATTAGCTATTAAACTAGCTTCGGTTGCAGGTTCACCTGTAAATTCTTCTTTGAATTCACACAAGAATTCGTCCCCAGGTTTGATGATTGCTTCTTGTCCTTTAATTACGCAGTCTTCCACAACCCAGCTGCCAGGCACTCCACTAAAAAATCCCACAGCAAAACCTTTCAGTCGGCGATGTCTAACATTCAAACCAACTGGTTTAGTAAAAGCAAAAGAAGGATTAGCTGCACCGATTAGACCTAAAGCAACTGGCATAGCACCAAAGCTAAATACTCCTGCTGGAGCCAAAGCAAAGTTTAATCCTACACGAATAGCTTTATAGCGCAATTGTTGTGACCACGGACCTGTTACTTGTCCGTAATGGTTTACACCCAATACTCGTCCTTCACCTTTATTTTTAACTATACGGGCAGTTTGCGCTGGTGTAGCGACCAGAGGTAAATGTTCACCTTTATCGTTAATTATTTCGTCGAATGACACACCTAAACAGCCTGAATTTCTATACCAGCGTTCAGTAGACAATAATGAACGCATTGTACAACGTGCTTTCAAGACATAATTTAAATGCCCATTTACAGTTGAGCCTTTTTTGGCAATTAGTCTGTCGCCAATTTTGAGATCATATTTAAGCTTAGCTTCAAACGGATCGCCTTCTTTAGCAGTTTTGCTATTAATTTGTGAGCACACTACAACTGGGAATTTGGCTCCGGTAATAATTTTTGTTTTGCCACCATCAGTTGGCAAATCCTTATATTTAATTGTTGCTTCGACTTCAACAGCTTCATCAGCATCAATTATTATGGGACGCTCTTCAGTCAAAAAACTTGCTTGTTCTTCTAGTGTTTTGAATGGCGTTGGTGTCGGTACGGCTAAAGCAAGACTATCGCTCAATATGCCATTAGGTCCAATTGCTTCTTGTACTTGTTTATGCACTTCTCCCCTGATTACCGAGTCCTGCACTTCGGAAGAAATATTTTTTGAAGTTGCCTCAGCTTGGTCTATTATTGACATGTCCGCATAAGACAAAGATGTAGGTAACATCTCTTTCAAAGGATCGTTTGCAGTAGCTGGCAAAACGAGATTAGCAGGATTAATTGCCGCCTCCAACTGAGCTGACTTAAGTTCAACAGTAGTTACTTCGGCTGCATATAAAGCTGTTGAATTCAGGAGCAATATACCGACGCTAGTAAGGGCGCCGAACGTAGCTATATTTTTGCGATTTGAATTTGTTTTATTAGTTGACATTGGTTTATAAATTCTTTCTGGAAAAATAATTGTACTGTCAAACGAATGTCAAGCGTATGCCTGATAAATATCGCTTGCAGAGGTCCTTGGATATTAATACCCCAAATAATCAGAACTTAATACAAGGGACCAAAAATTTGAAAAGAAGCCCAATTTATTGGTCTCACATTTCGACTTAATTGAGCAAGCTCTGCTTGCCGCAAAGCAATTACCGCCGATTCCCCTGACAACTGCTTCTTGTAGAAATCAATCAATTCTTCTGTCCTGTTATTTGATTCCTGATGCCAAAGATCAATTACACCATTGCGAACACCAGCATAGCGCAAAGCGCAAGCGGCAGAAGATACAGGATACATACTATTTCTATCTTGATCTTCATTCTTAGCTACGGCCGATCCACTAAGCACCACAGCATCACAAGCCATCGGCGTAGCCAACACTGTTGCTATAGAAGTAGCAGTGTCTTCCTTACTTTGCTTAAGTGGCAAGTCTGTGGCTAATCCATTAGGAGCACTTAGCAAGTTGAATTTGCCAGCTATTTGAATCGCTGTTTTTCCAATTGCTTGGTCTTGCACATTTCTTAAACTAGCATCACTTCCTTTAAGCAGAGTCACCGCAGATGATGGCAAAGCCTGAGCAATCGTTTTTAACTGCTCAACATCATCATCTTCTTTATTTGTGCCAGCAACAAGCACGAAACCAGGATTATCGGCAATAGAAGGATTATCTATTAATGCAGTTAATGAAGGTGCCAGATTAAGGACATGATGACTAATCAAATATTTGCCCTGGGTATCCATGAGCGCAGCAAATGGCAAACTGTCTAACGGTCCGTCTGGAATAATAACTAGCTGCTCCTCTGGATTATGTGGCAATAAAGCTCTGACTGATTCGGGGAACAAATCAGAATAAAGCGTGCGCAATAATCTATCACTTAGCAATCCTTCATTTTCGTTCGCTTCATGAGCAAAATTGGACAATAGAGAGTTTATTTTTCCAATTAGTTGCTTGCTTCCTATATTCAAAGTAGAAGCAGCCACTTTGCCATTCGGGGTAAGTACAAATACTACCGCTGATTCTTTGCCCAGGACATAATCAACTACAGTACTGTGATGAGCTTGGATAATTTTAGCCATATCAGCACTATTAGTCTGAATAGGAGCAATTAATCGAGCTAGATGCTTGTTCTCGCTACACAAAGTATGAAAACGGGTCAACCAATTTTGCCATTCTTTTGTTACTTTATTGGGTGGTGTCACCATTTCAGCAGCATGCAAATGAGCTCGTTGCGCTACAAGATCGGTGTAAACCTCAACGTCATTACCACGCACTTGCACATCACAATCAGCCCAATTGGCAAGGAATGCTTCTTGCTTCAACTGTTCGCTAACAAGCAACGCCTCGTCCACTAGATGTTCTTGAACTAATAATTGTATTAGTTGATAAGCCATATCTCTTCTATCGCTTAGAAAGTAAAGTTTTTCCGGTGAAGAAAAATCGCCAGCTTGGGGAGAACGCAAAAAAGATGTAGCACTCAATAAAGACTCATGAGCAGCTTTTGTATTAGCTTGTCCGAGTTGGATTTTTGCTAACAAAGTATATTCACGCCACAACGAAGCATCATCACTAACACTTTGTGAAGATTCGATTGCTTGTGTAAGCCAATGTTCCGCTTCGCCGGACTCAACAAGTTTGATCATAGTCTCTGCTAAAGATAAATAAGTATGTCCCAGATTAGTGTTATTCTTACTCTTTTTTTGTTGTGCAGCTACTGCTTCCAAATGAGACTTCGCTTCTCGATTAGCCCCCATCCTGGATTCAATTGTCGCTAAGTTTTGCAAAACAGTATTGCGAAAATAATCCTGTTTAGGAACAATCAGATTATGCAGATCGAGCGCTTGTTGCAATAATTCTTTTGCTTTTTCTTGATGCCCCAAATGCCATTCAACTAATCCAAGGGTGTTAGATACTTCAGCCTGAGGCAAGGAAGAACCACTGGCCTTAAATACTGGCAATGCGAACTCTAGTGCTTGTTTTGCTTTGTTGTAATCATGCAACGCTGCTAGAGTTGTGCCGTAGCCAAGATACATATTGGCTTTGCCTACAGTAGTTAATTGTTCGGGAGGAATTTTCTTGGCATAAGCTAATACTTGCACATATATTTTTTTAGCTTGACTATATTCGCCAAAAGAAAATTTGCAATTTGCTAAACAAGACAATGCAGCCGCCATATTAGCCAATTGATCTGGAGCAGATCTAGCAACAGTTAATGCTTTATCTACTTCTTCTTGAGCAGCCGTATAAAGCCCCAATGATAGTAAAACATTTACTACATTAATACGACTAGCTATTGCATTGGCATTATCACCGGCTTGCTCATAGTAGGTAGCTGAAGCTTGTAAAAACTGCAAAGCTTCTTTTAGCTTCCCGGCTTTTAAAATTATGCTAGCCGCTATACTCATTAGCTTAGCTGTATCAGCAGCATTATTTCCGCCATCAGCTGTAAACGTTTTCATAGCATAATCAAGTTGTTGCCCAGCCCATACTGGATTGTCCAAACCAAAATATGCCTGAGCAAGATAAAGATGAGCTCGCCCAAGAGCCTTTTTGTCTGACACACCATTTAAAACTTCAATGGCATTTTCACCCATATATTTTGCTTTTATATATTGGCCGCGCTCCAAAAATACACGCCCCATATTGGTTAGCGCTCGTCCTTCTCCTTCAGCATATTTCATCTCTAAAGACAAACCATATGCGTCCTGCCATTTGGCTAAAGCCTTGTCAAGCAAATGTTGTTTGAATAGCTTTTCTCCATCTTCTTCCATCTTCAATTCTTTTTCGATGGTTTCTGGAGTTTGGGGCATATCTAGTAAATTAGGCAATTGCTGCAAATTGAGATTGCTCGGTTGTGTAGATCCAATTTGCGGACGCACAGTTGTCATGCTACTTCCTGCTTCTGGTCCATCATTTGGTGGTGGCGGCGGCGTATCAGCAGCCTGAGCTAGGTTTACTGAACCAGGTCCAAAACAAACAGCAACAAGCGTTAGCGCTGTCAGTAATTTATTTACTTGCTTTTTTTTCAAATTCAAAGCTCACACTCCACCGCGATACGATATAAAATCTCGCACAATCAAGATTATGCATAACCATAGCAGAATAAATTATTTACAGCATTACTTACTTGAATGTATACAGCTTTTCAGGAAAATAGACAAAATCTAAGCTAGCGTAAGCTAACATAAAGACCATTAGCCATGCCGAAATTGGCAGTCTATATACAAACGAGAAGCAATGCCTCATTTAAATATATCCACCAGCAATGTTTAAAAACAATATGGAAACCAGAACGAATTTTAGCGTAACGCAGGACGACCATTTCGGCGTCCGGAGTGAAGCGTCTGTACGTGCGTCGAGGCGAGGGATGCAATGGCATATAAGTTATGCCATTGAAGCTTCGGAGCACATATGAAAGACCGAGATAGAACATTTGACTTAGCTAAAGTGAGAGAATACGACCTCATCGTTATTGGAGGCGGTATTGTCGGTGCTGGAATAGCGCAAGATGCTGCTAGTCGTGGTTTGTCAGTACTGTTAATCGAAAAAGATGACTTTGCCTCGCATACATCTAGCAAAACAACCAAACTTATTCATGGTGGACTTCGATATTTAGAACAGGGGCGATTAAAACTCACTTATCAACTTAGCCAGGAGCGCGCCTTGCTTGAGCAACTAGCTCCTCACATAGTTAAAGACATAAGCTTCGTTTTACCTTTGGCTGAGAAAGACAAACTATTTGCCTTAAGAGCTCGCCTTGGTTTAACTTTGTATGATTTATTATCCTCTGGTTTTTCACACGGCATGCAGCAACACGAAACACTGGGAGCTAAAGAAGTTTTTGAAGCCGCTCCAGCTCTGAGCCAAGAACATATAGTTGGCGGCTTACGTTTTCATGATGCCATTACCGATGATGCACGTTTAGTCCTAAGTGTCGTTAAATCAGCCATGAGTTTGGGAGCTCATGTTCTTAATTATGTTGAAGCAATAGAATTAAAATTCCAAGACAATTTAGTACGTGAAATTGAATGCCGTGATCGTCTTGACGGCTCAACTTTCACGCTCCGTTGCAAAGTATGTGTTAATGCTGCAGGAATATTTAGTGACCAAATTATCAATCTGGTCAAGAAAAAATGGAGACCACGAGTAGTGCCAGCCAAAGGTATTCACATCGTTCTTCCACTCTCTGCTTTTCCTACCAATACGGGTTTATTCTTACCTACTTCAGATAAACGTTATGTATTTGTTCTTCCTTGGCAAAGAGCCCTAATTATAGGACCCACAGATAGCATTTATAGTGGGGATCTCAATCATCCTTTAGCTAATAACGATGAAGTTGACTATTTACTCCAAGTCCTCAATAAATATAATGGTGGCCGATTATTGAATCGAAGCGACATTAGCGCAACGTGGGCTGGTATAAGACCTTTAATTGCCCCCATGTCTAAGTCGAATGAAAATGGAGAAGCATTATCCACAACTTCAAAATTATCTCGCGAGCACGAAATTTTTATTGGACCCAAAGGGCTTGTAAATGTCATCGGTGGTAAATTAACAAACTATCGCCTTATGGCAGAACAAACTGTCGATCGCATACTTGATCGTTTTCCACAACTGACACGGGTGGAAGGTAAACGTACAAGAACAAAACGGATTATGCTAGGAGGCTGGTTAGATAAAGAAGACTTTTTGGCTAGCACTGCTCTAATCGCATCACGTGGCAGAAAGTTATCGTTAGATCCCGCCACCATAGATCATTTGATTTCTTCCTATGGCAAAGAAGCACTCGCTATTTTAGATTTGATCGAGGAGAGCTCTGAACTCAAAGAACGGATTTGTCCAGAATACCCACCGATAATGGCCGAAGTTAACTTTAGCGTTAATTATGAAATGGCCGTTTCACTTGAAGATGTTTTAGCAAGACGAACTCGCCTACTAATGATCAATGAAAAACAATGCTTAGAAGCAGCACCAAAAGTAGTGCGTTATATGCAAGCTCTTTTAGGCTGGGATAATGTTCGCACCGAAGCAGAGTTGCAGGCCGTAGACAGTTCACTGCGCACCTTGTCACCTGCTGAATAGGTTCTCACTCTTCAGCTTCAGCAGCAAGTGAGTCAAGATCAATTTTGCCTGGGCTAAATTGCTGTTTTTCTAATCTACGTGATGTAGCTCGATAACGTTTGTTTAAGCGTGGAATTTTTTTTGCTCTCTCATCATTATCATCTTTTCCGCCGACATATTTTACTTTGCTGTCTATTTTGGTTGATTGGCTTTGTTCTTCTCTTTGCCTTTCTTTAGACTCTTCAACTAATGTCATATAACTTAAATATCGATCCTTGCTTATTGAATGCAAATTAGCTAAAACATTGCAACCTTCTTCCACTAAATGCAAACAATTAGAATACTTGCAATTTGTAGCCAGTTCTTTTATCTCTGGAAATAAAAAAGGGATATTTTGTGGATCGCTATGGGTTAATTCAGACACACTAAATCCAGGCGTGTCTGCCACCCAGGTGGGGTTCTCTCCTCTTATTTCCTCAAGTCGGTAAATCTCGCTTGCTGTCGTAGTATGTTTGCCAACACCAAATTCGTTTTCCATAATTCCGGTCTTTAAGTTTAAACCCGGCTTAAGAACATTGAGTAAAGTTGACTTACCAACCCCTGATGGACCAGTAAAAATAGAAAATCGTCCCTGTAATTCATCTGTCAATTCAGGCATACCAAAGCCTGTACGAGCTGAGGTTATGTGTAATTTATAACCCAGTCTTTCATAAACATTCCGTAAAGACTGAATATCGTCTTCATTAGCCAAATCACATTTATTGAAACATAGAATGAAAGATACATCAGGCAATTCCAGCTGAAAATGCACAAGATAGCGATCACACCATAGCGGATGCCATTCCGGCTGGTGTATTGCTTGAACTATCACTACCTGGTCAACATTTGCCAAAGGAGGACGGGAAAGAGAATTCCGTCTTGGCTGACAGGCTGATATTACAGCCTGTGACAATTCAGTATCAATATCACTGATTTCGACAATATCACCAGCAAAAATAGATACTCTTTCTTTCTTCAAGCGTCCACGAGCAGGACATAGAAATTCGAGATTAAGGTCTTTTTGGTAAACTAGATAACCACCAGCGTGGCTTCTTAATACTGTACCTGTTAAGACTCTGTTGGGAACCATTACAATATTTCCGTATTAAATAATAAAGACTTGGTATCATTAACAATTTTGCCCTGACAATAGTCTATCCAGCAATCTAGTATAACGCACCCAATACAGACATACATCCCTGCCGCCAGACCGATTAAACCAACATACAGTAACCTTACAATCCCACAAAGCGCCCTGCCTAATAATAAACCAAACATAGCAAGGTAAAATCTATAATGCCAGTACAAGAAAAAACAATGGAAGCCATGGATCAAGAAAACAGCTCAAATACAAACACTACGCCAGTCCCTGCTGGCGCAGAAGCACTCGGCAATGGAAACAAACATCCCCTTGCTCATATTCGCAATATTGCTATTATTGCCCACGTTGACCATGGTAAAACCACATTGGTTGATGGGTTTTTGCGTCAAACTGGCATATTCAGAGACAATGAAGAATTAGTCACTTGCGTTATGGATTCAAATACTCTTGAAAGAGAGCGTGGAATCACCATTTTGGCTAAAAATACAGCTGTAAACTATAAAGACCATTTAATCAATATTATAGACACCCCCGGTCACGCGGACTTCGGCGGCGAGGTGGAACGCATTTTGGGTATGGTTGATGGAGCATTGCTTATTGTTGATGCGGCTGAAGGACCCATGCCTCAAACCCGCTTTGTTCTGCGCAAAGCTTTGGAACGCGGGCTAAGACCGGTTGTGGTCATCAATAAAATTGACCGTCCTAATATAGATCCTCATATCGCTGTCGATAAAGTATTTGATTTATTTGTTGAATTGGGCGCCCACGACAAACAACTTGATTTTCCTTATATTTTTGCTTCTGGACAACAAGGTTTTGCTGTTAAAGAAGTTGGTGATGAGCAGAAAAACTTATCTCCATTGCTCGATTTAATTTTGGAACATTGCCCACATCCAGTTGGGGAAATAGATGCTCCCTTGCAAATGCAAGTCACTATTCTCGACTACAGTGATTATTTAGGACGACTAGCTATTGGCCGTATTTATAACGGTACTATTGAAGACGGACAACAAGTTGCCCTCATAAAAGAAGATGGTGAAATAGTCAGAAGCAAAATAGCCAAACTATTCACTTTTAAAGGACTTGATCGTATTGAAGTCAAAAAGGTTACTGCTGGTCAAATTGTTGGCATAGCTGGTTTTGCTAATGCCAATGTAGGCGACACCATAACTAACGCTGACAAAACCGAAGCTTTGCCACGTATTAAAGTTGATGAGCCAACAATGAAAATGGCTTTTATTGTTAATAACAGCCCGTTTGCTGGACAAGAAGGACAATTTGTTACCTCTAGACAATTACGCGCCCGTTTAATGCGTGAATTGGAAACTAATGTCAGCTTACGTGTTGTAGACACTGATGACACTGACACTTTCATGGTCAGTGGACGTGGCGAACTTCACCTAGGCATATTGATTGAAACAATGCGCCGTGAAGGCTTTGAATTCCAAGTTTCCCGTCCAGAAGTAATTCTAAAAACAATTGATGGACAAGAATGTGAGCCATTTGAAAAACTTTTCCTTGATCTCAAAGACGAGTTTACTGGCTCGGTTATGCAAGAACTTGGCTCAAGAAAAGCCGATCTGCAAAACATGCATGTTGACCGCGGTCAAGCAGTATTGGAGTTCTTAATTCCTACACGTGGTTTAATCGGCTTCCGCAGCGAATTCTTGCGCCTCACCAAAGGCACCGGCATTATGAACCACTCTTTCTTTCAATACCGTCCATGGTGCGGTGAAATTACTGGTCAGCGCAATGGTGTTCTAGTTGCTTGGGAAGAAGGTGTCGCAACTGCTTATGCTCTCCAAGGAGCTGAAGATCGTGGCGTATTCTTTATCAAACCAGCCACCAAGGTATATGGCGGCATGATTATTGGTGAAAATACTCGTCCTCAAGACCTGGATATTAATATCTGCAAGACTAAAAAGCTAACTAATATGCGTAGCGCTGGCAGCGAAGTGCTTGCTACTCTACAAGCCCCAAGAGAGATGGGACTTGAGCGTTGTTTAGAATATATTCAAGCTGATGAATTAGTCGAAGTAACTCCAAAAAGCATCCGCATGCGCAAACGCAATTTGAGCAGAAAATAACCTAACTTTTGGCGGTCCGAAGAGCATCCAAGAATAGGATGCGTCTGTTCAGAAACTAGTTCTTATAAAATGGCTATGCACTAAGTAAGGTGTATCTGACGTCCCATCTTTAATATATGTAGAGCATTTCTCTGAATTTAGGCAATGGCCACAAACTGTCGTCCACTAGTGTTTCAAGTTCATCAGCTGCTGCCCGCACTTCATTCATTGCTGATACTACACGCTCTTGATAGTATCGTGCGTGCGTATAAACATCTGAATGACCTTCATCATCATCTTTGCTGCTCTTAATATAAGAATTGAGCACATCAATTGCGCCGTGCAAATGTCCAATTTTATTGCACAAATCTCTAAGCATAGATTCGTGGGCAGTAATTTGGGCACCACCAATAGCTGCTTTAGTTGCAACAATTGCTGAGGCAAGCTGACTTTGATATTCAATTGCAGCTGGCAATATCATTGTCGAAGCAATTTCAGCTGTAAGTAAAGACTCTATATTGATAGTCTTACAATATGCTTCTAGCATAATATGGTATCGGCTTTCTAATTCATCCTCTTTCAGCACACCTTGTTTGGTAAACAGCTCTTTGGCTTCTTTTGTTACTAAAGAAGGTAATGCTTCAACAGTATTTCTAAAATTAGGCAAGCCACGTTTTTCCGCTTCTTTATGCCAAGCTTCAGAATAATTATCACCATTGAATATTACTCGTTCATTTTCAGTCAGCACCTTTTTAACGACTGCTTGAACAGCTTTCTTTAATTCAGTACCTTTTTTTGTTTCGGCTTCAATAGCATCAGCTACATATTGCAAAGAGTCAGCCACCATTGTATTTAATATGGTATTTGGCCAGGCAATTGATTGGCTAGAACCTACTGCCCGAAATTCAAACTTATTGCCTGTAAAAGCAAATGGTGAAGTACGATTGCGATCAGATTCATCTGGGGAGATTTCTGGCAGCATCGAGACACCAATTTCAATTACACGCTTAGCTTTGCCTTTATCGTCAGCTTTACCACTGATAATGCCTGTCACAACTTCAGCCAATTTATCACCCAGATAAATGCTCATGATTGCTGGCGGAGCCTCATTGGCGCCTAAACGGTGATCATTATGAGCACTAGCAATACTAGCTCTAAGCAAAGCACCGTATTTATTTACTGCCCGAATTACAGCTGTGAGCACTACTAAGAACTGCTCATTCTCATGCGGTGTAGAACCTGGTTCAAGCAGATTATTGCCTTCATCATCTGCCATTGACCAGTTATTATGTTTGCCGCTGCCGTTTATGCCACTAAATGGCTTTTCATGCAATAAGCATCTAAGCCCGTGCTTAAGTGCTGTTTTACGGAAAATTTCCATAAGAAGCATATTGTGATCGCAAGCAACATTACTGGCTTCAAAAATTGGAGCAACTTCAAATTGTCCTGGAGCAACTTCATTATGTCTTGTTTTAACTGGTACGCCCAATTTATACAATTCAAATTCAGCATCTTGCATAAAAGCCAGCACACGCTCACGAATAGAACCCCAATAATGGTCTTCCATTTCTTGACCTTTAGGTGGTTTAGCGCCAAATAAAGCCCGTCCAGCATTAATTAAATCTGGACGAGCAAGATAAAACGCTTCATCAATCAAGAAATATTCTTGTTCTGGTCCCACAGTACATGAAACCCGTTTGACAGCCTTATTACCTAATACATGCAAAAGCCTTACAGCTTGCTTACTAATTGCCTCTAAAGATCTAAGCAATGGCGTCTTTTTATCTAAAGCTTGTCCGCTATAAGAACAAAATACAGAAGGAATACACAAAGTTTTTCCGTTGGTGCCTTCCATAATAAAAGCTGGACTGGTTGGGTCCCACCCTGTGTATCCACGCGCTTCAAATGTTGACCGAATACCACCGGAAGGAAAACTTGAGGCATCCGGCTCGCCCTGTACCAAAAACTTGCCAGCAAATTCAACTAAAGCTTTGTCTTCTCCTGTTGGAGTAACAAATGAATCATGTTTTTCTGCTGTAAGACCTGTCATAGGTAAGAACCAATGACAGAAATGAGTTGCCCCTTTTGAAACAGCCCAATCTTTCATGGCGTTAGCGACGATATCTGCTAAAGCGGGATCTAAACGCTCACCTTTATCCAAGCAAGCAGTGATTGATTTATAAACAGACTTAGGCAAAAGAGCACGCATTGTCGCTCTATTGAATACATTACTGCCATAAACTTCTGTTAGAGGCGTAACCGTATAGTCGACACTACTTGCTGCTGGACGGTGCTGACGAACACTCTGCATAAGCGCGCTTCGGGGTGAACCACTTCGTCCAGCATATTTATAGGACTTGTTATGTGCAGTCATGTGTAGTGTTCCTTCAGCAGGTAGTGTTTTAGTCATTTCATTCGCCTCTAATTTTCTAGCTTCTTCCATGTGTCCCTTTATTATCTATTGCGGTAGTCATTTCATTTATTTATTACTTTATTACTTTCGTTTCACATCGCCTCAACCAAACCTCTTTTCTTAAATGCCCAAAGCCTTAAGAATGACGCGCTTTCGTCGCTGTCCATCAAATTCTGCATAAAAAATCTGTTCCCAAGGTCCCAAGTCTAACTTGCCTTCTGTTACCGGAACAATGACCTGGTGATTAATAAGCATCCGCTTTAAATGAGCATCGCCATTATCTTCACCGGTATTATGATGTTTGTAATTCGGATTAACTGGCGCTAGTTTTTCTATCCAGGCGTCGATATCCTGAATTAAACCTTCTTCCCAGTCATTTATATATATGCCTGCTGTAATGTGCATTGCAGACACTAAAACCATGCCTTCTTTTAGCCCGCACTCGGCAACAAAATTGGCTACTTCATCAGTAATCCTTATATACTCTCGCCGAGATTTGGTGGTAAACCACAAATACTTGGTTTCAGCACGCATTGTCGCTGTGGATTTCACAGGAAGTCTCCAAGAAGACGTCTACCAAAGGCACTCTGTGGGATAGCGCAAGTCAAGCACATTCTCACATCTATAAATATAACTCCAATCTTTACCTGGCAACACCAAGTTGAACAGCTATTAACCCTTTATTGCTTATTTTTGCTATTCGCTTATAGTAGCTTAATCTGCCACTTAAAGTTCTTACTTGCTCTTCTGTAATTCGCTCAATCTGCGCTTTATATCATCTTGTTGAGGGTCAAGCTGCAAAGCGCGTTCGTAAGCCTTCTTTGCTTCACTTATTTTGTTTTGCTTATCAAGCAATTTTGCTAATTTAGTCCATAGCCCAGCATTAGAATAAATAGGCAATTTGGTATGCAAAGTTAACATAGGCAAGCCGAAAAAATTTTCCGTTCCGCTTGGAACTTCTACATTACCCACTAAATAATTTGGTGCTAAGTCAATTGCCTTTTCAATTTCTTTTGTAGCATTAACGATATCGCCTTTTGCTTCTAAGAACCAAGCCAAATCGGTATGCAAAGCAGGAGATTTAGGATCAATAGAAATTGCTTTATTGAGTTCTTGTATTGCCTCATTTTGTCGCGACATTTTCCCTAACAAATAAGCAAAATCTGCATGAGCATAGGCTTCCTCGGTTGATGGTCCACTGCTCAAGGAAAAACTATCTTTATATATTTTTTCTGCCTCATCAGTCATTGCACTATTGGCAAGCGCAAAAGCTAATGAACGCATAATTGTGACATTATTAGGCACATAATAGTTTGCCCAACGCAGCTCAAATATTTCTCTGTCAATTTTATTTTGCTCACCATATTTAATTGCTTTGCGATAATGCAATTTGGCCGTATCTTGATCTAGCTGCTTTTGTTCTTCTTCATTTAGAGGAATTGCTTTTCCAAGACCTACCACAATCATAAATTCCGCTACTGCCTGCGGAAAGTTTAAATGCATCAAAGAAGTAAACATATAATCTCGGTGGGCTTTTCTGGACTGTGGACGTCTTATTAAAGCTTGCTCTAATTCCACTTCGGCAAGATCAAAATCTGCCCTAGTAATATATTGATGAGCCAGATGATAATGCACATCAAAATTGTTAACGGATTCAAGATCTTGAGCACCAAATGCAGTGCCAGCATTTGCTATGACGAGCAACAAGCTGAGCGCAACACTAAGTATTTTCTTTTCCATATTGTTCTTTCTAAGAAACAGCTACCATGATCATATTATGTTCGTCACAGAATTTTGTCATTTCATCTTTCTCTACTACCATAGTTTCATTAGCTTCTACAGCCAAAACACTGCCGTCCGTTTTGCCCTGCTCAGAGGATAACATACTATTCAATGTACTCATTCCTACAGTAGGAATATCAAAGCGTTGATCTTGATTAGGCTTGGCTACTTTAACAACAACTATTGGACCGCGCGCATAATTAACCGCCCTTTTAATCGCTTCGTCTGTACCTTCAATAGCTTCAATTGCCAAAATCATCCGATTACGAACAACAACTGTTTGACCAATATCAAGCCGAGCAATTTCTTTTGCTACTTTAAAGCCATAATTAATATCAGCATATTCTTCAGCGCTTGGTTGTCGCTTTGTCAAAACGCCCACTTCAGGAAACAAATCTCTGAGAAATTCTGACTGTGTCAGTACTCGAATACCATGACTTTCCATAAAATCTCCAACAGCAAACTGTATGGCATCGTCATTTAAATTAGGCAGTTTGCTTATAAGCTTAATAGCTGTCCAATCAAGCTTATGGATATTACGCAATAGATTAAGCTTAGGCACTTTACCTACAAATACGGCATTTTTAAGCCCTTCTTTGTCAAATAATTCTCTACTTCGCCCTACTTGCCCAGGAGCAATTTGATACACCTTATCTACAATATGCTCTAATTGATGGGCAGCAGCATCGGACAATGCAAAACCTATTACTCTATAACCCTTTTCTTTAGCTGATTGAGCCAAAATAGAAGGCAATTTACCCTCGCCAGCTATTAGCCCAAGCGCCTTTTCAGTGCTTGTATTTGTCATTGACCTATTAGTATCCGTTTTTTGCATTAATCCACTCATTATCTTAATTATCTAACATTGGCAAGTTTTTTTCTCCTTGTCTAGCAATATAGGCTTCTTAGAAGATAATCTTGACAGTTAGACAATTAATTGATTAAACTGACTTAAGTCGTCTCCTTCTATCAAGCCCTCTTCAGAGCTTAGCTGAAGAATTCTACTAACAATAATTTTGGTATTTTCGATGTTTCTTACACCTGCTATAATAGCTAATCTAAAAATTTCTTTGTCTCGCTCTTTACCGAGTCTTCTTATAATTAGTTTTTTTGCTTCGCCCGCATTTTGCCAACGCGATTACGATCCAAATTTTAGTCATTTTTATATGGGTCGACAACAATGGACTGTAGAAGATAATTCGCCCGTTATTATTAACAGAGCAGGCACTGCCCCTGGTGCTATGAATGGCGCTTTGCCAAACCGCGCCACCCCACTACCAAAAGCCGGTTGGCAAGGTTATGCCCCTATAGACAATTCCCCTGCTAGTGCTACTTCAAAAACTCCTGGTGGTTCAGGCACATCTAAAGTTAGACGTGCCATAGCCGGCAATAGAGGCAAAGCAGGTAACCTAACTGGCAACAAATCTCCCTCTGGTATACAAAGCTATAAGCCTTATGCAAGCTACCCAGCTCCTGTTGCCAACCCCGCTGCAGCCGATTTGCAACAAACTAGTACTCATGTAAAAGGTAACCTTCTACACTGGGCACGCCGTACACAGCGGCAAGAATAAGCTTATAGCCAGTTGACAATATCAGTTCACATTATGCATTGACCAGCAGACAATTGCTCTTCTTATTGCTACCATAGCTTGATATCTGCCCGTAGCCCAGTTGGATAGAGCGCATGGCTACGAACCATGAGGTCGGAGGTTCGAGTCCTCCCGGGCAGGCATCTTTCAAGGATCGTTGTTTCGACCGGACTACTTCTGGACTACCTCAGGTGTCATTTCTGAGCACAGCTTGGCTGCCGCCTATTATCCATTGTTTGCAGCAGCGACATCAGTGCATGACAAGCTCCATATCTTTTGCCGTCAGATCCCCACAGCTCGTCTCAAAAACTCGATAATGGATTTCCATAATCCACGATGTAAGATGCTGTCCAGTTTAATGGCTAATACCGACGCTAATGTTGCCTTAATTCAAAGTGTGTTGAACCAGAAATATCTTCGAACCACACTGAAAGTTTATGCCAAAGTTGCCCGATGTGTCGAGCCGGAAGCGCAAGAAAAAGCGCGTAAGCTTATGTTATTCTCAATCAATATTGCATAGGTCGTCGCAATAATTTGTTTTGACTTTATCTGGCTAGAAGTAGCAGATTTTTTAGCACACCAGAATTTTTTATAATTTCCGCCTGAAATAAATTGTCAGTCCCGTTCAATCCGCAAGCATGGGCAATAAGCTCAAGGATTTCGCAAGCTTTTTCTTCGAACTGATCTCGCAGTTCTGATATGCTGAAGTTGCTTTGAACATCAATTGTTTTATCAACAATGTAAGATGGCTCTAGCTTAGCACTTGCCTGACAACGTTGGACATCTACACACCTTCCAGCCACATTGCTTATATTACATAAAAAACTAATAAACCCCGAATATGCAGTCTGCTCAAATAAAGAACGAGAAGCCGCTAGGAAGTATATTACCTTGTGTGCAAGCAAAAGATAGTTCATTTCTTGTTGATAGGGAAGGCTAGCTGTTGTCCGATGAAGGAAGAAGCCGTGTTGTTCTAGCTCTAAAAAATCAAAATCACCTTGAGCGAGTTGACCAAAGGTTCTAGCAGCCTTTGGATCAACCTGCCCATGTGCATTCAAAGCACCACCAGCAACGACTCGTGTTTTCCCCTGAGTAAAGTGCATATTATGATCACGAGCTAGTCTATCCAATAGGTCGATTGCTTCTTTATAAGAAAAAAGTGGTTCAGTTGGAAAAACTGGACAGACAGAAAGAGAAAGGATTGCGTTACCGGCACCCAATTCTCTAGAAGGATTAAAGAAGCCAATCTCCCTTAACCAGTTTGTGAAACGATCAGAGTTTCGATCATAAAGGCTTTTCTTAAGAAGAATTGATTGTTGACGACGCTCATAAAGCCAGGACAATTGATCTGGAGACGCTATATCTTCCGGACGGCTGCTTTGTCCTGTCCTAATAATAGGCATACCATCAAATAAATGTGGTGTTGTTATGCTTTGAGGTACCCGGATCACTATAAAACACAGATTCTGTGTTGAATTTGCACAAATTTTGGTCTCTACGTGTAGAACTGGTTGAATATGGCTATGTATCAAATTTTCAATTGTTCCGAGGTAGTTGCTTTTATATGTTAATCCAGTAGCTGGTAACAGCGGTTTGTCACCATTATCTGCTACTCCTACCAAAATATTGCCTCCAAAAGTATTGGCCATTCCGGCAATTGTTTTGGCAATGTTTTTAGAAATATCTTGCTTATAGTCTAAGGTTTGCCCTTCGTACTTCTTCAGATCGCAAAATTTAACGATGTCTTCGTAACTAATATCACTTACTGACCTAGATTCTAGCATTACCGCCCCGTTGTACCAATTGAGACCGCCGCCCTCTGCTTATAAACTCATTATAGTTTATATCCATTTTCAATCGCTTGTCAAACTGACAGACACAACTAAAAAGCAGGGCAGACAGTGCGTCAACTCAAGTTTCCATAGCTACTCTGTGCATAGCTCGCAATAGTGAGATATAGGTCTATCGTTACCTATAATTTTCAATCCTGGAACTAAACATTTGGCAAGTTCATAATCCTCGAGCGCTAATTCTGGATGCCCCATTTTATTGTGGACCATAGCTCGATTAATAACCGGCCAAATCTTCCATATGTTTTCTCCTGCTGTTGACCCCATAGGCGGTATCGGATTATCCATCATCAAATCAACTGCAGTATTCATGTCCATAAGGGCCTTGTCCAGTTGATCTAGCGAATAAAAAGTCTCTCCCCGATAAGTGTATGCGGCAGCCGATTTAGGGTCGAGAGCTAAGGCTTTATTGCAATCCGCCTGAGCTTTTTCGTACTCCTCTATTTGTATATAACAATAGGCACGATAAGAAAGAAGAATCGATCGGTTCTTTTTCCAAGACGAATTTATAAAATCAGGTGCCGGCCAAATAGCTAATATTCTCTTGAGATGAACCAAAGCATCTTTGAAGCGCTTTTCTTGTATACATTTGCCTGCTTTTTCGTAGCCTTTATCTATGCGCGTCGAGTTAATAAGTGTTAGCAGAAAAAGTAAACCGTATAGTATAAAAATTGACCCTGCAATTAGAAATATGGTGCTCATAATTCCCTCCACTTTGTTGAACAATCTGCAATAGCAAACGAACGTCAGCATTATGCATCGAGGTTGTGCAAACTTTGTGACTACTGGCAAGAGTAGTTTGTATTTCTTGCACCGTTTGTCTTATCTCTAAATTATTGACATGTCAATTTATAGATGTTGCTGTTCTTTAGATTTGCGAACCCCTTGTAGTCCAAAATTTGATGCGAATCTAGCACAACTTTTCCAGATGGCAATGGCAAACCTTATGCAAGGCGCGCTACGCGCGTCCATTGCCATCTGGAACAAGCGCCTGCGGCGGTGTAACCACTTGCGCTCTTGTAGTGGCATCAAGGACCACAAGGAGGTACTAGATCATGAACAACACAATTACAATAATTGGCCACGTTGGGCAAAATCCTTTAGAAAAGATATTTGCGTCAGGCAAGAAAGTGGTCAAGTTTTCGGTAGCAGTAAGCGAATATGCTCCGGTAGATAAGCGATCCGATACGTTATGGATCGATGTACAAGCTTGGAATGAACTTGGTGATAGAGTTTTATCGCATATCACTAAAGGTCGTGAAGTTGTTATCGACGGTAAATTGACTTTGGATAAATACACCGATAAAAATGGACGTGAGATAGTTAAGCCAGTAATCAATCTTGTTGGTTACCACTTATGTGGCAAAAAGAATGGCACATCTAAGTCCCAGAATTAATCCCAAGTAAATTAAAGAGAATAGGCAGAGTTATCAGGACTCTGCCTATTCTACTGGCGGAGATTATTTTATTTAGCGAGTACGAGTACACTAAAATAGTAGTGCTAATGTTCCTACGCATCCCGAAAACGTTTCAATGACAGATTTTATATAAGACTGTTGAAAGGTATTTAAATGCTTTGGCTTTAAGCTAGTATATTCAAAAATTGTGCGGGTGAAATGATCTTTGTTTCTTCGTAAGATCCTAAACAGAGTAAATGTTTTTCGTCTCCAGTAACTAAGTAGTCGCAATTTGAGATATGAGCGCAGGCGAGATATGGGTTGTCTTTGGGATCTAAACTGACAGACGGTGAATACTCCAGAGGAATAGAAATCAAAATCGCCTTGAGCTGAATTAGTTTTAGCAATTCTGAAGTCGTCTCAGGTCTTATATGTTTAAGCTTTGGCCGTTGAAAAACATCTGTCAATTCAGTCAGAAGATGTGCAGGATATATTGCGATAAAAAGGTTCTGTTTAAAGGCTTCAATGACGGATCGGCAAACACCATTAGCAACAGCTGCCCCAATCCAGACATTGGCATCAATTACTGCCTTTATCACGTTGGTTTCGTTGCTCCGATCGGTAAGCCATTACTTCTTCTGCTATTTCATCTTCTGTAAGAGGTGGCAAGTTTTTTGATTGTTCATCAATTTCTTTAATCAAGGCGTCCCATCTTCTAGCCCAGGTTTTATTGTTTAACCTCTGGCGAAGCTTTTCTTGTTTATCTAATGGTAGTCGGTCTATGAGCTGTTCTATTTGCTCATATGCCGCAATTTCTCTTTCAGGCATAGCCATGATAATGACCTCGAATTACGATATATATTTTAGCTCAATATAAAGTGGAAGGGAAGAGATGTTAGGAGGACTTCTGAACCATTGTCCTAATTACTTGATACTTTTAGTTGGCATTTATACCGCCGTGCGCACTTCGCGTAGAAGTTGCAAAGCTGTTAATACATAGTGCAAGTGGAAGTGCAGGATAAGGGGGTGCCAGCAAATCCCGTAAAGCCTCATGGGTGGCAGCATATCGCGCTGGCACTTTCGCTTTAGGGTGCCAGCAAAATCCGTAAAGGCGCACGGGTGGAGGCATATCGCGCTGGCACGGCGTGAAAAACTAAAGATTGCTAATGGAGAGGCTATAATTATTTTTCTGGTGCTGAAGTTGTCAGATTATAGGGAAAATCATGAAAACCCAGTTAGAAATTGAAAAACTTGGACCTCTAAAACTACCAGCTAACCAGGCATCTCTTTTTGAACAACAAATAGCGGAAACTGATACGGAGCTTACAGCTCTTGGAGTAGCTCCGCGTGAACCGTTGATGTTAAGGAAGCCTACTCCTCGTCCTGAATACGAACACGTTAAATGCAACGGATTAATCTTTGTATTTAAATACGATGACAAAAAGCAGGACATTCTGCATATTTATTCAAGACATCTGACTACGCCGGATGATGCTCTTGATCTATATTTCAATTATGAATCTGTATGGGATGAGGAGCGCAAGCGGTACGCAAATTTTTCTGACACGCACGGATTGTACTGGTTCTGGTGCAATAAAGAAAAAAAAGTAATTATGGTCATCTCATGTTTTAAACGACAAAATGGTCGTCCAGGCAATGGACACAATGGTTCTTCTAGCCAGAAGTCATCATAGTCACCAAAAGGCACAGGCAGTGTTTTTTACCTGTGCCTTAAATTTTGGAGTGAAATCAAATAATTATTGCTACCGTGAAGATGAGTAGCGATCTTGAAGCATTGGTTTATTATGCCCTTGTTGCTTGTGTTTCTTGAGGCTAAAGAATATATTTTTGTTTTTGCCCCATGCGTTTAAAGCTAAGGATTTAAATTTTGAATGTGCGGATATCAAAACACGTACTGGAGCACCTTTTAACTGTTCCATAATTTGAGTGCTTTTGGCAGATAAGATCTGCCGGTGGTTTTTTATCAGGAAAAATCCCATTACAAATACTGCAAGCAAGAAAATGTCAAAAGTATGGTGAACAAGCATGCTGATTACGGAATTCACTAATCCAAGTAATAGTTGTATCGCTATTATTGCTAATACTATTGCTGCTAATCCATATAAGAATTCTTTTTCTGTTTTTGTGTCAGATATTTGATATGTCTCACGGATGATTCTGGAATACTGTGGATCATTTGCTGCTCCGCCACTTCCACCTTTAGGTCCTCTATAGCCGTTGCCACCACCGCCGCCTCCGCCGTTGTTGATTGGGCGAACATTTGCTTTTGCGGCGGTGATATTTGATCTTGCTTGCTTTATATCAGGCTTCGACACTCTAATATTTGGCTTCGCCTGAGTTATTTCTCTAGAGCTTGGTATTTTACATATTTCTGTTGACTTTAAATAGATTCTTGTTATTTCAGTTGATTTGGGCAAAGTGCTAGGAAGCATTTTTTCATTGTTTTGCATCTTTTCTCCTTAATATTCGCGACTAAATAAATAAACTTCTTATGTCTATGCATCGCGCTGGGCCACTTGCTCTAGTTTGTCCCAGAAGTTATTTTCTTCTCGGTCTATATCATGGTCGTCTTTCGAAGTTAGCGGAAGGTTTTGACTGGTCTGATATTTATTGCGCAGGTGATCCTGTTCTTGTGGATCATAAGTTGTTGGCGGTAGCTGATTGCTTATTTCTGCAAATGGATTTTCTTTCACCATAATTACTGGTCTTTCCGGAATAGGACAATTTATTGCCTCTTTATATAGCTCCCATGGTTTAATCGGTTCGAGCTTCATGGTCTCGGTTGCCGTTGAGCATATGTACTTTTGTTCACGCTCTAGTTGCATGAGTTCTGAAACATCCATTAGTGGTCGGGGTATTTCTCTATTGGATAACTGCCCGGATGCTGATACATCTTCTTTTTCTGTTTTGATACCGAGCATTTTGGACAAACGTAAAGCAACAAGATCATCTGCCGGAGCAAAAAATATTTTTGTTCTGGGTTGACCGAATAAAATGCGCGCATCTTTTTCTCTGTAGACACGTTCCAGTTGTACTGGATCTTGAATTCCAATTGCCATACCAATGCCAGCGTTTCTTATCACTGTCATATACCTGGGCATTTCTGGCAAATAGCCAAAATTAGTAAACTCGTCTGCAAGTATTGTCATAGGGTATTTAAACTTATCAAGGTCTTGCAGAACAAGAGAGATGCAAAAATTGAACATAAGGACTGCAAGGGGCGTGTATTCAGGCTTGTGGACTGGAGTTGCAACATAGACAGTGAATAACCTATCTTTGAGATCGCTGACTGCAAAGTCTGTTACTTCGGTTAGTGCTATTACTTTAGGATCAACAAATAAATTCAGTCGCATCATAAGACCAGAAATTACACCAAAGCGAAAATTTGGACTTGTGCAATTTAGATAAGCCATAAACTCGCGCTTTGCAATCGGCAAGCGAGTATTATTCAACTCTCCTTCCATACCCTGAGGACCTTTAGTTAAAAGGTAGCGAATATAACCTAAGTTTGCATTATCGCCGACCTGTGATGCACTATTTAAGTCCTTCCTTAACCCAGCTGCATGTAATAGTAAAGATTGAAGCAAATGCGTTTCTGATTGAGACCAAACCTGATCGCCCATATGGGACTCAGAAGTTGTATTGGTTACAATTAGATGGGCAAGATGCTGTGCGTCGTCAAAGCTTTTTACTTGATCTATTGGATTAATTCTACAGCTGGTAAGATCTGCTGGATTGAAATATATTATTTGCTGTCCTGCCTCGGCTCTCCACCCGGCAGTATTCTGGTATAGAACGGGGTTTCCATTGCCAGATACTGCTTCTGTAACAATTGCTGATGTGTTAAGCCTATTAACCAAATTGGGAATAAAGACTGACATAGACTTGCCGCTGCCAGTTGGACCACAAACAAGCACATGCCTATGGGCTATTCGATCTGTTAGGGCTACTATATGTTTGCTAAATTTGCCAAGAATAAATTTGGTGGAGATATTTTCTGGCAGATTTTTGTCATCAAAAATAGCATAATCACTGGTGTTTAGATCTTTCAATTGGGCAAATCTAGCCTTATAAGCTTGATCTTTAGGCTTTAATGCTTTGGCTCGCTGTAATGTTCTTTTTATCTCGTTAGAGATTTCGCTAACTCGCTCAATGCATATATCTAAATGGTCCTCGCCATAATTCTTTTCTCTTACCTGAATAGTGAGTTCTACAGCGTTTTCTAGTTCTGTCCAGAATAACATTGCTTGATAAACGCAATGCCAGGATTCAGCACCATAGGTCTCATCACAGGCATCATAATAAATCAGCTTATTATCATGCCTGTCATGCATGTCTGGTTTATAGCCAATAGTCTTTAACGCGTTTACCGCCAAGCGGGCGAAGTCTTGCGGTGAAACTTCGATCATCTCATTTAATTCAGCTATTATTTTTTGCATGTTTAGTTATCCAGAACTTTTATGCGAATATTGGAGTTATGCTGTTGCTGGAGATTTTGTTCTTCAAAAGATGCTTCACGATGATCCAGATACCTTTTATAGCTGGTGCTCCAGAGCAATTTTATTGAAGTTAGAAGGAAGCCAAAAAGAGTTCTTAAAATTGAGAAGTAGATCTTTACCAGAGGTTTTACAAACGCCTGAGGTTTTTGGCCAAGCATTATTGCAAACCCAGTTGCTATAATGCTTGGAAGAATTAAAGGGAAGAGCAGAATCATTATTATGTTTTCCATGATACCTCCGTAAATTACGATGCTTTATTGACGGTTTTATACTTTGTAGCTCGGGTAATTTCAGCACGCCTCAGTGCATCTTGAATAACTTGAGTTGTATAGCTCTGTACTGCATTACATTCGCAGCGAGTTAATGGCGATATGACTGACCAGATCATTGCTATTTCGACTAGGCGGTATCCTTTACGTCGCATAAATAGTCGTAACTTTATTTGTCTGAAGAGTGGCTCATCGAATAAGTAGCGATTGTATTTGCGCCAGGACTTATCATGCCATTCAGCAAAGGCAGTAATTGAGTAATGATTGCGATCTATTTCTGAAATAATCCATCGCCTTTCGCCAGCTCGGAAGGTCTTTATTGTAGAGAGCATTAGGGCAAAAGCTTGCGGTAAGGGTAGCTCATATACAACGTTGGGCGGATTATCCTTTTCTGTATTGGCTGTCTTTTCTATAAAGCATGTTGCAAAATAGACTATGCCTGAGCCAATCAAACCAAGCAATAAATGTCCTAATTGAATACCGGGCTGAGAAATTATCACGCCTTCCAAGGCGAAGAATGTTAAGATCGCTATTCCTAAAGGCATCGGTTCCTCCTTAGTTTACTCGCAATCATCGTCATTTTGGCGACGTGGCTTTCTTGAATCATCTTGTTCGATCTCTCGATTTTGTAAGTCGCGGTCTGTCTCACCCTGACTGAAAATCTGGTCGCCTAGATCTTTGTCCCAGTCTGACTCACGCTCGTCCAGAGATGCCTGGTTATTTTGCTCTTCAGAAATCTTCTGAGCTAAGATGTGATCGTTTTCTCTTTGATCAGCATTTTTTGAACCATTATCTGGATCGTATTTAAATAAAAGCCCAAGTTCTTTTTGATCTTCTCTCATCTCTTTATATGTCTTCAGCCCGATAGAGGATTGCTCTCTTTCATAGTATGGTTTTGATATATGGAAAAGTTTTTCCACTTCTCTATCCAGTCTGTCCCGTCCAAACTCTAAAGCAACCTCGCGATCAAGCTGACGATCTAAGGATCTATCTCGAGCTAAGTAATCAGCACCAATTTCTCTAAGCGTTGTAATTTCTTCTCGATTAAAGCTTAGATCTCGATTATGGTCTGGCGATTGTCCAGGAATTATGATATGCACATGATGGTAGTCTGTATTGCGATGCTCCACTGCATAATATTCAAATTCTTTTTCAATTGATCTTTGCCATTCAGCCATGACTGTGCGTGTGAAGTCTCTTTGGCTGACATGATTGTCACCCGAGGACAAAATGATTTTATGATATGCCACACGTTCACCAAAATCTCTCTCTATTTCTTCTTTTGCTAAATGGCGGTCAATATCTGAAAGATTTTTTGTAAATAGCGATCTCTCCGGCTCATCAAGTCCGCGCTCTCGGTCTAGATTATAGTTAATCGTAGTTGACAGGCTCTTCTTGGATAAAGAGCTTCTTTGTTTAAATGATACTTTAGCTATTACATTGATCCGTCCAGCCGTTGTACTTACCATCCGCTTAGAAATACCGTGCATCGTATCGTGTTTGGTAGATCGGTTGCCGGTTACGTCATTTGACTTGGACTGATTACCAGGCAAATCTATTTTTGGGTTGCCACCTCCTCCGCTGCCTTTAGATTTTTTTCTCTCATTATTGAGAGCTACAAATGCCGAGCATTCGTGCATATTCTTAGCTCTCCTGCTCTTGCTTAGATACTTCGTCTAACTTTGCTTTTTTTAGCCATTCAGCAGCAAACTGGCGACTGTTATTCCAGAGAATTTGAAATGCTTCTTGAGATAGTGGTCTGTTAGGCAAACCACCTTTTGTATATGGCAACGTTGAGAACCACAGTGCTTGTCCGCACACTCGAACTAATTTAGCCATAAGGGCAGCCAAACGATTCTCAAGTTTTTGCATACGTTGCTCTAATGGTGATTGATAGACACTATCATTCTCCCGTTGAAGATGTTCCAGATATACTTCAACAGCCTTAGTTACTTCAGAAGTTAATTTCACGTGGCGTAATTTTGCGTGGTCTGAAAGCCTAGAATACACAGACTGACGTAAACGTATAGTGAGTTTCTTTCTTGATACTATATTCTCAGGCATTGTCTTGCTCCTGCTAATGCGCGCCTCGACGGGCACAGCATTGAAGCTGTGTTTGTGTCCCCGTCTTTGCTGCAATTTAATAGGTGTTTATTACACCGAAAAATCGCCGCGCTTGTGTTGTTCCCTTACTTCCTCATATCTTCGCTTTCTGGCAGATGGTGGACTAAAGCCACCACCCAGTATTTCTGGATGTGCCGCTCTAAATGTTTTTTCGCGAGCGATTTCCACATCTAAATGCTTTGATAGGCGGGCCCAAGACTCTGGTTCGCATATAAAGCACATGCAAGGGTTAGGCTTGGATTGAACGTAAGCTTGATGGTCTCTGATGAAGTTTATTGTTTTTGCTTCTTCTGTTTCTAATGTCATAAAAATTTCCTTTTTTAGTAGATCCGCTGGAACTGATTGTTTAGTTAAAAGACTGACGAAGTAAAGATCCTCCATCTGAACTAGAATTTGAATCTAGATTTTTAAAAATAAATCCGTCCAAATCGGCTTTTCTGTATTTAATAAGTCTGCCGATTTTTACGAATGGCAAATCATAGCGCTTTGTGCATTTCCAAATTGCCAAAGTTTGTTCTGATACTCCAAGATATTTTGCTGCTTCCTTCCGCGACAACAGCGGAAAGTGCATTTCTTGATTATGATCCATGGATATAGCTCCATTTCTTTAAAAAGATCATGCTAGCGACAATGGCTAACAACAGGTGGCAAAATCATATAAGCAGAATTCAACAATAATAAATTTCTTGCAGATAGCTTATTACTCTTAGTTGCTACTAACCAGTAACAACTCTTTGACTTTGCTTTTTTGAAGGGACTAGTGTCGCTTTCCATTAAACTGGATGGACCCTAACAGGTTGGTTTTTCTGATAATTCTCTTTGCAACAATGGTTGCCTTTGCGAAAAACCTATAATTACTAATAGCACAAGGTATTTCAAAAAGCAACTTAAAAAATGTAGTTTTTTTGGAAAGAAATTCTGATATATAGTGGGCAAAATAGAGAAAAAATCCAGGAAAATTAATTGGTCTTTTCTAGACACATTTTTTTAGAGCTTTTAAAATTTTGCTGACTATTCTGGCAAATTGAAATGAGCCAGTTAGTCACTCCTCAAACCCCCGCCCTCACCACTAGACGAACATATATATATCTTTAGCAAATACTTTAACTCAAAGGATAACATTTATATTGTTGATATATTTATTGCACGGCCGCATATGTATACGCTTTAACTTTGCCATGATGCTATATATTGAAATAACTGAATAGTATGTCGTAATTGTTAGCTTGACATATTGAAAACTTTGCATACAATGAAAAGTGTCCTCTCAAAAAAGGACATCTTATTCTGTTTGGCGTTTTGACAAAATCTATAGCAGATTTTGCTCTATTGATGGAGCAGAGCTGTAAATGGTGATAAAGGAATTTTCAAATGACAAAACGAACTGTATATGACGTTGTGAAAAACAGACAGGATGATACTTGGGATATAAGAAAAGAAGGCTCGAGTAGAGCAATAAGCAAACACGACGTTAAAAGTGATGCTGTAGCTAGTGCCAGAATTCTAGGACGAAATGCACCACTAGGGCAAGTAAGGATTCGGAAAGAAAATGGGCAGATACAAACCGAATACACATATGGCAAAGATCCATTTCCGCCAAAGGGGTAAGTCAAACTATGACGACAATGACAAATGTATACTTATGGAGTCACTTTCAGGGCGCAGCCATTCAAGGTTTTTCATTTAAGGAAGCGTTAAGTGTACTGGATAACATGGCAGAACTAGACATACATAAATGGCGTAGAGTTCATCAAGATATGCTGATGAAATCTTGGTTGTTTGCACAAAATAAACTAAAGAATAACTCTAAAGATGAAAGCGCACTTGCACTCATTAAGCGATTAGAGAGAGCAGCAACTGTATAGTAAATATACTTAGCTGTGCCTTACAATGCTCATGATTGGGTTTCTATAACACCTATAATGGCAGTCTGATTGGGCAAAATTAAATTCACGGCTGTCTTTTTTTACCGGCGAAAATCGATGAATATAAATCAGCGACAATGTATTTATTGCTTTGAGATCGCAGACAAAATGTTCTTTAATACGGAGCACATCGTGCCTTATTCAATGATAAAAGGTAAAGGCGTTCAGGATAATATTACTTTAAATCCAACTCTACACAAATATTGTGTATGTGAAGGCTGTAACAAGTATTTTGATAATCAATTTGATTGTTCGCTGGCTCGGGATAGTATTGATTCACTCTTTAGATTAGAACACGGATTGTTGAATCAAGGAAAGACCGTTGGTAATTTGTCTCGACTGTCGATAAAGCGAGCTGACGGCTCACGTATTTCGCTTAGCCAAGGTCATGGAGAGCGAGTGGCAAGGGCATTACCACAAGTACGCATTTTTGACGAATCAAAGCAAAAATATAATTATTTTGACATAGAGCAATTACCAGTATTACTTGCCAACAATTTTGAACTGACATTTGAGGCTATTAACTGCTCAGACAATCACATGAATAAGATTTATAACATTGTGAAAGTGTGTGGTCGAAACGTTTATTCAAAAGAAGCTATCCAGGAAGCAGATGAGATGCACGACTTATTGGTAATCGAAGGCAGGGCAGATATTGATATTTCCTATAAAAGAGTAATTGCGAAAATAGCTTTCAACTATTTAGCGTTTGTTTTGAATGGGATTGCTGGATCGCTGATTATGGTTGATGACTTTAATTCAGTGAGGAGATTTGTGCGTTATGCAGAAGCACCGGATTTTACAGTTGTAGAAACAAGTACGCGTCATATTAAAAGACAAGCTAAGGCAAGACATTATTTAACATTGGTTAGCGGTACAAAAGGAATACGTAAGGTGTTTATAGCTCGCTTATGCCTATTCAATTCCATGCCATGGAATATAACATTGACTAATAATTATCAAGGCATTATTTACAATTTACATAGAGAACACGAATGGGATTTGGAAAACTCAGTATGTAAGCAAATCGCTTGCTGAAGATTATTGAATGTTCTGCTGCGTCCAATATTCATGTCCTAAAGGCAAAGAATTAAGTTCATCTCGGTAAGCCTGCCATTTAGGCATATGTTCATCCAGTAATTTTGCGAATTGATTATTGTGATTTTTAATCAATAGGTGAGCTAGTTCATGAAGGATTATATATTCTAAGCAATAAGCTGGCTTTTTGATCAATTCTATATTAAGCCAGATACGCCGTGAATTATGATTGCAACTTCCCCATTTTGTTTTCATTTTTTTTATACGACATTCAGCTAATTGCACATTTAATACCAATGCCCATTCTTTTATCATGGGTTGTGCCAAACTTTGCAATTGTTTCTTGTACCAACAATACAATATGTGTTTTCGGTTCTCTCTAGTTGAATTAGGTTTAACTAAAAGATGCATGGTTGTTTTACCCTTCAATACAACCTGTGAAGCGCCATTGTGCTCAATAACACATAGGCGATAACGACGGCCTTGAAAATAGTGAGTTTCGCCGCTCACAAATTCACGTTCCGATTGCCTTTCTTGTAATGCAAATTTTGCTTGCTGACGTTTAATCCATGATAATTTATTTGCAACAGCTAAGCGCACCGCATCTTTAGTTAATGATAATGGAGCTGCAACACGTATACGTCCACTTGGTGGGTATACGCCTAAATGGAGATTCTTTATGTGCTTTGGCTGTACTTCAACGGTTAAGCCACCGACGGCAATTTCGTATGTGCTAATAGTCATTTTGATTTTTTACCAAACTGAATATTTTTTCTGTGAGATCTTCATCTTGTAAAACGGAGCGAATGGCATATTTTACTTCTTTTTCTTTTACTAAATGGCCGCGCCAGTCATCTTTTCTATTATTGAGAATTGCATAATCTACCTTTATGGCCAAATTTTCGTCCTTGTCTAGATTATCGTACAAAGCGCGTTTGGCAGGAGTATTAATGCTACTAGGGTAGGAACCACTTAATGATGGGTCTTTTATTTTTTTTGTAAGAGCTACAATTTTTGCCAAATATTTTTCATAACTAATTGCTGCTTCTTTACGTTCTTTTATTAGACCATCAAGTAATTCAGACATCCTTTCATAGTATTTGGGATTAATCGGTTGTTCATCTACAATAATCCTGCGCACATTATTTTCAATTGTTTCAGCCAGAGCAACTTTGCTTTCTCTAATTCCTTTTGGTAGCTCATCTAAAGCTTCCTCTCCCCGCTGAACAATTAATTCTATAAGAGATAAATCATCAAGAGCCGAAATTTGTTTGCTATCTTCTGCTCGGATATAGGTGTCGATGAGATGACGCATCGCTGGCTCATATTGTTTTAAATCAATCTGGTCTTGGCTAGCAATTTTAACTTCTGTCCTAATAGTTTCAAAATGATCAACCTCTACTTTTATTTGAGCAATTTCTGATACATTATATCCAGCCTGTGGTAATTCATTTGCTATCGCGCAGAAAGCTCTTATGAGCGATGCGGTGTTTTTGTAAAGCTTAATTCGTTTGGGCTCATTTTCCTTTAGCTGTGTTATATTTCCTGACTCAACTGCACAAAAATATTGCAAATACGCTGCCGAGTCCTTGGGAGGCAATACAGGCTCACATAAAGCTTTTATTGTTTCTCTTGCTTCTTCCAAATCTTCCTTTGCTTCCTTTAAACGATCTTTTAACAATCCTTCTATATCTGTTTTGTCATATCCGTCAAAAGCGCAACTTGTATAATCATGTACTGCTTTTTCCAATGATTTGAATAAGTCTTTATAGTCTATAATGTAGCCATATTCCTTATCTTCACCATCTAGTCTATTAACTCGACAAATAGCCTGAAATAAGCCGTGATCTTGCATGGATTTATCTATATACAGATAAGTTGCTGATGGCGCGTCAAAACCAGTTAAAAGTTTGTCTACAACTATGAGAAGTTTCATTTGCGCCGGTTCATCTATAAACCTTGCTTTTACTGTTTTTTCAAATTCATCTACTTTTTTAATTGCTTTTTCTTCACTGTCTTGAAACCAATCTGCTAACATTTTTCGATAAGTGGCATATTTGTACTGATTTTCAGTTTCGCCTTCGCCAGTTTCCTCTCCTTTGATATCAGAAATTGAAGGAGAATAAGATGTGATTATGGCGCATTTACCAGCCAACTCTGTCTTGGACAATAACTCATAATACTTGCATGCCTCATAAATGCTGCCAGATACTAATAGAGCATTACCATGTCCATCTATTAGCCTAGGTCTGATGTTCATGTCCATTAAAATATCATCAATGATTTTTTCTAATCTTGACTGACTCGAAAGAACACGCTGCATTGTGCCCCATTTCTGTTTAAGCTGAGCTTTTGCAATATCAGTAAGTCCTTGTGTTTTTGCTTCAAACCATTGATCTATTCGGTGCTGCGATGCAATACTTTGGTCAATATCTCTTGCTTCATATCGAAGATCTAGAATAACTTTATCTTTAACTGCCTCATCAAATTTATAAGTATGGATATATTGTCCAAAAATTTCTATACTTCTTTTTTTATCTGCCTTTAAAAGCGGGGTACCAGTAAAGCCAATAAACAATGCATTAGGCAGTAATGATTTCATAGCCGCGTGGAGTTGCCCCGATTGTGTTCGGTGACATTCATCAACAAAAACAAAAATATTACCTTTAGCAAGAAAACCTTTTGGAATAGCTCTTTTAAGTTCCTCTATATAGTTAGACGTATCGACCGCAGAATCTAGACTTTGCTTTCTTCCAAACTTGTGTATTAATGAACAAATTAGAGGGGGTTGATGAGAATTTAATTGTGAAATTAAATCCGCACCACTTTTGGTGCGGTGGATGTTTTCATGAACACCTAAGAAAATTTTTTCAATTTGTTCGTCTAACTCATCTCGATCAGTGATTATTAAGATTCTTGCGTCGTCTTGAGTCTCCCTTATCCATTTTGCCAACCATACCATAGTCAAGCTTTTGCCAGAGCCTTGAGTATGCCAGATTATTCCGCCTTGTCTGCGTCTAATGAACTCTTGTGCAGCTAAAACACCAAAATATTGATTATGACGACACAGTTTTTTTGTACCGGCATCAAATACTACAAAATCATGCACAAGTTTTAGCAGGCGTTCTTTACTGCACATTTGTGTGATTTGGCGTTCAAGTTTGTCTTCAATCGTGCTTTCTTCTTTCCACGTTAAATAATATTTTTCCTTAGTCTCAATTGCTCCATAATAAAGCCCTTCTATTTCATTACCAGCCATAATAAGCTGAATAGTTGAAAAAAATGGCTGAATAAAAATTGAACGTTGATTATCTAAGTTCTGCCTGATCCCTTCTGAAACAGAGACCGTGGAACGCTTTAGTTCTAAAACCCCAAGAGCAATTCCATTTACATAAAGAACAATATCAGGACGTTTATCATAAGATTTAGCATCAGAACCTTTAATAGTAACTTCTTCGGTTATGGCAAAGTCATTTTTCTGGGGCTCATCCCAATTAATCAACCATACAGTTTTGTGGTTTTCACTTGCATCTAGTTTAACTTTGACACCGTACCGCAATAATTCATAAACTGCTTTATTGCGATCATATAGACTTCCGCCGCCTTTTGCTGCTTTTTCCAGTAGATAAATAGCTCGATTGATCAAATTATCATCGTAACCTTGGCGTTTAAGATATGCAGTTAATAAAGCTGTTTCTATATTGCTATTAGTTTCTCGATCCGTCCAGTCCCCCAAATAATCATACTGAAGCTGATCTTTGAACAAGGCAACGATCCGCTTTTGAGTTTTTCTTTCTGTTTTGCTAACAGTGATCATACCAGCCTAATCCTTCCTGTTAATAGCTCCTGCATCATGCCTTGTTTTAGCAAGACTATTTTATCTCGCTGCTTTTCCAGTGCTACAATTTCATAGTCCATATCCGATAGAAATTCGGATATTGCCAGCTGTTCGGTAACGGGCGGCAACTTGATTTTATATGCTCTGACCAAGTTTGTATTCAGATTACTTTGAGAGCCAGTCTGTCCTATGGCTTTGAAAGCGGGTTCTAAATATTTTAGCTTGTAATATAAAAATGTTTGATCTACTTCCCTCAAGCGAGTAAACCCTACAAAGCCGTCGTGAATACAAGTATCTATTTGTGTAATAACTGGGATGCCTACGGTTGCGCAGATACTCATAATGAGGCTTCCGGAAGGAAGAAAGCGACTGTTTGCGATGCCCTGTCTGGACAAAAAATCTTTTGTCGTTTGTAGATACTTTCCGTCAGATGCAGAGATATCAGAAATGCGCACCCATCCTACATTGCTCCCTCTATCATACCAGATTGGTGACTCGATTGGTCTAGGGGAAGCACCTCGTTGAATATCTGCTAACTCGGTCAACGATTTTTCTTGCCATTCTTGGCTAAATCCGGGTAGTCTTGTTATGCCTGCCAACAATTGTTGCATGGTGGTTTTTTCGATATCACGCTTTTTAGCAATAAGCCGCTCTAGTGAATTTATAAGTGCATCTACATCTGAAAGTGCCGCAGCAATTGCACGTTGTTCTGGTAAAGGTGGAAGCGTCAAGCGAAAAGATCTTATCTGTCCAAAGTTTAGTCCTTCACGATTGCCACCTGCTTGAAAGCTAGCAACTTGTCGTTGTCCAAATGAAGAAAGCAAAAACACATTCAAGAATCGTGGTTCCAATTCATCTTTGATTGTTCGGATTATGCAGACATGCTGATTTACGTTTCCTCCAATAACAAACCCGTCCGCAAGTGTGCTTCTCCCGATGGAAGCTCCTGTAATGTTGAGAAAGACATCACCCTCCTTTATTTCTGTAGCGTCAAATGTTCTGTGAGTCTGTTCGTCAATGAATGACAGACCTTCTATAATAAGCTGTCCCCAACCAACGTTCTGGCTTCTTACAAATGGTCTACCAAAATCCTTATATATTCTCTCGCCACCAGTGGGCGTGATTCCACTACCAACTTTTGTGGACTTACTGCCGATGCTAGCTACATCCCAATCATCAGGTATTAGCCCCACATCAGTTTTCTTGTATTTGGTCTTCACCCGCTGCATATTGTCCCCGACTTCCTGAGGGGCTTATAAGTGTGAATACTAACGTTATCCCTTAGGACGGAGAAAACAGCCGCATAATGTTTCATTAGTTGTTTAATGCTACTCATTTGCCCTTGTCAAAAAGCTTGATTTTACTTTGTGTGGTGCTGGAGGTAAGCAAGTGAAGTTGGTAAATGGCAATTTCATTTAAACGGACTAGGCGTTCAGATTGTGACATTCCCATGCGTATAAATTCAGCATTCATTCCTTCCATGTTTGCTAAAACCAATAACTGCTCTATGGTGGCATAATCACGAATATTACCCTTTTTACCACGATTATTTTCACGCCATTGTTTGGCTGTTTTTCCGAACAAAGCTACATTTAATACATCAGCTTCATTAGCATAAACAAAGTTAGCCTGATCTTTAGTGACTTTGGCAGGTATTATGTGCGCTTGAATAGCATCAGTATGGATACGGTAGTTTAATTTGGCTAGAGTGCGGTTAAGGTTCCACTCTAATGATAGCCTGCGGTTTTCGTCTTCCTTGAGCCGCTGAAACTCTTTAATCAGATACAGCTTAAATTCAGGGCTGAGCCATGAGCCAAATTCAAAGGCAATGTCTTTATGGGCATAGGTGCCACCACCATATCGACCAGCTCGTGATTGAATGCCAATAGCTTGTGTAGCGTCCACCCACTTCTTTGGGGTAAGATGGAAGCTATTTAAGCCCGCTTGTTTTTTAAAGGTCTCGAATTCGCCACCTTTAAAATTAGGATTATTAATTTGTTCCCAAATCCCTAAAAATTCAAGAGTATTGCGGTTCCTCATCCAACTATATATAAGATCTTCACTGCCAAACTTCTTTGCCATATCAGTAAGGCATATATAGTCTTCGTCCTTAAAGGAAAGAACATTTACGGGCACACCTTGCACAGTAATAGTAGTCTTTTTTTCTGTCATCTAGCTTTTTGTCCTACAACTGCGCGCCAATCGAAGCCCATCTTTGTTAAGTGCTCATCAACTTTTGCTGCTAATTCTTCTACTTCTTTTGTAATAGAAGGCAAGGGCATTGAATAACGCTCTATTAATTGCTTGATGCGTTCAGAAAGCAGTTGAGATACTGTGTCTAATTCAGAATGAATTGCAGCATCTAGTGAAGCAAACCACTTATCTTCAATTATTATTGATTTAATTTCCTTTTCAGTTAGTTTAGAATATTGCGCTGCAACTTTTGCCTCTAAATCTTGTTGAGCTTGCTTGACTTTACTGTTAGCGTCGCTCTCTTGTTCCAATAATTTAAGGCAGTCGTTGAGTATCTTTCTTTCATCATCAAAATCTCGATCATTTTTGACTTCTTTTAGACGAACACTGATTGACTTTTTGCTAATTTTATCGCCATTTACAACTTCTGAAAGAAGTCCTTCATCACCAGTATTTTCTTCTTTTATTTCCTCAAGAGCTTGGGTTATTAAAGCTGCTTCTGATTCTAGCTTGTTAATCTTTTCTTGTTCATTAGTGAAAAATTTGGAAATGATTAAAGAGGGTGGTATCAAGTCAGCTTTAAATTTTTGCTTGCCAACCGTAAAGTCTGCTTTTCCTTTATTCTTTTTATCTTTATTCTCATTTATAGCTTGCGGTTTATTTGCCGCAAACCAACCATCCAAGATAATCATATAAACATCGTCTTGCATTGTATCTTGCCAGTATGACATAAGCTGTTGGTATACGTCATAAGCATCAAGCAGTTCGGCTTGTTTAAAAATGTCCAGAAGATTTTCTGAAATGGCATTGATCAAATAACGTGGATGGTCACCAATTTTAATTGAATACAAAATTGCAGAATTAGCCTTCTTCCAGGTGCTAAATAGCTCGTTTATTGATTTAACAAAGGCCCTGTACTGTGGATGTTCAACAATAGTAGATTTAATTTCAACTACTGACACATTAAGTTTGCAGTAGTTTGGCCGATCAGCGGGCTCAAAAAGAACATCACGTAAGGAAGAAAAAGTGTTCCAGTATTTTGCCAGTTCCTCTACGTCTCTGTTAGGAATTCCGCCTCTTAGGTGCGCCTCTATATCTTGCATATCCTCTGGCTCGACACTGTCAATATAGCGGGGAATGTTTAGATTGCAACTATTATTCTTTATTTCTTCAATTGATACTAGTCGAGAATATTTGGGCAATTCAATTTGATTGTTAAACGTGTCTACAATCTTGTGTATGTCTTGTTCTCTCAAGCGGTTTTTATTGCCATCTTTTATGAAACCCTTGCTTGCATCAATAATAAAAATATGTTTTCGCTGTGCTGCCTTTTCCTTATCTACAATAATTATGCAAGCTGGTATGCTGGTACCGTAGAAAAGATTAGGCGGAAGCCCAATAATGCCCTTGATAAAGCCTCTTTCAATAAGTTGTTTACGAATGTCTTCTTCAGCGTTTCCACGAAATAAAACTCCGTGCGGAAGAATGATAGCGCCTTTACCCTTAGCTTTAAGGGAAGCAAGCATGTGAAGTAAAAAAGCATAATCCCCATTTTTCTTTGGTGGTATTCCATATTCAAAGCGTTGATATTCATCATGTACCGGATCTATTCCATGGCTCCAAGACTTTGTCGAGAAAGGCGGATTTGCTACAACAAAATCAAAGGTCTTGAGTCTGTTGTCCTGCAAAAACTGTGGGCTTGATAGAGTATCTTCACGCCTGATATCAGCCGAAGGGCAATTGTGCAAGATCATATTCATCTTAGCCATTGCTCTTGTAGTTACATCTTTCTCTTGACCATATATACTGATATCGATCCCGCTTACATTTTTGGCTTCATCGTGTGCCTTTAATAGCAGTGAGCCAGAACCACATGTAGGGTCATAAAGTGTTTGAGTGCTACTAGTAGCTTCAACTACGCCAATAACCTTTGCCATAATTCTAGATACTTCAGCTGGAGTATAAAATTGCCCCTTGCTTTTTCCAGATTCCGTAGCAAAATGTCTCATTAGATATTCATAGGCATCGCCTAGTAGATCATCACCATCAGAACGATTTCCCTTAAAGTCGAGATCTTGGAATATGCCGATTAGCTTTGTAAGCCTATCAACCTGTGCTTGACCGCTACCGAGCTTGGTAGTGTCATCAAAGTCAGCAACGTCAATTATTGTTCTTAAATCATTTGCTTCAGCCAGCTTGCTAATTATTTTGTTTATTTTCTCCCCAATATCTTTTTTGTTCTTCAATAGCACCATATCGGTGAAACTAGCACCGCTTGGTACTTCCAATACTGAATCTTTTTGACCATACTTATCACTGACGTATTTAACAAATAATAAAACTAGTACATAATCTTTATATTGCGATGCATCCATGCCGCCTCTGAGTTCATCACAACTTTGCCAGAGGGAACTATATAAATCTGATTTCTTAATTGCCATGAGGTTCTTATACTATGGGGTAAGATGCTTCCTTTCCAGTTTATCGTCCAAAAGTTGACTCGATATTAGCACTTACTAATGTGAGGTTCAGTTATTGTTTATTGCCCAATTTATGATTTTGAGGATATATGAAACGTAGATTAAAACAAACAATCTAATATATGCGCGACCAGTAAAAGAACAAGGTAAATATACGTCCAATCATTGTCTTCAGTTAATCAACGCTATATGTACATTAGATTTCAGTGTTTGACTTAGCCTATCGATACCACCTTAGAGTCCTCGTTCTTAGCAGCTTCAAGCCAATCTTTTTGAACAGCTTCTCTAGCTCTTTTTTCTGCATCTTTTGTAGCAAAAGCATAATGTGACAAGGTTGTTTTTTGATCTTTATGGTGCAGAATAGACTTCACCAATGCAACATTAATACCACTGTTCGCCAGTGCAGAACCGAGGCTGCGTCGCAAGTCATGTATACGGCAATCCGGCATACCTAAACTTGTCCGCAAAGTATTCCAGCTTTTCTTTATATCAACAATATGTCCACGACTGCCGCTACCTGCAAATACATATTCACTGGTGGCATCTTTGCGCCGCTCTTTTAAAATTTCAAGTTCATTCGCGCCCAGGGCGATAACCTGAGCAGTACCATTTTTGGTGTCAGGGATGGTCAGGGTTTCATTGGCAAAACTTATATCTGCCCATTTGAGACTCGCTAAGTTAGATTTTCTGATGCCAGTAAAAAGACTTAGTCTCAAGAAATCATGCAAGTCTTTTTTTCTTTTGTCTATTGTTGGTTCATATAAAGCCTGTAAAAGTTTTCCTGCTTGTTGATTAGTTAAAAAGTTTTGTCTAGGTTTCTCGGGGAATAAACTAATGCCAACAAACGGGTTGTTGCCATCATATAGCTTCCAGGTGATGCCCTTATTATAGGTTGCCTTCATCAATTGAATAAATCTATTTGCTGAATAAACACCACGCTCTTGCCCGAGCTGTCCATGCAATTTATTAGCCATGTCATTACTAATTTCAGATAATTTCCGTTTGCGTATTTTCTTGGCGTAGCGGTCAAAGTCATTCTCCATAACTTCCCATGTCTTACGCGTCTTTTTAGCGTGTCGGTCAATATATATAGCAAACAAATCTTCCAAAGTGATCTCAGCCCTAGCCGCTGCGCTTAATTCCCAAGGTCTCTCACCGCCAGCTATCCTGCCGTTTAACTCACCTGCTCTGCCCCTGGCTTGCTCAATGCTCATATCTGGATAATCACCAAGCTTCTGACTTACGACTCTACTCTGCACCTTGCGATAGAAGTAAAATGATTTCTTGCCATTGCCTGTAATGCGAATGCACAGCCCGCGCATGACTGAATCGTAATAGCGTGCCCGTTCATTTTGTCCTTTGGGAGCAGGCAAAGCATCTATTGACTTCTTGATGAAATTAAACTCTTTATTTGCCATTTTCTGCCACCTATTGCGGTAGTCCCGATGATTTCATCGAAAACCAGTGTTCATACTGGTTACCGGGATTTATACTCTGCTTATGGTAGTCCGGGACTACTTTATTGTCAATGACTGGTGATAAATTTTCGGGACTACTTCTGGACTACCATAGACATCAATTTTGAGGAAATTTCAGCAAACTGAGCGAATCTTAGAACGATCCAAAAAAGCTCGTCCATAAAGACAGAGTAAGCTTTAGGAACCATCAGTAATACCAAGCCCATGCGACTACGAACCATGAGGTCGGAGGTTCGAGTCCTCCCGGGCAGGATAATTCAAAATGAGATAGTGAGCGGCTCCCAAGACGATGAGCCGTTTTTTTATTGGGCGAGGCATATCGCGTCGGTGATATGCCGGTGATATGTTTTTGAAACGATAAGCGATAACTAAGGAAAAGATGGGAAAGCAGCGACTTGATAAGGTCGAAGTTTGATCAATACGTCAAAATTGCAAAGTTGAGTTCCGCTTGCCAGTTAATGGGTCGCGAGACATTACCGAGTGAAAAAAGATAGCGAAGGCAACATCATTTACTCACCATCTGACCTGATTCTTTTTATGGAATCTCCTTTTGGGTCGTGGATGGATCGCTTCTACCTTGAGTTTCCCGACGAACTGCAGCCCGACAAGGGCGATGCTGGTCTTACGCTATTACAAAATATGGGCAACGAGCACGAGGAACGTTATCTAAAACAGCTTGAAAAAGCAGGAGCGCAGATTGCAAATATTCCTCGGATAGATTCTTATGAAGCCACAGTAGCCGCAATGCGTGGCGGCATTGAGTATATCTATCAAGGCGAACTCAGGAGCGGCAACTTTGCCGGTCGGTCCGATTTTCTTCAAAGAGCAGTTGGCAAATCCGATCTTGGTGATTACCATTACCAGGTCTGGGACACAAAATTGTCTCGCAAACCTAAGCCGTACTTCCTGATTCAACTTTGTTGTTACGCCGAACTACTAGAAAGCGTTCAGGGCGTATTGCCAGAAGTCGTTGGAATCGTGCTCGGAGACCGGCGCGAAAAGACATTCCGCACTCTGAACTATCTCTACTATTACCGGCAGCTTAAAGAGACGTTCTTAAAAACACAAGCTGCGTTTCATCGCACCAAGCAACCAATACCCGACGGAATGGCAGATCACAGGCGTTGGACAAGCCACGCTGAAAAGATCCTGGACGATCTTGATCATTTAAGCCGGGTTGCAAATATTCGCCGAACGCAGATTCGCAAACTCGAAAGCGCAGGCATCAATACGATGACCGGACTCGCTCAGACAACGGTTGCCAACATAACACGGCTGGAGCCGGCCACCTTTCAAACACTGAAATCGCAAGCACGACTTCAGCATGAGTCAATCGGACTTGAGCGCCCGAAATTTCAAGTGCTTGCACATGAGAACTCTGTGCGCCGAGGTTTTGCATTGCTTCCGCCACGGTCACCTCTGGACTGTATTCTTTGATATGGAAGGATATCCTCATGTCGAAGGTGGATTGGAGTACCTTTTCGGTGTCTCGTTCTACGAAGGCAACGATCTGAAATTCAAGGATTGGTGGGCGCACGATCGTCAACAAGAAAAAGCAAGTTTCGAGCAATTCATGGATTGGGTGTACGCTCGCTGGCAAGGCGATCGCTCGATGCACATTTATCATTATGGCGACTACGAGGTAGCCGCGATGCGTAGACTAATGGGAAGACACGCGACGCGCGAGCGCGAACTCGATGACTTGCTCCGCAACCAAGTGTTCGTCAACCTGCTTACTATAGTCCGCCAGGGGCTGCGAGTTGGTACTCCGAGTTACTCGATCAAAGACATCGAACATCTCTGTCGCGACAAGCGTGCTGCTGAGATAGCAACTGCTATGGATTCCGTAGTCTTCTATGCAAAATGGCTTGAGGAAAGCAATGGGGACGACTGCCAGAGCTCACGTACTCTCAAACTGATTCGTGATTACAACAAAGACGACTGTGATTCCACGGCAGGACTTGCTGCCTGGCTGCGTGATGTGCAGCAACAGGAGCGTATTGCCTGGATTCCGCCAGTCATAACTGAGCCGTCATCACAAGCAACGATTGCACGCAATCAAGCGGCGGCGCTGGCGCAGCATCTGTTGAGTCATTTGCCTGATGATCCAGAGCAAGCACGGCTGCAAACAATACTCGCACAGTTGCTTGAGTTCCACTGGCGCGAAGCACGCCCCGTCTTTTGGGCCAAATACGACAGACACGAAATGACCGAGCAACAACTAATCGATGATCCAAATTGCTTGGGCGCATTGACGCGCACCAATACTCCTCCAACGACGATACAAAGATCGCGTGGCTTTGAGTACAGATTCGATCCTGCACAAGACACCAAAATGGATGCGGCTACCAAATGCTTTTTTGCGCATGACCTTGCACGCAAGGCGGAGATCAATAGTCTGGATAATGAAGCCGGTCTGGTCACCATAAAGATGGGGGCTACGCAGCTTAGTCTTGGCGATCCGCCAGACCGGCTCAGTTTAATACCTGATGAATATGTGGACGCAGACCGAATAGCAGAGTCCATATTCCGCACCTTATCTAACTGGCAGAAAACCAAGCAATTACCGCCGGCAATTGAAAATTTCCTACTTCGGTGCCGGCCTGCGATTAAAGGGAATCCAGCTGGACCGATTATGCGACCTGGAACGGACATTACAGAAGCTGCCATTGAAGCTATAAAGAACTTAGATAACAGCACTCTGTGCATCCAGGGACCACCAGGAAGCGGTAAGACAACTAAAGCCGCAAGGATCATCGTCGAACTCCTCAAAACAGGCAAGACTATTGGTGTTGCGTCAAACAGCCACAAGGCCATTGCCAACTTGCTCAACAAGGTTGGCAAGGAAGCACTCAAAGATCGCTTCTCTTTCAACGGTACGAAGATTCAACAAGACAAGGAAGACTTCGGACTGGATGGTACAGCCTTTGCTTTCAGTAAGTCAGCTTCAGATGTATTTGGTCAAGGTCGATCGCAGTTTCAATTAGTCGGTGGTACAGCCTGGGCTTTCAGTCACGAAAGCGCGGTAAATGCATTGGATTATCTCTTTGTTGATGAAGCTGGTCAGGTATCAGTTGCAAACCTTCTAGGCATGTCACCCAGCACAAAAAATATTGTCGTGATCGGCGATCAGATGCAGCTTAGTCAGCCGATTAAAGGCGCGCATCCCGGAGAAAGTGGGCAGTCGATACTTCAGTACCAGAAGTGGACCCCGAATTTCGGGCCACCTCTTGAGAGCGTGTAAAATGAGGGTTCTGCTCATAAATCAACTAGAAAGGGAGCAGAACAAAATGAAAA